>NZ_CP070496.1:3600000-3937850 GCF_016925535.1 Natronoglycomyces albus | reverse complement strand
CGTTACTCACCCCCACATTGCTTATCGCATCCGCACGCCTGAAAGTCCTCTGAGAGCTTTCGGCTTCACTGTTCCGACGGACGCCAAGGAGACCCGCCGGGAACGGGGAGCCTCGCCGGAGGCGCGGAGCAGAGCAGGCATCGGCCCACTGGGATGGTGGTGCTCAGTATGGTCGGTGATTGCTGGTCCGCGGAAGTCGAAACGCTAGGTGGAAAGCTCTTCTCAGCAGCGTCATTAAGCAGTTTTCCACAGGTTATCCACAGGCTTACAGGCGGCTAGCGCATTCGCCGCTCACCTGCGGAGAAACCTGTGAATAACTTTGTGAGCAGGGGAAACGCGCGGAAAGTCGCAGGTGGAATGTGAGCGATCCTTCACTGTATCCACAGGCAAGTGTGAGTTATCCACAGGTAGTGACCTTGCCGGTTCCCCCACCCAGCCAGCCTGTGGACGACGACGTGCGAAGACAACCCTGGGTAGGGCACTTGATGCGTGAGCTGTGAACTGAAAGTGAGCCCCTTGCACGTCAGTGTGATTCAGTGCACCGGATCCGCTTGAAGTCGCTGCCCCCACCTGGCGTAGGATGGGCAGGCTATGCGCGTCGCGTCGCAGGCCACACCCGCGCCCTGCGGGACGAAACCAGCGAGTGACTACTTGTTACTCTGGAAGACGCTTCTCGCATGTGCAGCCGCACGACTTCGCAGAAGCAATTAGACCGCATTCGTTATGGGAGATTACTGCCGTGAGCAAGCGCACCTACCAGCCGAATAACCGCCGTCGCAAGCGTACCCACGGCTTCCGGCTGCGGATGCGCACCCGTGCGGGTCGCGCCATCATCAACGCGCGGCGCAGCAAAGGCCGCAACCGCCTGAGTGTCTAAATCGCCAGCACAGGCGTTCGGACACTCATGCCGGCCCACGTGCCCGATTCTTAAGTAGCGAAGAGCGCCCACCGGTGCTGCCAAGCGCGCAAAGAATCCGTCGCCGTTCAGAATTCACCTCGGTGCTGCGAGGAGGTACGCGCGCCGCCCGAGGTGGAGTCGTCGTGCACTGGTCCAGCCGTCAAGCACGGTCGGGTCTGCTGCCCAGGACGCTTACTGAAACGCCGCAGACATTCACGGGCGCGGGCCACAACATCGACAGCCAGCCGCAGGACCCGGAACCGGGAGCCATGCGAGCTGGCTTTGTCGTGTCCAAAGCCGTTGGGAACGCTGTGATCCGCAATAAGGTCAAGCGCCGGCTGCGACACGCTGTGATGGAGACCCACTCGCAGTGGCCCAGCGATGTCGACGTTGTTATCCGCGCTACTCCCAGCGCCAGCAAAAGAACGTTTCACCAGCTCAAAGATGATATTCTTGCCGCCTCCAGCGCGGCCGCCCGGAAGTTCGCCGCCCGATCTGCCGCAGAGCCGTCTGCGGATCGCAACCGGGGCCGCAGGCGTGGCAACTCGGCAAAAGTGAGGCGTGACCAGTGATGTTCGCCGCCCGAGTGCTGAGCTGGCCGGTTATCGCGTACCGTCGATGGGTAAGCCCAGCTATCCCCAACCGTTGCCGGTTCTACCCTTCCTGCAGCGCATATGCCCTTGACGCGATTCAGATCCATGGAGCGGCGAGGGGCCTATTTTTGACTTTGCGGCGCCTTGCGCGGTGTCACCCCTTCCACCCGGGAGGCTACGACCCCGTGCCTGGACGCGAAGGTGCTGATGCACCCGAGGCCGAGACGGCGGACTCCTCGTCCCCGCCTGGGCCGGAGCCTACGGCGCGTCGACGCGTGCCAGGGTCGGCACAACACCAAACCGATAGTGTCGAGGGTATGAACCCCGACAGCAACAATGACACCACCGGAGCTACCCAGTGAACATGAACTGGATCTATACAGCGTTGTCCTGGGCGCTGTTGAAATGGCACGACCTGTGGGCGACAGTCGTCCCCGAAACCGAGGTTTGGGCTACCACTTGGGTGTGGGTCCTCGCCATTGTCTTCCTCGTGATCACCTTGCGTGTGATCATGTTCCCGCTGTTCATGAAACAGATCCGGGCGCAGCGAGCGATGCAGACTCTCGCGCCGCAGATCAAGGAACTACAGCAGCGCTATAAGGGCGACAAGGAAACCCTTCAGCGCGAGACGATGAAGCTGTATCGGGAAGAGAAGGCCAACCCGCTCATGGGTTGTCTGCCGATCCTGATTCAGATGCCGGTGTTCCTGGGACTGTTCTGGGTGCTGCGGCGTGTCGACCCGGACAAGACGAGCACCTACCCACAGACTCTGTACACCTGGACTCCGGAACACTGGAATAGCTACCTGGATTCCAAGCTGTTCGGCGCCCCGTTCTGGGCCTCGTTCCTCGAAAGCAGCGAGAAGCTGGATAGCGTGGAAGCCAGCGGCACGACGGTGAAGATCGTGGCGGCGGTGCTGGTGGCGATCATGATCGTCACGACGTATCTGACCGCACGGCAGATGATCCTCAAGAGCGGCTGGGCGCAGGAACCTCAACAGCGGATGCTGCAAAAGCTGATGCTCTACGGTATCCCCGTCCTGCTGCTGTTCTCCGGCGGTATTTTCCCCATCGGTGTGGTCATCTACTGGGTGATCAACAACTTGTTCTCGCTGGCGCAACAGCAATATGTGTTGCGGAAGTATCCGCCGCCGAAGATGAACGGGAACAACAAGCCGGTCAAGCCTCCGAAGCCGGGCAGCAAGGAAGACCTCCGGTTGAAGGAAGAGCAACGCTTGGAAGAGGAGCGCCGTAAGTCGCTAGCTCCCAAGCCGGGGCAGAAGCCGAAGCGTCCGCCGAACAAGAAGCCTAGCGGGGATGCCTCTGCGGGTTCTAAGCCGAGTAACGGAAAGAACCTGAGTCGGGCTGAACGCATCGCGCGGGCCAAGAAGGTCAGCGGTGCCAAGCAGTCGGGCAAGAAGAACAAGAACTAGCGATGTGGCCACGGCGGTTGGAATGTCGCCGTGGCCACGTTGACGATTGACGTCGATGATTGCCGGAGCAGCTCGCCAAGGGCGGGTATGCCGTAGGTAATCTAGATATAACAATGGGGATAAACGTCCCAAAGCGCGACTTGGCTAGTCTTGATCTCGGCGAGGTGTCGGGATGCCGTTTCGACCAGTTGGCTCAACAGTGGAGTTTGGCCATGGCGGACCAGGGTCGGACGTCTGTGATGAGAATCCTGGGCGATGCCGGGCGCGACAAGGGCGAACGTAGTAGGACTGGAACTCATGACTCAAACGGTGCGGGAGGACGAAGTGACCTCCGAAGATGAATTGTTCGACCAAAGTGAGGTCGCGGCGGACTATTTGGAAGGCCTGCTGGACGTCCTCGACTCCGATGGCGACATTGACGAGCTTGTGGTGGGCGACCGCCCACAAGTCGAGATCGTCGGCGATGGACTGGAGAAACTGGTCGGTCAGAAGGGCCAGACCCTGGAGGCTCTGCAAGAGCTGGCGCGTTTGGCGGTGTACCGCAAGATCGGCGAGCATTCGCGGCTGATGCTCGACATTGGCGGCTACCGGGCCAACCGCCGCAAGAAATTGGCGGAGTTGGCTAAGAAGACGGCAGCGAAGGTGATCGAACAGGATCGCGTTGTGAAGTTGGACCCCATGGGTGCCTTCGAACGTAAATGCGTGCACGACGTGATCAACGCGACCGACGGAGTGGAAAGCGAATCCGAAGGTGCGGAGCCGCACCGCCGGGTGGTCGTCAAGCCAGCCTAGATCGCCATTCTCGCCTGCGGGCGGATAGCGATGTGGGCTCACGATTCTGGTTATGGACGAAAAGATCATTTGCGATGACTAACGGCGAGAACGACATGTTCGACGCCAAGAACGACGAGGCCAGTGTTTTGCGGGATGTTTCACGTGAAACATTGGCCTCAGTTTTTGGAGATGGACCAGCTGGCGGCAGTGTGGCCGCTTCTACTCCGGGTGCGCCGGCGAAAGCCGGTGGGCGACCCCAGCCTGAGCACCGGGCTTCGGCGGCGGCCATGGAACGGATGCAGCAAGTTGAGGACTACGTGGGTTTGCTGGCGACTGAGGGGATGACGCGCGGCTTGTTGGGGCCGCGCGAAGTGCCACGGTTGTGGGATCGGCATGTGCTCAACTGCGCGGTGGTGGGGGAGCTGATCGAGCGGGAGTCGGACGTCATCGACGTGGGCTCGGGCGCTGGTCTTCCGGGGATTCCGTTGGCTTTGGCTCGCCCCGATCTGTGGGTCACGCTAGTGGAACCGATGCAGCGCCGAGTGGCCTTCCTGGAGGAGGTCGTGCAGACGTTGGGAATTCCGAACGTCGAAGTGGTGCGGGCGCGAGCCGAAGAGGTCTTTCCGCAAGGCAGGGCCGATGTGGCGGTGTCTCGAGCGGTGGCTCCGCTGGGGAAACTGGCCCGGTGGTGCCTTCCGCTGGTGCGAAAGGGGTCGTCACGTCCGTTTGCTGAGCCGGGAACGATGCTGGCCATCAAGGGCCGCAGCGTGATTGAGGAAGCTAATCGGGAGGCGCGAAACGTGCGTAAGGCCGGTGGTGGCGATATCGAGATCCTCACGTGCGGGGAGACGATTCTCGATGAGGTTACGACTGTCGCGCGAATAGATCGAGTGCGCTAGCAGTTTCCGCCTGCGGGCCTTAGGCCAGTGCAGTAGTGCCTTTGCGTGAGTTGCGGAAACGTAGGGTTGTTGTGCCCCAAAGGAATGGGTTGCCTTGAGGCGAAGGCGCCGACTCTAGTTTCGCAGGTTGGGTTTGGTGGACGGGTGACTCCCGCCGGTGGGAGAGCTTTAGTTTCGGCGGAATCTTTGCTCGGCGGCCGGGGCGGTTGCGGTGTCTGGGACGGACGCTTAGGCAAGCAGGGCTGGGATGCGGTCGGGGGCAGCTCGACAGAAGGGTTTCGGGCCTCCCCTCCCCAATCCCACCCACCCGCCACCATCCAGCCACTGGAAACGCCAGCTCGTTCTAACGGTCACGGGGCTGCCGAAAGCTCTGTTGCCATTTTGGCTCACCATGACCGTCTATGTATGAATCATATAAAAAGCCGTCGCCTTGTTTGTATGAATAGGATACCGGTCGGGTTGGCGTTGTCGGAGTTTCTGTTGGGCGTGTCGGGGGTTGTGATGTGCCGATCGCACCGGCGAAAGATTCCTTTCCCTGCCTACCCGGCCGCTTTCGGCTCCGGAGTGTCGATTTGCTCCTAGTAACCTGACAGGGCCGCTGAATCCGGCTAGCGTAGAGGAAGGCTAGCCAAGGGTGCCCGGTAAGGGCGTGAATCGCAGACCAATCCGCGGCTGGCGCGATGTGCTATCTATATCTCGGGAATTGAGCGTAACTGAGGCCGAAAAGGCTCTCGGCGTTCGCTCGCAGGACACCGAGACGGGCCGATGTTTCACGTGAAACATTGAGGCCGTAATCTGGCGAGGTGAGTACGCGCACCCCCAGCCCTTATGAAGGCCGGTATTCCGGTCGACACCACCCGACTCGTGATCACCCTACTCAGGAACGGGATGCTCGCCCCATGAGTTCCAAAGACGATAAGTCGCCTCCCCGCCTCGGAGAAGTCTCCGCCGAACGCCGAATCCGCAATGTGCTCGATGAAGCCGTCCACCACGGCAGCCCAGAGCTGGCAGAATCTGACCGGCACGCGGAGCAAGAACCCCAACCCCCAGCCCACTCTCAGTCAGAATTTCATGGCGGGGGACCAGCCGAGTCGACCAGCTCCACATCGGGTACTGGCAATGTCCCCTACCGCCAGAGGACCAGTCGCCACAGTGGCGACGAGCCAGGGAGGGACAACAACGGGATGAGGAACCAGTCAGCCAGCAGTCAGCAGGCAGGCACGCCAGGCCGGCAGCGCGGCAACGGCAAGCAAGCACGGGCACAGTCCAATGGGGCTAAGGCTAGCGATTCAGCCAGTCAAGGCTCGGGTTATGCGGTCGTCGATGACGATCTGCCGTTGGCACGCGAAGCTCAGCGAGCAGTGCGCGTGCTGAACCCGGCCGGGCGGACGTTGATGCCGCGCCCGACGAAGCGGCGAGTCATCGCTGTGGCCAACCAAAAGGGCGGAGTCGGGAAGACCACTAGTGCTGTCAACTTGGCGGTCTCCCTAGCGCTGCATGGAAACCGAGTCATGGTCATCGACCTTGACCCGCAAGGCAATGCCTCGACTGGCTTGAGCGTCGACCACAGCACGGGCACGCCGAGCGTCTATGAAGCCATCATCGACCAAACCCCCATGCAGGAGGTGACGCACCCGGTCGAGGGCATTCCAAACCTGGTGTGCGTCCCAGCGACGATCGACTTGGCCGGTTCCGAGGTTGAGTTGGTGAACGTGGTGGCACGCGAGGCGCGGCTAAAGAACGCCATCGCCTCGTACCCAGAAGAGCTGGACTACATCTTTATTGACTGTCCGCCGTCACTAGGCCTCTTGACCGTGAACGCCTTGGTGGCGGCCGAAGAGATCTTGATTCCGATCCAATGCGAATACTACGCGCTCGAGGGGCTCGGACAGCTGCTTCGAAATATCGAGTTGGTCAAGGGTCACCTCAACGCCAAGTTGCGTGTGTCGACGATTTTGCTCACCATGTACGACAAGCGAACCAAGCTAGCCGACCAGGTGGAGCAGGAAGTGCGCGGGCACTTCCAAGACACGGTGTTGAACGCGGTGGTGCCGCGCAGCGTCCGAGTCTCGGAGGCCCCAGGGTATGGGCAGTCAGTAATGACGTATGACCCTGGCTCGCGGGGAGCAAGTAGCTATTTCGAAGCTGCCGAGGAAATCGCGCAGCGCGGTGCACAGATGCGGAGTTAGGGACGAGATGGCGACGACACCGAAACGTGGGGGACTGGGGCGTGGGTTGGGCGCACTCATCCCCTCGGGCCTGACCGATAGTGCGACGGCAGTGAAGGAGCGACAGCCAACCGAAGAGTCGATCTCCGCACCGGCGGTGGAGCCGGAGGCTCCCGCCGTCAGTCACTCGGACGACGACGAGCCAGTCGCTGCGGTCGATGTTTCACGTGAAACATCGACCGCCCAGACAGAAAATGACGGGCCTCGTCCGGTGCCGGGGGCGCGTTTCCAGCTGATCGAGATCACCTCGATTACGGCCAATCCGAAGCAGCCCAGGCAGATCTTTGACGACGAGAGCTTGGAGGAGTTGCAGACGTCCCTGCAGGAAGTTGGGATGCTGCAACCGATCGGGGTAAGGGAACGTACATCTGCCGAGTTGGCCGCTGATCCGGAACTGACCGCCTTCGAATTGGTCATGGGAGAGCGGCGCCTTCGGGCCGCCACCATGTTGGGCTGGGAAGCCGTCCCCGCCATCGTTCGGCAGACGACCGATGACGAAATGCTGCGCGAAGCACTTCTGGAGAACATCCACCGGGTGCAACTGAACCCGCTCGAAGAGGGCGCGGCCTATAAGCAATTGCTCGACGAGTTCGGCGTGACGCAAGAGCAGCTGGCGAAACGTATCGGCCGATCCCGTCCGCAGATTTCTAATACGATTCGCCTCTTGAGCCTTCCTCCCACGGTGCAGACCAAGGTTGCGGCCGGGGTCATCACCGCCGGACACGCTCGAGCCCTCTTGGGCCTGGAGAGCAACGGGGACCAAGAGCACATCGCCGAGCGCATCATCAGCGAGGGCTTGTCGGTGCGAAGCACTGAAGAGCTCATTATGGCCTGTCGGTTGCAAGAAAAGCCGGACCTGTCGGCCGAGGAAACGAAGGCGGCGAAGGCTGGCAAGAAAGCCTCGATCACCAGCCGCATGGAAGCTCCTGGGCTGGAAGAGCTCAAGGAGCGACTTTCAGACCATTTCGAGACCAAGGTGAATGTCAGCTGGGGGCGCAAAAAGGGCAAGATCGTGATCGAGTTTGGATCACTATCCGACTTGGACCGCATTGTCGAACAGCTGAAGATCGAAGACTCAACTTCTTAGCTTGCAGTACTCGCCTGGGCCCAGATCTACAGGCCCAGGGGCGACATAAAGTGGGGGCGGGATGTTTCACGTGAAACATCCCGCCCCCACTTTATGAGATTAAGTGCCGAGTCAACTTCGCCCAGCTGGCTAATGTCAGAAAAGGTCAGCTGCCCGCCATCAGCGCGCGGTCAACGTTGGCAATGTATGGCCAGCAGGGGCCAGAAAAACGCCGTCGAATCCTCAGCCCATCTCTTTCCACATGATGATGTCGTCTCGGTAATCATCATCCGAGATGCGCACGGCCCGCGGGAGTCGCCCGACCTCGCGGTAGCCTTCGCGCCGATAGAAAGCATCCGCACCCGTGCCAGAACGGGTATTCAACGTGAGGGCAGTCAGCCCAAGGTGATCCTTCGCGACTAGGTCAACGGCGGCAAGCAGCCGGGAACCGAGCCCCTGTCCTTGCCGGGCGGGGTCAACCTGAACATGGCGAACCGTTCGCCAACCTCGACGCGGCGGACTGTCGTTGGCGGTGAGTACACACCAAGCGACAATCGGGGCGTCTCCTTTCTGTTCGGTCGCGAGCAAGGAATCTGAACCAGCTGACTCGTGGTCAGAGACCGGCACTTCGCGCAGAGCCACGAGTGTATCGGTCTGGTCGATGACGCGGGTGAGGATGGAGACGGTGTGCGGTCGCACGCGGTCGAGATCCACTGGCGGGACGAAACCGACGGAACCGCCGGCGTTGGTGACTCGTACCCAGAGGTCGCTAAGTTCATCAACGAGCGCGGCGGTGACCGGCGGGTCCACAAGAACAGCAGTCGTGGCGGGAAAGCCCGCTGGGCTGTCTATGGTTCCGTATACGGAGGGCCCGGATTTGGGTGCCCGTGCATGGGGCACCGTGCTTCCGGGGGCTCCGTCAGTCACTGTTGAATGCACGCCTCATATCATGCATGAATATACGAACTATCGCAAATCAATTCCCGGTGAGTGAGCCGGTGGCCGCGCCTATCTCGCGCGGTGGGGAAAATGGGTCCGTTCGGACGAATGCCACCAGCCCCAACGTCGAGTGGCCTTGGGACCTTTTGGATGGGGGCAATGGATGATCACGTCCACAACAAGCGTTGTATGAGACGGGCATGTTTCACGTGAAACATGCCCGAGCGCGAACCTAGCTCAGTCGGGCCTGCTGGAGTGTGAAAGCACGGCTCGGGCAGCGTTTTCGGCCTCGGACGAAGCGTTGCTTGCACCGAAAAATAGTTGGACGACCTGCCTCTGGTGCAGGGCATGTCGATGCGATACTGTCCGAACGTGACAGCGTCTAATGATGAACCCAATACCTCCCCTAAGAAACATCCCGCCACCTCTGACGACCTTCCGGAATTCGTGACGTGGCCAGCTTTTCCGTTTGAAGGCAAACTGCGGATCAAGAAGATCGCCGACCCGGTCGACATTGAACCTCCCCGCAAAGGGGAAGACTCCGTCAACTGCACTGCCTGCCATACTCCGGACTCCGAGTACCTATGGGCAAACGAACGTTGGCGGGTGAAGACCCCACCCAAGCCCAGCGGCCTGCCAATTGTCATGATCCTCGAACCGCGAGCCCACCTCGATATCGGTGATCTGTCGACAATGCACGCGGCGGAGCTAGGAGTCCTCACCGTTCGGCTCGAGCGCGCGATTCGATCGCTCGACTCCGTCGCCCGAGTCCACATCACGCGCTGGGGCGACGGCTCTGCTCATCTCCAGCAGTGGTTCATGGCTCGTCCGGCTGGATACCTGCAATTGCGAGGACCTTTCATGACGATGTGGGACGAGATCCTGCCTCCAGTGGACGAAGCGCAGTGGAAGCTCGATCTGGACTACATCAGTGCGTGGATGGGTGACGAGTAATTTCTAGCGCCGCCACTAGGGGCCGCCGAGGTGAATGCGGCGGGCTTGCCAGCGAAGAGAACTTCGGTGTGGGCCCGAACGGCGTCGTCTCACGCCGCTTGCTGTTAACCGCCCGCCGATTCTTTCGCTGAGACAACGGGGCGCGGAGAGCCGATTCCCGGAAGGTTTGGGGGAAACTTCCGGGAACTCACACAACGCGGTCGCGGCAACGTGAATTGCGCATCGACGTTTCACGTGAAACATTCCGTCATACTTCGATAGGCTGATTCGCCATAGCTGGTGATCGACGGCTAGCTCCGCCGCCGCTTCGCCTGTTCGATCAAGGCCACGAGCACATCGGCAAAGTCTCGTTGCGCCGCCTCCACGCCCATCGGCCACAGGGACGTATCCGTCATGCCGGGGGCAACATTCACTTCCAGAATCCGCACCTGGCCATCGTCGGAAACCATCATGTCCACTCGGGAAAGATCGCGGAGCCCAAGCACGTCATGGGCGGCGATGGCCAGTTCGGCCACCTGCTGCGAGAGCGCCTTGTCTAGGCGGGCGGGAACATGCCAGCGGGTAGCTCCGGCGTTATAGCGAGCCACGAAGTCGTACACTCCGCTCAGCGGAGCGATTTCCACCGCCGGTAGCGCTTCGGGCCCTTCACCCAAGTCGACTACGGCTACGGCGATATCGCGTCCGGCTACGTACTTTTCCAAAAGCGCCTTGTCTCCGTAGGCGAAGCAACCCATCATGGCACCGGGAAAATCGCTTTCATTCTCGACCACGTGCACCCCAAGGCCGGAGCCACCAGCGGTGGGCTTCACCGCTAGCGGCAGCCCGAAACGCTCCACAATGCTATCGAGAAGGTCGGCGGCCCCATAGTCGGAAAACGCGGTTTGCGAGAGCACCATCCAGTCGGGGGTGGGCAAGTTAGCTTGGCGCAGAAGGTCTTTGGCCGAATCCTTGTTCCAGGCGCGGCGTGAACCAGAGGCTGTCGCCCCAACGAATGGAACGTCGAGCAATTCGAGGATCTTCCGCAGCGAGCCATCTTCCCCCGCCGCACCGTGAAGGGCGGGAAAGAGCACTTGGGGCGGGTTGGTGCGGATGGAGTGCAAGAGTGACTTGTCTAGGTCATGCAGTTCGCACGAGACTCCGCGCCGTTGCAGGGCCGAGGCAATGCGTTGGCCCGAGCGCATGGAGATATCGCGCTCGTATGACATTCCGCCCGCGATGACCATGACGTCGAGTGCGTCGGTTTCGGTCGTGGCTGCTGCGTCGCTCACGGAACTGACCACCTTTACATCGCTATCGATACCGGGTTGTTCCCGTCTGGGCGCAACCGTGGGAGACGTCGCCCTACCGCGACGTACCCGGTGAGGAGACTACCGTCTCCAAGCCACTCATGCGAATTCAATGGGCACGTGCCGTCCCTGGTTGGCCTACCGCGTGATGCCATCGAACTGGTGGCAAGAGCCGACTCATTGGGCCCAAACTGGCTCAGGGAGCGATTGATAGCCCCGGGCGACCGTTGATCATCTCTGGGCATCTTTTCACGACCACGACCGGTCCCGACTCTTAGATGCTACGGCGCCTCCAACAAACGCTGAGGAGGACACCGGAGCAACTAGCGGTCGAAGGAGGCACGCAAGGCCATTTCTTCGGAGATGACTCCGGCCAAGCGCCGCACGCCCTCCTGAATTTCCTCCGCAGAGGGGAATGAGAAATTGAGCCGCATCTGAGCCTGCCCGCCCCCGTCTGCGAAGAATCCGGTTCCCGGCACGTAGGCGACCCGTTCGTTAAGCGCGCGCGGCAGCATCGTCTTGGAGTTGAGCCCCTCGGGCAACTGCGCCCATACGAACATGCCGCCTCCTGGCTTGGTCCAGGTGACTCCTTGGTCCATGTGGGCTGAGAGTGAATTCAGTAGCGTGTCACGCCGCTCTTGGTAGATGGCGATAAAGGACTTGATCTGTTCGCGCCAGGCCATCGTGGTGAAGAATCGGACGGCGGCCTCTTGTGTGAACGCGGAGGGGCACAGGATGGAGGCTTCGGCGGCGAGTACGAGTTTGTCGCGCACGGCTGGGGGAGCCAGCACCCAACCGAGCCGAAGGCCAGCGGCGAAGATCTTCGACAGGGTTCCCACGTAGATGATGCCCCAGTCAGTGCGGGCGCGCAGGGGAGCGGGTGGCCGCGCCGTGCCGCTAGCGGGCGTCAGTGGCTCCACAGCGGGAGAGCAAGTCGGATCGGTGGAGTCGAACGTCAGCTGAGAGTACGGGTCGTCCTCGACGATCAGCAACCCATGGTCGTGGCAAATGGCCACGACTTCGTCGCGACGTTCTTCGCTCAGTGTCACCCCGGCCGGGTTTTGATAAGTGGGGACCAGGTAGAGAAATTTGGCGCTGCGGCCCAGGCGGTCCAACTGGGCGAGCGTCTCTCGCAGGGCATCGGGGAGCAGGCCGTCCTCGTCCATGGGAAGGTGTCGAACATCCGCCTGAGCGGCTTGGAAGACGCCGAGCGCACCCACGTAGGTCGGCCCTTCGGCAAGCACAATGTCGCCAGGGTCGAGGAACACACGGGCAATGAGGTCGAGGCCTTGCTGGGCCCCAGTGGTGATGGTGATGTCGTCGGGGGAGGAGTCGATTCCGGATTCAGACATCAGCTCGCTGAGGAGTTCTCGCAGCCGGGGGTTTCCCTGGCCGGGGCAATACATCAGTGACTGGGGCCCGCTGGTGTGCAACAGATCGTGGAACATGGAGCTGAGCTCGTCCATGGGCAGTGCCGCGGTGTAGGGATTACCGCCTGCGAGCGAGACAACCTCGGGGCGGGATGCGACAGAGAAAAGCGCGCGGATCTCGGACTGGGCCATGCCGTGAATACGCTGTGCGTATCGACCGGTGAAATCATCGAGAGTTGTGCCGGACACGCGTCTTCCCTCCCATCCAGGATGCGGCCGTGAGCTGGTGGCGTCGGTGCTTGGGTGCGCATTTTGACCACGGTCGCGGTAGATATGCCTGCTCATGCTGGCAACTTCGCTTAACTGTACGCGCCAGATGTGCCCGTTACCTTACGTGTCGACGTCAATCACGTCGACCGGATTTGAGGTCAAAGTTCCGCTCCGAGCGGGCCCGAAATTAGACTTTCTGCGATTATGTGGCCCCCGCGGCGTTGATCGGTGGGAGCGTAGGCAACGGGCATTTCTCGCCTTTCTTTACTCATGAGGGCCTGCCTTTATTCGTGGTTGGGTATTTGTCAATGTCGGAAATATGACCCACGCCTGCGGCAAAAGAAATGGCGCGTGTTGACCCCCACTTGTGAGCTGATCAACGTAATCTGGAGTGATGCATTCGGAGATGGTGAGTCTCAATCTGGACACTTTGGACGCGCTCCCCAAGCGCTGCCGTAGTTGCGTCTTCTGGGAGTTGTCTCCTCGGTGTGCCGATACGGCCGAAAGCATCGGTGATCCCGGTTTGGAGAAGGAAGCGTGGCTGTCTCACACGCTGCTGGAGTGGGGTAGCTGTGGCCGGATCGCCTACGACGACAAGACCGTGGCAGGTTATGTCGTGTATGCCTCGCCTAGTGTGGTGCCCCGTGCCAAGGAATTCCCTTCGGGTCCGGCCTCTGCCGACGCGGCCCTATTGATGACGGCACACGTAAGCCCCCTGTACCGAGGCAAAGGGATTGGCCGAGCCCTCGTGCAGACAGTGGCGCAGGATCTGAATCGCCGTGGCATCCGCGCCATTGAGGCCTTCGCCGACGCCAAAGGAGAACCCGACGCCTGCCTCATCCCCGCAGATTTCTGTCGTTCCGTCGGCTTTAAGACGGTATGCCCTGACCGGCACTACCCGCGTTTGCGGTTGGAGCTCAAGAGCGGTAGCGAACGTAGTGCGGGCAGCGCCGTGAGTGAGCCGGAGATCGACCTCGAGATGGAGAACATCGATAGCTTCCTGCACGCGCTGCTCGAAGAAGTGCGTTCGCGCTGATAGCCGGGAAGGCCTCCGGTGACTCAACGGCCAACGCCCATGACTGTGACATAGAGGTGGGCCGCAACGTTTCACACGTTGCGGCCCACCTCTATGCCGAAGTCTTACTTCTCCAGCACGGCCTTGATGGCGGCCTTTGGCTGCGCACCCACGATTTGGTCGGCCGGTTCACCGTTCTTGAACAGGATCATGGTCGGCACGCTCATCACCTGGTACTTGCGAACCATTTCGGGGTTGGCGTCGATGTCCAGCTTGCGGATGGCGACCTTGTCGCCCAGCTCGCTCGCGAGCTCGGTGAGCACGGGGGCGACCTTCTTGCACGGCCCGCACCAGTCGGCCCAAAAGTCCACTAGCACCGGCACATCGGAGCCCAAAACCTCGGTCTCGAAGTTGGCATCGGTTACGTCTGCGATTGCGCTCATCGCGCTCCTCCTACTAGATGTGTCTGGTTGAGGGTGAGAGTCGATCGGTTCGACTGCCCTGGGCGACGCGAGCGCCGCCGGGAAGTCTGACTAACGCTCTCCCCATCGGTGTTTCGTCGATACACCGCGTATCAACGGAAGTCTTTAGCCTCGATGCGGCCATCTGTGGACCACATGAGGTGGCCCCGAGCTCATCTGCGCCTCAGCGGCAGTGCGCAACCGAGGTGTCGCCGAGGCTCCAGCGGCCTGATGGTCGTTACAATCCCAGGTCGGCGACGTAACGTTCGGCGTCGAGCGCTGCGGAGCAACCAGTGCCGGCTGCCGTGATGGCCTGGCGATACTGGTGATCTACCAGGTCGCCAGCGGCGAAAACGCCCGGCAGGCTGGTACGAGTGCTGGGCGCGGAAACGAGCACATAGCCATCTTCGTCGGTGTCGACCTGATCGCGGAACAGCTCCGAACGGGGGTCGTGACCAATGGCGATGAACAGCCCGGTGACGTCCAGCTTGCGTTGTTGCCCAGTCTTGGTGTCTTGGACCAACAACGATTCGACCTTGTTGTCACCTTCGACCTTTTCGACCACGGTGTTCCACTCCACCTTGATCTTCGGGTTCTCCAAGGCGCGGTCGGCCATGATCTTCGAGGCGCGGAACTCTTCGCGGCGATGCAGGATTGTCACCTGATCGGCAAACTTGGTGAGGAACGTGGCCTCTTCCATCGCGGAGTCACCACCACCGACCACGGCGATGTTTTGACCCTTGAAGAAGAAACCGTCACAGGTCGCGCAAGAGGAGACTCCACGGCCGAGCAGTTCCTGTTCACCGGGCACTCCCAGAGGACGCCAAGCCGACCCCGTGACTAGAATCACCGCGTGAGCCTGGTACTCGGTTTCGCCGACCCAGACGCGCTTGATGTCGCCCTTGAGATCAACCCGAGTCACATCCTCGGAGACAAGCTCGGCACCGAACCGCTCGGACTGCTTGCGCATGTTGTCCATGAGGTCAGGGCCCATGATGCCGTCAGGGAAGCCGGGGAAGTTTTCCACATCAGTGGTGGTCATCAAAGCCCCACCGAACTGGGAACCTTCGAAAACCAGTGGCTTGAGGTCAGCTCGGGCCGTGTACAGGGCGGCGGTATAGCCAGCCGGCCCCGACCCGATGATGATGACCTTGCGTACGTCGTTCACTTCGCCTCGCTCCTAACGCGCATTGTCTCGGGGTGTGTCACGTTGCTTACGCACGTCACGACACCTTCAACGCCATCGTAAAGAGCAAACATTCCCTCAACGACACCAGGAGCGGCCGTATCTGGTCACAGCGTGTGGGCCCGAGCACCTTTCCCACCCTATGAAACACATGTTTCGAGAGGTCCGGACTGGGGCATGCGTACGCATGCGTCTAGGAGGGAACTTAAGGTGTCCGCTGCAAAAATAGCTCGTCGACATCGGGGAAACCGCAGTTAGGACCCAAAACGGCTACCGAATCGCCCGACTCGCCCACCAGCGCGACCAACACGGCGGGCTGGTCTTCAAACTGGGCGAAGTCGGCCATGATCGGAATGGCGTCGTAGTGGCGCAAGATAGCGCTCTGGCAGCGTTCCCATTCGTCGCCGTTGGTGTAGAGGCCACGAAGGTCATCGGGCACGTTCGCCGGTTCGTCAACGTCCACCAGGTCGCGCAGTGCGGCCGCGAGATCATCCTCGGGCGAGTAGTTCTCACCAGAGGTGTGCGTCTCCAAGGCCGACTCAGACGGTGGCAACGGACGGGTCTCGGTCTCTTCCTGCCCATCCCACACCCCATCCTCGGGATCGCTGAACGCGCCCATGTCGTCATCGGATTCATCCAGCGTGCCCGCCTCGGTATCGGTCGGGCTCTCTCCGGCGATAGTCGGCGGCTCATCGCCCACATCGCCGGTTTGAGTGATCTGCGAGGCGACCCAAACGCCGCCCACGGTCACGACGACAGCGGTCGCGGCCGAAGCCAACGCGTAGCGGAAACGTGGAATCTGGAAGCGACGGGTCCAGCTGCGAGCCAAGGAAGGGCGCTCGGAGTGAAGGGTTTCTGCCGAAGGCAAGTTGGCCAGCACTGTGTCGAGTCTGCGCTCGAGAGACTGCGGCAACTCCTCGTAATCCGACGAGGCCGCACTCAACATTTGCGCAACCTGGTGTGAGGACATACGGCGGGGCGCTGGGTGATCTTCGTTAGGTTTCACGGTCGCTTCCCCTCCTTCCGCACCTCGCTTGTGCCGCTGGCGACCTCACCTGGAGGCCCGGCGGCGCCGTTCTCGGTGTCCGTCTGCCCGGTTCTGGGCGCGCCCAAAGCGGCATCATCTGTAGGTGAGACGCGCGAGAACCCTTCCCGGTTCCCCAGCTCTGCCAACTGTGACGCAAGGCGCTTGCGCGCGCGGGCGGCTCGTGATTTGACCGTCCCGGCGCGGACCTGCAATATCTGGGCGGTATCAGCGACAGAATATCCAAGCATGTCGATATAAACCAAGACCGCCCGTTGATCAAACGGCAACGTCGCCAGCGCCTCACGCACCACCATATGAGTCGTCGAGTCGGCCGGAGTCGGGCGGGAATCAGGAATGTCAAAGTGTTCGGGCAAAGCGTCGGCAGGCCGGGCGGCATTGCGCCGCAACCGGTCCAAGCACGCGTTGACCACAATACGATGCAGCCAGGTGGTCACCGCTGACTTCCCGCGAAACGACGAGGCGGCCCTATACGCCTTGACCATGGCGTCCTGGAGCGCGTCGGCGGCTTCCTCGCCATCGCCAATAGTACGAACGGCGACCGCCCACAGCCGAGTGCGGTGACGAGAGAACAAAATGCCAAAGGCCTCAGAATCACCGTCGACATGACGCCGCAACAACTCCGCGTCAGTGGGCTCGCCAGAGTCGTCGCTGGTCCAGTTAGGGGTGGGCTTGGGCATATTCGGAGTCAACGTCCTATCGCACGTACACGTTGATATCACTCACCGTCAGTTTATATCCTCCTGAAACCGGTGGAAGCTCCGTGATCCACACCATCAAGTACTGGGTGGTAACGGACTCCTCCAAGGTCAGTTCCAGGTTCGCATCAACGTTCGCGATGGGCGCGACCACCTCGGTGTAATTGTCGGCGATCTGCTGATCGCCCGACTCCGAACTGCCCGGATCGACATCCCCGGCCCGCAAACCCACAGTCGCCCCAGGCTCGGTCATGTGCAGCCGCACCGAGGCGATCTCCTGCTCAGAGCGCAAATCCATCAAAATGCCCATGCCTGGCTTCAAGTTCCCGAAATTGGCGTGATTGTAATACGTCTGGGTAGACCAGCCCGTCGACGAATCATTGTCGATAAGAAATTCGGTGCCCTGCAACTCCGAACGGCTGGAATCAGGCGGATCCACAATGCGAATCTGCGCCGCGTCCAGCTCTAGCCGTTCGGGCACGGAGGTCTGCTCCTCCTCCTCGGACTCCCCATCGTCATCGTCGGTACCGACCAACCCGGCATTATCGGGGTCGGCCCCACCGCCTTGCGTGATGACGGCGCTGGCAAGCACGCCCACGAGGGCGACTCCAGCGATCGCGGCGGCGACCATCGCCAGCCGGCGCATCCCGGCCGGGGCGTCCTCCTGGCGTTTCTCGCCCGGCTTGCCCTCGGCAATGAGGAGAGACTCCGCAGTATCGGTGCGTTGCGGGGGCAGATCGGGGCTAGTGGCGTCGAGCGCGACCGAACCACCTGCGGCGACGGTGTCGTGCGCGGCACTGTGAAAGGTCGTGTCCGCGGCCAACTGGTTGGCGTCTTTACGCAACTCCGCGGCCAGCTCAGAGGCGGTGCTGGGGTATGGCTCGGCAGCTAGAAGGCTCATGACCAGCGAATTCAGCCCTTGCGGCAAACCCGACCGCAACTGCTTGGGCGGCCGTACCTCGCCGGTCGACTCGTCGGGATCGGCTACCGGTAGTCCTTCGGAACCGGGCACGTTGTGCGGCCACTGCCCAGTCACACAGGCATAGAGGGTCGCGCCAATGGCACGCACGTCGTCGGCCTTCTCCCCGGCGCGCTTCGAGCGCGGCTCGGTGACCATGACGCGGTCGTCCTCGGAGAACAGAATCGTTCCCGGGTGAATGTTGCTGTGAGAGATGCCTTGGGCATGCACGGCGGCCACGGCCCCGGCCACGCTAGAGAGAATGTCGCGCGCCTGTTGCCCGTCCAGCGGGCCGTGTTCCAGGATTTCGCGCAGCGATTGTCCCTCGACCCATTCGCGCACCACATAGGCCAACCGACCTTCATCGACCGCGTCGTAGACGTCGACCAATGAGGCGTGTCCGATGCGTGAGGTGGCCACGGCCGCCTCCATCATCGGTGCGGCCTCCGAACCACCGGGCGTGTTGATGACGACGGCCACCTTGCGGTTAAGCAGGACGTCGAGTCCGCGCCAGACTTCTCGCCCGTCGGTGTCGACGTTGACCGGTTCGTCGAGGCGGTAACGGTCGGCCAGAAGGTCGCCAGTGGATGGGACATCTACGTCGGTCATCGTGTGGTCCCTCCTTTTCGGGGATCAAGACTCATCGCGCGGCGTCGTGTCGTCGTCATCGCGGTTGCTCTGCGCCGGGCGTGGGTGCAGTCGGCGTTCGTGTTCGCTATGAGTATGGCAACGGTATCGGCGGCGGCACCGATTGAGCAAACGCCTTCAATCGAGCGTGATGGCGATGGCCGATAGACGGTGTCATCTAACAGGGCTCATCTGAATGGTAGCTGGCCTACCGACCCAGCTTTGCGCGCACTGAGGCCGAAACCTTCCTGGCCTCCGGAAGCCGCAAAAGATAGCACAACAGTGCGTAGAGGACGATGAACATGGTGCCCAAGAGCATGGCAATGCCGATCTGACCGCCTTTGCTGCCCGAGAAGTCCGGCAACGCCATCCACAAAAGGTAGACCGCGGCCCCGGCGACGGCCGCGGCTGTGGCCATGGCCAGCAAACCCGTTGCCACATGTCGCATTCCAAGCAGCCCTAGGCGGAGCCGCAAGAGCATCAATGACAACCCGAACGAGGCCACGTAGGAAGCTCCGTTGGAGACGATCAGCCCCACGACCACCCATTGCGCCGGAAGTATCCCGAACGATAGGAGATATCCGCCGATGCGGATGGCTACGACGGGAATCGTTATCAACGCTACCGTCTTGGTGTCGGTCAGTGCGTAGAACGCATAGATCTGCAGTTGGCTCAGTGAGAACGGGATCAAGATCAGGCCCACGACCAACAGGGCGTTCGCCGTGGCTAGCGCGGCGGTCTCGGTATAGGAACCCCATTGGAATATCGCCTGGGAGATGGGCACGCTCAGGAAGATGAACGCCCCGGCGATCGGCACCAGAAGTAGGCCCGCCATTCGCGCTCCGGAGGACATGTGAGCGGCGACTTCCGCGAACCGTTTGTCGTCGGCGGCCGATGCCATGCGCGGCATCAGCGCGGTGATCACCGAGACGGCAACGATTCCATGGGCCATCATCATCATCAGATAGGCGTTGTTGTAGACCAGCGCCCCGGGCACGAACCCGTCGGTGGTGTCGGAGGCGGCGTTGGCGATGCGCAGCACGGCGATGACGGCGATTTGGTTGAACGCGACGAAGACGAGCGTCCACGCGGCGAGGGTGCCGATCTGGCTTAGGTCGAGCCCGGCGCGGAAGTCGAAACGCCACTTCCAGCGAAACCCCGCCCGTCGCAAGGCGGGCCACAGCGCCAGCACTTGCAGCACGATTCCGGCGGTGGTTCCGGCACCGAGCAGCCAGATCATTCCCGGAGTGATGGCCTCAAGGGTGAACCCGATCCGTTCGCCGTCCTCGGCGATGGGCTGGTTGCGGGTATAGAGGATGAAGAAGGCGATACCGACGCCGATGACCACCAGGTTGTTGATGATGGGCACCCACATGGGAGCGCCGAAGCGTTCCCGGGAATTGAGGACGCCGCCCAGCAGCGCGGCTAGTCCGTAGAACAGGATCGCGGGCAGCATGAGATAGGACAGCTGCGTGACCAAGGAGCGGTTGCCTTCGGAAGCCATGAGTGCGGCCAGCAAGGGGGCGCCGAGGGTCACCAGGAGGGTCGCTGTGGCCAGCAGGCAGAACGCCAAAGTGAGAAGTCGTTGGGTGAAGGCCCAGCCGCCATCGGGGTCGTTTTTCTTGGCTCGCACGAGCAAGGGGACGATCACCGAGGTCAGAATGCCGCCCATGACCAGCTCGAAGATCATTTGTGGGAAGTACTGGGCGGTGGTGTAGGAGTTTCCCAGCAATGTCGCGCCGAGCGCGGCGCCGATGACGACAGTGCGGCCGAAACCGGTCATGCGACTAACGAGTGAACCGGCCGCCATGATCAGGCTCGAACGGGCCACGCTCTTGCGCGGCGGGCCCTGGGCGGGGTCGACTGACTCAGCGCCGCTGGCTGGGGCGGAGGTGGGAACTCCAGGCTCGGGCGGGACGGGTGCCTGCGGGGTTGGCCCCTGCTGCTGAGATCCGTATGGCTGAAATTGTTGGTCTTGGTGGTGTGGCCCGCCTCTGGGGTCGTTCGGTGGCTGCCGGTTGTGGGGGGGCGGGTGATGGTGCGAGTAGGAGCCACCGTAGCCGCCGTAGCCTGGTTGTCCCCGGCGAGGTGGGAGGCTGCCAGGGCTCGAGTCGTGCGGGTTTGCACGGTTCCGTGGGGGCTCGTCGCCCTGGAACTGGCCCCAGCCGTGGGGACCCGCGCTGTTGCCGTGATCAGCCATGAGTCGTTTCTTTCACCATAGAGACGTTCGCCGCCTGATTGTCTCGCGGTTGAGCGTGCGCTCGGCGGCCTGTGTAAGCTTGCGGATCGATGTCTGACCGTAGCGGAAACCAAATTGCTGTCCCGCCCGTGGCCGAAGAACTCGGGAGGGTGTTCCACTCTGCCGGATATCGGTTGTATTTGGTGGGTGGGCCCGTCCGCGACGCCATTTTGCGTCGCTCATGTACAGACCTGGATTTTACGACTGATGCCCGTCCACAGGATACGACGCGTCTGTTGCAAGAGCACGGGACCACAGTGTGGACGACTGGGGCCGAATTCGGGACGATCGGGGCGATGTTCGCCGGCCATCAGGTCGAGGTGACGACCTTCCGGGCTGACAACTATGACCGCCTCAGTCGCAACCCGCAGGTGGCCTTCGGCGATTCGCTGGAGGAGGATCTGGTCCGGCGTGACTTCACCATCAACGCTATGGCCGTTCGGTTGGGCCAGGGCGGTACCGAGTTTTGCGACCCCTATGGCGGGGTGAGCGACCTAGCCCAGCGCACCATCCGTACCCCTGGTTCACCGCAGAGTTCGTTCTTGGATGATCCATTGCGGATGCTGCGAGCCGCTCGCTTCGCGGCGCAGCTGGGTTTCGATGTCGACCCTGATGTCAAACAGGCGATGACCGACTTGGCGGGGGAACTGCGACGCATTACGGCCGAGCGGATTCGAGATGAGTTTGTGAAGCTCATGGGGGCTCCAGATCCCGTCGTCGGCCTCCGGCTTTTGGTCGACTGTGGACTTGCTGACTACTTCTTGCCCGAGCTGCCGCGCATGCGCATGTCCATTGACGAACACGCCCAACACAAGGACGTCTACGAGCACACTTTGCAAGTGGTGCGCAATGTCCTTGCGCACGAAGAGGGTCAGCCCGATGTCATTTTGCGCATCGCGGCGCTTTTGCACGACATTGGTAAGCCCGACACCAAGGGAACGGCCGAATCTGGCCGAGTGACGTTCCACCACCATGAGGTCGTGGGGGCGCGCATGGCTCGCAAGCGACTGCGCGCGTTGCGATTCCCCAAGCACGACATCGCCTCGATCTCCCAGCTGATCTTCTTGCACCTGCGCTTCTATGGCTATGGCGAATCTGGATGGACCGATTCGGCTGTGCGCCGCTATGTCACCGACGCCGGAGATGAGCTGGAACGCCTACATAAGCTGGTGCGGTCCGATTGCACGACCCGCAACCGGCGTAAGTCGGCTCGGCTGGCAGCCGACTATGACGCCTTTGAGCAACGCATCGCGCGTATTCAGTCCGAAGAGGACCTACGGGCAGTGCGCCCGGACCTGGACGGAAACGCGATCATGCAATTGCTTGGCTTGCAGCCTGGCCCCGAGGTCGGCCAGGCCTGGAAACACCTTAAGGAACTGCGGTTGGAGCGAGGCCCATTGGACCGCGACGAGGCCGAAGCCGAACTCTTGAAGTGGGCGCGACAGCACAATATCGGTTCACCCCCGGAGGCTTAACCCGATCAGCTCGCGGTCGCCTTGGGTTTGAATGTGGGTTTCAACAACCCCGCGTCTGGATCGATTCCCGGCTCGGGGTCTCCCCTCATCATCGACGTCGTACGCACCACGTCCCGTTGCGGCTGAAGGACTTCCCGCACCACGAGCACACACAGCCATGCCACTGCCAGCCACCGGGCGGCGGCGGCAAGCACGAACCAGCCTTCGCTGATCCCACGTTGGTCCTCAGTGGATACGGCGAGCATTTTGCCGTAGAAGGCCAAGAAATAGCCCAACTCTGCGCCCTGCCATACCAAGAAAGCGCCCCACTTGGGCCGCGCCAGAATCAACAGCGGGATCAGCCAGAGGACGAACTGCTGCGACCAGACCTTGCCGGTGAGCAAGAAGGCAGCCACGACCAGGAAACACAGGGCGGCGAACCGGGGAGTGGTCGGCGCCAGCCATGCCAAGGCCGCTATGGCCAGGCAGCAGGTGAGAAAAGCCAAGAAATAGGCGTCGTTGACAAACTCGGTGTCGTTGAGCGCCTCCCAGCCGGTGAGGTCGCGCAACACGTACCAACCGGTACCCCAATCGATATGGCGAGTCTCGTTGAGGCGGAAGAACTCCAGCCACGACTCAGTCCAGAAATACGCCACTGGCAAATTGAATGCCGCCCAGGTAAGGGCCGCGGTCGCGGTGGTGATGAGTGGCTCGGCCAGACGTCTGTTACGCAATGCCAACAGCAGCAGAGGGCCCAAAAACAGCAGGGCGTAGAACTTGGCGGCAACGGCCAGGCCCAGGAATACCCCGGCGGCGAAAATGTGCGTGCGCCGCCAGCACAGGAAGAATGCCATACCCAGGCCGATGGCGAATAGGTCCCAGTTGACCGAGGCGGTGACGACCATGATGGGCGCGGCCGCCAGCATCATCGCGTCCCAGGGACGGTTACGACGCATCGCGTACAGAGCGTAGACCGCCGCGATACCAAAGGCAAACAAGACGATCGCGTTGAGGTGATAGAACAGAGCGCCATCATTGATGTCGCTGCGTTGGCCGATCTCATAGGAACTCAAGCCCCAGATACCCATGAACCAGCCGGTCAACACCGGATACTCCACGGGGTGATCGCGGTAGGGAACGGCTCCCTCATTAAGGCGTTCGGCCCCGTACAGAGCGCGAATGTCGGTATAGCACGCTTGGGTGTACTGCTGATAGTCCTCCCAGCCGCCGGAGGCGCAAGGGTACTTTTGCAGCCACGACAGTGCGAATACGGCGACCGCGACGAGGAGAATGACCCGAATCGGAGTCCAAAACGCCCGCCGGGGAGTGCGGGCGTGTTCCCCGTGCGGGCCGCCGATGAGTTCACTGGCGGCGCGGACAATGCCGTCCTCCTGCGAGGGTGCCACGATGAGATCACGGCCATGACTGGCCTGCTTCGCAGCGCCGGCGACGCTAGGCTCCTCAGCCTGGTCGGGTCCTGGCTCGCCGGTCTCGCTTCCCTGGGTCATGACCGTCATTGTGTCCTATGAGCGATGAGCCCGTGCCAGATGGTGGGCCGTAGCTTGAGGCCGATGCGAAAGCGCAAACTCAAGGCCACAGGAGGCTAAGTTTTCGCAGGTAAACAAGCCGACCTGAAAGCCGAAAGTGACTTTTGCCTAGACCTGCTTCATAACTGAAGCGTTAGCGGTCGCATGATCTGCAAACTTGGAGTCTTCCCAGACGTAGTGGGGGCCCGAGACAAAGTCTCGGGCCCCCACTACGTGCAAGTTGTCTTAGCCGATGCCGTTTAGCCTAGGCGCGCACCGGCGTTATTCTTCGTCTTCACCGGGCGGATCAATTCCGAAGTCGCCGCGGTTGTCGTCGTCATCATCGTCGTCGTCATCGCCATCGTCGCAACGATCGGGGAAGATGCGACACAAGGGATCACGGTCGTTGTCGTCGTCATCGTCGTCGTCATCGTCGTCATTGGCTTCCCGACAGGGGCCGTGGTCGGGGAAGGCCGAACAGAAGGCCCCGCCGGGAACCAGCTTGTCGGCCGGGTAGCTATGCAGTTCTCCGTTTTCGGCACTGCCCACCCGCACCGGGTCCGACCACGGTTGTGGATCGTAGCCTTTCTTCTCCACCGCCTGGTGGATGTATTCGGCCCACAGTGGGCCAGCGATCGTGCCACCAAAGACTCCCTCGGTACCGCCCCACTCATTAGTGAGCAGCCCGTTCTCGTCGCCGATGTCACCCACCCAGGCGGCCACACTCAGCTGCGGAATCGCCCCGACGTACCACAGGTGGGAGTTCTGCCCCCTTTCACAGGAGGGGGTCATGTCCGCGCTGTGGCAGTCACGCTCCCACGTCCCGGTCTTGCCGAAGAACGGACGGCCATCGTTGAGGCCATTGCCCTGGGGAATCGGAGTGATCTGATTGCCGACGTGCTGCAAGTCGCGGGCGACTTCCTGCGAAATCGCCTGCGAGGAACGTAGCTCCCGCTTCTCAGGAACCGGGTTGCCATTGTGGTCGGTCACCGACTTGATGAAGTGCGGTTCGTTGTACTGGCCGTTATTGGCGATGGTCGCGTAAATGACCGCCATGTCCTTCACCGAGACGTCATACTGACCAAAGCTCACGTGGTTGTCCACAATGGCACGCGGACCGTCCCTGTCGATGGGGATGGCCACCGGGTTGCCGTCCTCGTCGGTGTCCTTGGGAATCCAGCGATCGATGTTGCCGTTCTCATCGAGAACGAAGTTGTCGTCGTCGTCCTTCTCTGGGCCAAAGCGAGTGACGTTGCCGTCCTGATCGAACAGGTAGTTGTCGTCATTGCGCTTCATGTGGGTCAGGCCCAGCTTGGCGGCCGTCTCCAACACCGAGGAGGCCCCGTAGGTGTCGGCAATGGAGAACATCGGGGTGTTCTTCGATTGGATGAGCGAGTCCTGCAACGTCATCTCCGGCGGATTCGAACTGTCGCCAGAGTTACGAATACCGTCCTCTTCTTGCTCCGAACCCTCCAGCGAGTCAAACGTACGGCCGCTGCGCGCGTCCCACCAGGACTCGATGGAAGCGCCGTTGTCGATCGCGACGGCGGTGGTGATGGTCTTGAACGTCGACGATGGTGGGTGCGGGTTGTTCGGCCCGGCCTTGTCGATACCGGTCCCGTCGGGCCCGCCGTAATAGGCCAAAACCTCACCCGTGCCGGGTTCTACGACCACAATGGAAGCGGTCATATTCTCGGCGTAGTTATAGAGGAACGCGGCTTCCTCGGTGTTCTCGAAACCGTCGCCGTCCTCGTTGAGCGGCCCTCGGTATGCCAGCCTCTCGGCGGCATCCTGAAGTTCCTTGTCGATGGTCAGCTCGATGGTGTAACCACCGTCGTATCCGTCATTGCCATAGAGCTGGTCATAGGAGATGCCAAAGCGGTCGCGCAGCTCCGCATAGACGTAGCCGTGGGAGACAAAACCAGTCGGAGTGTTGGCTCCATACGTGCCCGGATTCTCGTCGAACTCAATCGGTGTTGGGTAGACGCCTTCGTGCTTTTCCATCAGCTCGTCGATATCGGCCTGCGTGACGCCGGAGAGCTCATTGATGGCCACCAGACCATTTACGCCGTACGACCAACGGTTCATGATCCGATCATGCGCCTCTTCGGGGTCGCTGATCTCCGGGTCGTAGAAGCCGTTGGGGCTTTGGACCTGCATGACCACATACACGGCCTCGGCGTAGTCGAGCTCCTCATACGGCTTGCCGAAGTAGACCTCCGAGGCTGCCGCCACTCCATAGGCGCCGCGCCCGAAATAAGCGATGTTCAGATAGCTCATGAGGATCTCGTCTTTGGACATCTGCCGGTCCATCTTCATCGCGATGACGGCCTCAGAGGCTTTACGGGTGTAGCTGATGTCGTCGCGAATGTCGGCCAGCTGACCGGCATACTGCATCGACAGCGTGGAGGCGCCCTGTTTGTCGCCACCGGAGACGTTGTTCCACACCGCGCGCATGACGCCCTTCATGTCCACACCGGGGTGTTCGTAGAAGGTGCGGTCCTCCAGCGCGATCGTGGCCCATTTGAGTTCGTCGGTCACGTCTTCGGTGTCGCGAATAAGCTTGCGGTGGTACTGGCCGTAGGAGCCCATCTCATGTTCGCCACCGGCATAGTAGGCAAATGAGGTCTCTTCGAGAGAGAGTTGGTCGGGCATCTCCACCGACTGGAAGAACATGGCACCGGCGACGGTGATGCCGCCCATCATAATGATGAACACCGCGGCCATCGCGATGTAGACCTTACGGCGGCGTTTCTGCTTTTTCTTCTTCCTCAGCGCCGCGATGTCTTCTTCGCTGCGCACGCCCTTGCGGCGGGTTCCCGTCACCGAGGCCGAGCCGCGAGCCGCTCCAGCGGGGGCCTCGCTTGGCGAGGGACCTTCAGGGCCGGGCACCGAAGCGCTACCAGCCGAGGCACCGCTGACCGACGCTGCTCCGCCCACCGAAGCGCTGCCCGCCGAGGCGCCCGAATGGGTAGAACCATAGGGATTTGAGCTGCCATAGGAATTGCCGTAGCCACCTTCAGCGGCAGAACCATACGGGTTGTCCTGGTCGGGTGAACCATATGGGCTGGAACCGTAAGCATTGGCCGAGGCACGGCCGCCAGAGGCTCCGGACGCCGCGCCTGAGGTCGGGCCCGCCGCCCCACCTCTGCCGTAGGTGCCCGAGGAAGAGCCGTAGGGGTTGCTCTCAGAGCTGCTTCCTCTGCCGCTGGCGGAGGAACCGTAGCTGGTGCCGCCGGAGGGAGAGGAGGGGGCTGAACCATACGAACCGTAGCTCCCTTGGTCTCCATAAGGATGGGACCGGGAGCTGTGCTCGTCCTCAGGTATGTCGCCGTTGTTGAAGAATCGTCCGCCCTCGGGGGATGAGGACGAGCGATAACCGTAGTCGCTCATGTTTGATTAACCATCCACGTCACAGCTTGTGCCGCCGGTGCGGTTTTGGGGATCCGCACCCAGCCGCGTCAGTTGCCCCGAGCTAGTTGGGTTCACATTGTTGTGGTTCACGTCCGGCCCGGTAGTGGTCGTTCCCGCCGGGCGGCGCGTGAGGCCGGTCGCGCCTGGAGGCGACTCGACTGACTCGGTGACCTTGAAGTCTTGCACATTGAATCCGAGTCGGAACTGATAGATCAGGTGATTCCAGCTGCATTCGCGACATACTTCGACCGCGAAGACATCGAACTCAGGGTAGCTTTCGGCCAATATGCGCAGTTCGCGTTTGCTGCGGGCTGAGCCTGACGCCGAGGAGAGATCGTCGCCGAACACGTAGTGAACCATGCGGAGGCGACTGCGGCGGCAGATGGGGCAGCGTCGCGCGAGATCTTCCCCGTGGAAGCGGGCTGCGTTTGCCAGATACGGGCTGGCATCACACACCTCGGAGGTGCTGATGAGGCCACTAGCCACCTGCTGCAGCAAGCGTTTCTTGCGCAGCGCGTAGTCAACGGTGGTATATCGTTCCCGCACCCTGCCAGCCTAGCTGCTAAAAGCCGTGTGTCGGTAGTAGTGTTCTGCGATTCATCGCACGTGGTCCTCCTGGGTGGTCACCTCGTGGGTTGCGTGGGAGCTCCCTCTCATCCTAGAAACGCCACACCAATCATGGACATTGTGGAAGTCAGTGCAGGTAACAGGCCCGATGTTTGCGCGGTGATCGTGAGGCAGCCAGACTGCTTTGCCCTGATGCCTCGAGCTTCCTGGCACGTTTGGTCTTTGAGTTCGGCACGTTCGGACACCATTGGGTTGTGTTGTGCCTCATGCGCGATGGTGCGCTGGCCACAACTTGCCGGTTGTCGGTCCGTTGGCCTCGGTTACCTCCAGCGACGGGGTGATACTGCTCGCCTTCGGTGGCGGTTACCTCTCAGTAAGTTGACCAATGCCGCTAAGCTGCGTTAACGTACGTTGATATATCGGCTCGATACATCGACTCAATACATGTCGATGGGATCGGGGCGAGTACGCCAAACCTTGGGTTCGCGTCGCTCATTATCGCGAACGCGAACGTAAATCGGATCGGTTCTCTGAATTCTAGAGGCCGGCAAGCTCCAGCCTTGTCCACAAGGCGCTGTTGTGAGGAGGAGAGCATGCTGGAACTGGCCATACTTGGTCTCCTGCATGACTCGCCCATGCACGGCTATGAGTTGAGAAAGCGCTTGCTCAACTTGCTCGGTGCTTTCCGCGCCGCGATTAGCTACGGCTCGCTGTATCCCACCCTCAAAAGGATGCGCGAGCGCGGGCTCATCGTGGCCGATGAACCCGACGCGACCGACGAAGCACCGGTGCTGACGGGGCGCCGTGCTCGCATTATTTACCGGCTCTCACCCGAGGGCAAGGAACGATTCGCGGAAATCATGTCCGGTTCTGGCGGGGATGACTGCTTTGAGGACGCCCACTTCGGCGTGCACTTTGCGTTTTTCTCCCGTACGGACCCGGCTACGCGGCTGCGCATCCTCGAAGGACGCCGCCGCCGCGTAGAGGAACGTCGGGAACGGATCCGCGCTGCGCTGGACCGCACCACCGAGAGGCTCGACGCCTACGGAGTGGAGCTGCAACGGCACGGCCTGGAGACCGCCGACAGGGAGGTCCGGTGGCTCAACGAGCTCATCGCCTCCGAAGAACAGGGAACACCACCTTCCCAAACCTCTGATACTGACCGCCATCGGTCAGGGGCCTCGCCTAGCGAGGATGCGGAGAAACGGGACAGCACCATCGAAAATAACGAACAAGGAGGCATGCGCGATGGGTAAAATCCGCGTCGCAATTGTCGGGGTAGGTAACTGCGCGTCTTCGCTGGTTCAAGGCGTTGAGTACTACAAGGATGCAGCCCCAACCGACCGAGTACCCGGACTCATGCACGTGCAGTTCGGCGAATACCACATCAGCGACATCGAGTTTGTCGCCGCGTTCGACGTAGACGCCAAGAAGGTCGGCCATGACTTGGCCAGCGCCATCAACGTCTCGGAGAACAACACCGTGCAGTTCGCTGAGGTTCCGCCCTCGGGTGTGACCGTGCAGCGAGGCCCGACCTTTGATGGTTTGGGTCAGTACTACCAGCAGATGGTGTCAGAATCATCTGACGAGCCGGTGGATGTCGCGCAGGCGTTGCGTGATGCGAAGGCTGACGTGCTGGTGTGTTACTTGCCGGTCGGCTCTGAGGAAGCGACGCGCCACTACGCCCAGGCTGCTATCGACGCCAAGGTGGCGTTTGTGAACGCGCTGCCGGTGTTTATCGCATCGGACCCAGTGTGGGCTGAGAAGTTCACCGAGGCTGGCGTGCCGATTGTCGGGGACGACATCAAGTCGCAGGTGGGCGCCACCATCGTTCACCGGGTGCTGGCGAAGCTGTTCGAGGACCGTGGAGTGCAGCTGGACCACACCTATCAGCTGAACTTCGGCGGCAACATGGACTTTATGAACATGTTGGAGCGCACGCGCTTGCAGTCGAAGAAGGTCTCTAAGACTCAATCGGTGACCTCGCAGATCCCCCGCGAAATGAATGGCGCCGATGTTCACATTGGTCCCTCGGACCACGTGCCGTGGTTGACCGACCGCAAGTGGGCCTACATTCGCCTGGAGGGCACCACTTTCGGTGATGTTCCGTTGAACGCGGAGCTGAAGCTGGAAGTGTGGGATTCTCCGAACTCCGCCGGTGTCATCATCGACGCGCTGCGCGCGGCGAAGATCGCCGCCGACCGTGGGCATGGCGGACCGCTGTTGTCGGCGTCGAGCTACTTTATGAAGAGCCCGCCGGTGCAGTATTCCGACCACGATGCGCATGAGGCGGTCGAGGCTCTGATCAAGGGCGAGACCAAGTAGTTCTTGATGTAAGGCCCTCCTTATTGAGGTGTGCGTCGTGGAGCCCGTTTAGCCGCTTCTGTGACGTTGAAGGCCCAGCAGGCAAAGCCTGCTGGGCCTCTTGCTGTCACGGTGGGAGCCTGTGCTGCTAGATGGTGAAGAGCCCCCAGTGGTAACAGTTCTTCGAGGACTACATCGCGCTCCTGCGGCGCTATCAGCGGCCATCGGAGCAGACTCCCGCAGGTCACCTTGAGGCTCTTGGGGTTCCCGACTCCGCCTTTGTCTGGGGACGACTCGGGTTGACAGTGGTGGGCTGGCTTCGCGTTGAGATGGTCAACCAATGCTGTCGACCCCATTTCGCAGGCACGTGAAAGTTCCTTGTTTTTGTTAGAGTCGGTGGGGACGCCATGCGGTTCTGACCCCCATGGTTGTTCCTTTGTGTAGCCCCATCGCCCCTTTGGTTAGGAACCCCTTGCGTGTCGTTGATTGACGCGTTGGCCTCCAGTATCGGTGCCAACGTGGATGCCGTGCGCGGCTGCGTCTGTGAAGTTGCTGGTACGAAGGCCGCATTGGAAGAAGTCGCCACGCAGCTGGAAGCTCTATCCGCTGCGGGCAAAGCGGCACAAGCCCAGGTGTTGGTGGATGAATGTGACCAAGTGATGGCGGCGTTGACATCGATCGCCACTGGCCTCGAGGCCGAGCGGGCCAGGGCCGAAGCCCTCAAAACCACCCCAGGCGGCGGGCCGTCTGCCGCTGCCGCACCAGAGTACGAGGTGAGGACGGGACTAGAGCGCAAACCCACGCCGCTGGACGCGGCACCGCCCCACCTCAAAGCACCAGTAGCCAAAATCGGAGACCCGGTCAAGCCCGTTGAGTCCGCACCACCGGAGTCAGCTGCCTCTCGGTTGCGACGGATGGGACGCAAGTCAGTTGAGGGTGCGGATGACTTTCGCGAGTATCTCCAAGAAGTGACCACACCAGCCCTTGAGTATGAGTCCAAGTTTGACCCCTGGGGCACCAGCGTCAGAACTGAAACCCATCATGTAACAACAGTTCAGGCACCCGTGACGTCGCAATCGATTGATGTACCAGACATTATTGGGACGGCGACGATGATGACGGCTTTGCTAATTGACGGCGCATCAAGATTCACGAAGAGAGGAAACGAGAAGCATGAGTGATCACGAACGCTTGAAGGACTTCGTTAAGGCGCTCGCGCTGGGTGATGTTGCAACGAGCCAGCGGCTGGGTCCGCAGCTACTCGAGGGCGATACGAAGTACCTGGGTCTCTACGTGACTGCTGCTTCCAGCCTCTTCATCGACCGTCACTTTAGCGGTGACCACAGTTTGGAAACGATCAAGGACTTTGCTGTGGAGATGCGTGACCAATTTCAGAAGGCAGACCCACCAGTTAAGCCGCTTCACGTGGAAGCCGTCATTCGTGCAGTCTGGGGAGAGGATCATCTACTTGACGATATCCGGGGCCGTGACCAGTACTCCACCCATGTAGCGATGATCAGAAAAGTCGGGTTTGATTCTGAAGACATACGGGCCAACATTGACGCAATTCTTGACGAGGCGGAAGAGCTTACCGACGAATGGACATCGTGAGCGGCATACCCAGGGTTGCGCGCAGCCATATCCAGAAAGCCAGGTGTTTCCTGCTGCTTGGAAAGTCAGGCGTCCACGATCTTGCAATTCCGCAGCTGCCTCACGGTTTACCACTGTTTTTGTACGCGTTCGGCTGGACCAATCGCCCAATGAAGGCTTTTGTGAGGGGCACCTCTGACGTGCCGGTCTCAACACTTTCGTCGCGTTGGTTTCGGATGGAGCGTGCGACATAGATTCCCTTCGTCGGCCCGGTGCCCGCTCCCGGAGTTCTTGCTCTCTGCGCCGTGCGCCGAGGGCGTATCGACGCCTGTTCTAGGTCTCCTAGACTCAAAGGATGCGCACCGAAGGCCATATGCGGATCTTGGCCCGCACCGGCAAGTTCCGTCGACTTCTCGCCGTGCGGCTGACATCGCAAGCCTCCGACGGGGTATTTCAAGCCAGCCTGGCCTTTAGTGTCTTCTTCAACCCGGACGTGGTGGGAGCCGACCCGCTTGCCTACGCGGCGGCGGTGGCGGTGCTCATCGGCCCGTACTCGCTGTTGGGCCCCTACGTCGGTGTCGTGCTCGACCGGTTCCCGCGCCGCAACTTGATCGCGGCGGTCAACATCGGCCGCTGCGGTGTCGTCCTTGGCGTCTCGACGGCCATCGCCTTGTCGTGGCCTATGTGGATATGGATATTCCTGGCCATGATCGCCATCGCCAGCAACCGCTTTATCCTCGCTGGCGTCACCGCCTCCCATCCGCATGTGGTGGAGACTCCGCAGCTGGTAACCGCCAACTCGGTGGCCTCCACCGCTGGGGCCGCGGTGTTCGGCCTAGGGCTGGCCACGACTGGCCTGCTGCAACTGTTCGGCTCCGGAGCCTGGTCGTATGCGCTTCTGGCAGCCCTGGGCGCGGCCGGGTATCTCACCGCGGGCCTGCTCGCGGTGCGCTTGTTTGCCGCAATGGACCTGGGCCCGGACGACAACGAACGCACCACCACCTCTGTCTTGGGCGAGATCGCCGCGATCTCGCGGGGGATGATCACCGGGTTGCGCCACCTTGCCGGTCGCAAGGGCCCCGCCTATGTCATCGCGTTGCAAGGCCTGCATCGCATGCTCTATGGCATCCTGTTCGTCGTCGCCGTGACAATGCTGCTGGTGTACTTCTGGGATCGCCTCGCCGACCCGGACGCCTCCGGGCCCCTGGCCTGGCTCATCGCGATCGCCGTACTGGGAAATGTCGGCGTCGTCATCGCCGCGTTCATTACTCCCAAAGCCACCCGCACCCTCGGCTCACACCGCTGGGTGGTCCTGTTGCTGACTCTCGCCGCGTTCACTGTCGCGGGTATCGGCGCCACCATGATGCAAATGTCCTTCGTCGTGGCCGTGCTCTTGATCAACATCGCCTCGCAGGGCATCAAGATCGTGGCAGACACGAGCTTGCAAAGCCGCATCGACGATGCCTATCGTGGCCGCGTCTTCAGCCTCAACGACACCGTCTACAACGTCTCCTACCTGCTGGGACTCTTTATCGGCGGGTTGATCGTACCGGCTGACGGTTACGCCCCAGGCATTGTTTTCGGCCTAGCCTGCGCCTGGGCGCTGGCCGCGATCGGCTACCACTTCACTGCCCGCACCGCATGGCCCTATGTGGACGCCCCAGGGCCGAGTGCGCAACGGCAGACCGCGCAAAACACCTCCGCGTGAGGCCAAAGTTCGCAAACTTCCTTTCGCGGAGCGAAATTCTGCGACGATTGAGCCTGCAAGCACACCATCAGCACGCATGAGACCCATTCAGGTGTGCTCCTGCCAGGTCGCAAGGCGAGGATCACCGGCGGTGAACTCTCCGCAGACCACGCCGCAGGTGTGGACGTGAATGAGTCTTGAGGGCAACGGAGTCGACCATGACCGAACAAAGCCGCCCGGGGCAACCCACCCGGAAGTTCACCCCCGGCGAAGCCAGCCACCTGAAAAACCAACCGCGCGGCTACACCGAATACGAGCAGCGCGACACCGGATATGGATACAACACTCCCAACCAAGCAGGCGGCTTGCACCCGCAAGCTGGGCAGCCAGGCCCAGACGAGCGTGTCGTCGACGCGGGCAAACTATGGTCTGGCGGAGTCGGAACCGCCGTGATCGCCTCCCTGGTCGTCTTGGTGGGCATCCTGCTCGTACGCGGAGTGCTCGCCATTCCGGTGCTCGCACCAGAAGACGCGGGCACTTACGGCACCGCCTCGACGACCTCCTACGCTTTCGGTGCCTTCGGAATCGCGATCCTAGCCACCGGCCTGCTACACATGATGCTCATGTTCATGCCCAGCCCGATCAGTTTCTTCAACTGGATTCTCGGGCTCATGACGCTGGTGTCGGTGTTGATTCCGTTCACCATGAACGCCGAGATGGAATCCCAAATCGCCACGGCCTCCATCAACGTCGTCACCGGTATTTGCATCATCAGCCTGCTCAACACAGTCGCGAATATCGCCGTGAACCACAACCTCATCAACCAGCGCTGATAACAGTGCCTGGCAACCACGAAGGGCCCGCCGTACTGGCTTTGCCACGTGCGCGGCGGGCCCACCCGTGGCAGACCGCGTTTGCCGCGCACCTTACGATTCACAACTATGGGAACCACCCCGAACCCGCAGGAGACACCCGATGAGGCCACCGACGGCACTCAAGCCGCCGGTGATCACGACGAGGGCAACCTCCACGACGAAAGCCCCAAGCAACCCAGTGCCGCCGACGCCACCTCCAGCCAAGCAACAGGCGATAGCGACACAGAAGTGAGCACCGCGAACAGCGAAGACCCCGATGAGGCTTCCCCAACAGAAGCGAAACCGGACAACGCTGCAGGGGCGTCCGATGGCACCGACCAAGGCACTACCGACCCCTCAGGCGAGGACACAGACACCGCCGTCGACGACGGCCCCACCCTCCCGCACGTGGAGTTCCCACCACCCCAACCAGCCGAGCCCGTCGGCGAATATCGCCCCAGCGGCTTTGCCCCCTACAGCCCCTCGCAACCCGACGCGTGGGCCGACGCCGAAGGACCCCCGTGGCTTGGGCCCGGCGGCTGGAAACGCACCCTCGCCGGCATATCCGCCCTCCTGCTGATCTTCGCGTCCGTCGGCGCGGTCTCCTGGTGGATCTTCGCCTCCGACGAGGAAGAACCGACCCGCCCCAACGATGTCGTCCTGCGCGAAGAATGTCGCATCACCGACGCCGAGGACACCGTCAACCTTCCCCCATTCACACCGGGCCAGCCCGCCGACCGGTCGCTAGCCACCATCGAGACCAACTACGGCGACATCGTGGTGATGCTCTTTGGCGACCTCGCCCCCTGCGGAGTCGAAGCGTTCACCTATCTGGCCCAGGCCGGTTTCTACGCCAGCCACGACTGCGACTGGCTCACCACCCAACCCCAAGAACCCACCGCCGTCCTCGAATGCGGCCAACCGGGCCCAGACGGTGACGGACCCGGATGGCGTTACCTAGCCGAGGTCGCCATGGCCGGAGAAACAGTGCTCGACGCGCTGGCGCTCAAAACCGATGACACCGGCCAAGCGGGCAGCTCGTTCACTCTCGTACGCGGACAATCCGTCGCCACCGCCGGAATAAGCGTCATTGGGCAAATCATCGACGGATTCGATGTCCTAGACCAAATTGGGGCGCTTCCTGAGGCAATTGAGTACTCCGCTGAACCGCCGCAACCGGTCACAGTGTACAACGTGACCATAGAACAAACCGAGATCGACTACGATCCATCAGAAGACGTCGACGCGACCCGCGACGTTGAACCCACCGACAACGCCGACCGCGACGGCGACGAGGGCGAACCAGACACCACGCCCAGCCCGAACGGACCCACAACCACCGACCTGCCCACCAGAGACCCTCCGCGAGGAGACCGTTAATGATCGACCAGCTCGACGCCAAACTGCTGCAATTGCTGCACAACGAGCCCCGAATTGGCGTGCTCGAAGCCTCCCGCCGACTCTCCGTGGCACGCGGGACCGTGCAAGCTCGCCTCGACCGCATGCGGGAACGCGGCGTCATCCGCGACTTTGGACCCAACCTGAATCCCGCCGAACTGGGCTACCCGGTCACGGCGTTCATCACCCTGGAAATACGTCAACAAAGCGGCCACCGCCCCGTGACCTCCGGGCTTGGGGACATCCCCGAAGTACTCGAAGTTCATACCGTCACCGGCGCCGGTGACCTGCAATGCCGAGTCGTAGCCCGCTCCGACGCCGACCTACAGCGTGTCATCGACGCCATCGTCACCCTCGACGGTGTACAGCGCACCCACACGGTGATCGCGCTCGCCGAAGAGATCCCCTACCGTTCCATCCCACTGGCCAAGCAGGCCTCCGAAGGGCGTTAACCCTCGCTCGACTCCGCGTCCTTGCCAGCGTCGGCCTTCTTGACCACAGGGCGGCGCTTGGCATAGGAGTCAACATATTCCTGCCCAGTCAGCTGCCGGATCGCATCCATGATCTGGTCGGTCACCGCTCGCAAAACCAGCCGCTCGGCCCCCATCGACTCATAGCGACTGAACTCCAACGGCTTCCCGACCCGAACCCCAACCGGCGCCACCCGCGGACGCGACTGGCCGATGGGCATAACCTGCTCGGTTCCGATCATTCCCACCGGAACCACCGGGGCGCCCGTAGCCAACGCCAAACGCGCCACCCCGACCTTGCCCCGGTACAGACGGCCATCGGGCGAGCGCGTTCCCTCCGGGAAGATCGCGAAGACCCGGCCCTCCTCCAACACCTGCTGGCTGGGGCCCAGAGCGTCAGCGGACCGGCGGCCACCGGAACGGTCGACGGCGACTTGACCCAACGCCTTGACAGTCTTCGACACCAGCTTGCCTTTCAAACCAGCGCCGCTAAAGTATTCGATCTTCGCCATGGTGGCGATGTGACGCTTGGTTGTCAGCGCCAAGAAATAGTGGTCGGCGACTGAGAGGTGATTGCTGGCCAGGATCACGCCACCCTCGTCGGGAATGTTCTCGTGTCCGTCAATCCAGGGACGCCACACCGCCTTAATGGCTGGGGCAGCCGTCCATTGCAAGGTCTTGTAAAGCACCGTGTCGCGTCTCCAGTAATTCATAGAGGCCACCGCTGTCACGAAAACGTCCTCAGGCGAGACAGCGGACCTCGATCAGGCCCGAATGCGTTGGTTCGAACGCGCGGCCTGTCCGCGCGCCCGAGCTGGGGAGCCCGGGCGCAGGCAGTCTATGGCACGAATGAGTTACTACAGATATTGGCCGGGGTGCTGATCAGGTTCATCACCGTTGCCTTGTTCGGCCATGACAGCTTGCAAAGAAGGTGGTAGGTTGCCTGCTCCAGCGGGCAAGGCCGGGATCTCACCACGCCGCATCTGATCCAGCTGTAGCTTCGCGGCCATCTGTTGGGCCACGAGCGCGGCCTGGATGCCGTGGAAGAGCCCTTCCAGCCACCCCACCAGCTGAGCTTGCGCGATACGCAGCTCCGCATCGGTCGGCGTCTCGTCAGCGGTGAACGGCAGCGACAGCCGCTCCAGCTCATCTTGCAGCTCAGGGGCGAGGCCCGACTCAAGCTCGGCAATGGACCGGGCGTGGATCTCGGCTAGGCGCTGGCGTCCCTTTTCATCGAGGGTGGCCTCGCGGACCTCTTCGAGTAGCTGCTTGATCATGCTGCCGATTCGCATGACTTTGGCGGGTTGTTCGACAAGCTTGGACGGATCGGATTCGGCGGCGGTCTGTTCTTCCTCGGCTTCGCGGTTGGACTCGGCGTCGGTCGCTTTGTGGTTCTGCGACTCCACCGGGTTGCCCTCGGCGTCGAGGACGACCGCGTCGGTGGATTCTGGCCCTTCGGTGCGGGCCTGCTCGTCCGAGGTGGTCGTCTTGTCACTCATTAGTGGTGCATTCCTCACAAATAACGTGGGTCTGGTGTCTTCGCGTGCGGGTGTTTCCCCCGCTCATAAGAGAGCCTAGCGCGCAGAATCCCAGTGATGATGAGTAGCTGCGCGGCGGCGTAGGTGGCCATAATGGCCACCCCTATCCCGGGCAACGTCACGTCCGTTAGCCGTATTCCGATCATCAGATCGGAGACGACGAACAGGATCGCGCCGGTGGCAACGCGATACGAGAGGCCGACGGCGAGTGCGGCCATGCTGACCAGCAGGAAACTATAGGCCGCTATGGGGGCGGCGAGGCTGTCAAAGGAGTCCCACAAGAGGATGTTGAACGTGGCCCAAAACACCACCAGTACGCCGGGGACGATGAGGCGGCGGCCGCGCAGGCGCGCCCATGCGCCCAACCGGGCGAAGACGTAGAGGTAACACAGCTGCATGAGCCCGAAGACCGCCACGCCGGTCAAGAATGCCGCCTCGGAGTCGAGGATCAGCGCGATATCGGCCACCCACGCGCAGGCTAGCCCGATGAAAAGCCACGTCACGATGGGATTGGCGGGGACGAGGCTGCGGCCGGTGGTGCGGCCGAGGTTCGCCAGGTCGTCTCGCCAGGCCACCGTGATGAGATAGGCGGCGAGGATGGGCATCAGCACTGGTTTGGTGGCCCAGACTCCAGCCGTCGAGCCAAAGGCGACCGCCAGCAGGTTCGCGGCGGTGAAGAGACCGAACAGGCTGAGAATCCAGCGTGGGTTCATGTGGGTTCCTTTGCGTTTTTCTCTGGGGTGACTTGGGCATCGGGCCCGGTGAGGTCTTTACCCCAGCCGGGTGGCCCAAAGAGGTATCCCAAGCGGTCGCGCCAGGTGCGCGAGGCCCGCACGTCGCGCCAGATCGCCGCGTATTCGTGAAAGGCGACCCGCAACGGGTTGTAGGTGCGGATGTTCTGGGTCAGGCCATAGGTGACCGGTGCGGTTTCGGCGGCGAAGCTGCCGAAGATGCGGTCCCAGATGATGAGGATGCCGCCGTAGTTGCGGTCTAGGTAAATCTCGTCGCTGCCGTGATGGACGCGGTGATGGGATGGGGTGTTGAACCAGAATTCGAGCGGGCCCGGCAGGTATCGGACGCGTTCGGTGTGGATGAAGAACTGGTAGGTCAGGTTGATCGACTGTTGCAAGAAAATCATCCACGGTGGCATGCCCATGAGCACCAGGGGTAGCCAGAACGGCATGCCTCCCATGGGGGTCCAGCTTTGGCGCAGCGCGGTCGTCAAGTTGAAGTACTGGCTGGAGTGGTGAACCACATGGCTGGCCCACAATAGGCGGATGCGGTGGTGGCAGCGGTGAAACCAGTAATAGGCCAGGTCGTCGGCGAAGAACAGCAACACCCAGGTCCATAGGTTCGTCGGGTCGAGTTCGAAGGGGGTGAGGGTGTAGACGCCCGCGTAGACCACCACGACGGCGAATTTCCAGAAGAACCCGACCACCTGCGAACCCGCTCCCATTGTCATGGAGGTGGCGGCGTCCTTGAGCTCGTATCCGCGCTGTTCGTGGTGGGGTTTGAGGCGAAAGGAGAGGGCTTCGACGATCACGAGGAGTACGAAGGCGGGGATGGCGTAGGCGACTGCGTCGATCATGATGCGGAGTCCCTTCGGTGGGGCGACCGAATGTCGGGGCTTTCTAGGGTTGAACTGGCGGGGTGGGGAGTGCTGGGGCTGCGCATTGGCATGCGGCGAGCGCGGCTGACGAAGTTTCTTAGTCAGTGGGACGGTGACTTAATTCTCACCCTTATTACCGTTCGGTAGCAAGGGGTGGGTGGATCTCAATGTGGGAAACGCGCTTTCGCGTTCTCGACCGTCGTACTTCCGTGATAGCTATTGGAAGTCGTGACGTAAGGATGTGACACACAAGTGCGACAGACACAGATGACGATTGCGGACCTGGTGATGGCCTGGGGGCGCGGCTGGGCTGTTTCTCGGGGCACGCACGCGCCCACGTCGATCGAGGGCGGTTTCCGCATTGACGTTGGATTGCCTGGGCACCGGGTTCGGCACATCCTGCACACGGTGCAGCCCAACGCTTTGCGTCAGTTGGCGCATTCGCTGACTGATCCGGGCAGCTGGATCAAGGTGTTTTCGGTCGATCCAGAGCTGATCGCTTGTTTCGACCAGCGGTGGAAGCGTGATGTGCCCGGCTACCTCATGTCGGTGTCCTTGATCGAATCCGAGGTGTCCTTGCCGGCGGGCTACTCCGTCGAGGTCGACACCGACCATGGTGCCACGGTGGCGCGGGTGCGGGCGGCAGATGCGTCCGAAGCCGCGTCGGGACGGATGGGGCCAGCCGGTGAGTTTGCGGTCTTTGACCAGATTAAGACTGACCCAGGTCATCGTCGGCGAGGCCTGGGGCGGGTCGTGATGCGCGTATTGGGAAATCACGCGATTGAAAAGGGAGCGCACACCGGGATCTTGGGAGCAACGGAGGAGGGCTTGGCGCTTTACCAGGCCATCGGCTGGACGGTCCACACCGAGTTCGTTGGCTTTAGCCTCCCAGAGGAATAGCGGGCCTGGATTAGGCGGATGGTTCCGTCTTTCGCGCCGCCTCGTGGGCCACTCGTTCAATGCGCACCATAAGTGTTGCCGACGGTGCCACCTTGCCATTGGCATAGGTCGACAGTCGAGAAACGGACGTGCCGATACGGGAAGCGAACTCGGAACGCGTCAAACCTGAATCCGCAATGGCTTGTTTGATCGTGGACGCCACTGCTTCACGTTCGGTATCTGCGGCGGCGCTTCGGGCGCTGCGGATCACCCGTTCCATAAGATTCCCGACGCCGTACGGGCGGTCGTATGTCAGGACATGCTCGACTTGGCGGGCCGTCTTACCCCAGGGATCGCGATCAATTGCGGTAATCAGCCGCTTCCAGTCCCGCACTGAACCCCGATCCATTGCCGGGTGGACGGCCTCAACCGGCCACTGTTCCACCGGATCCGACGGGGACACGTTCAGGTTTCGAAATCGCAAAGCCATGTATTCACCTCTTCGCAATTAGTTCGGCCAGCGCCTCGCAGGTAGCCACCACGTTTGGCCACTCGGTCCAATGGTCGACAAGATTGCGGTATGCGTGAAGTTCTTTGGTGACCTTGAAGTCTGATGGGCACGGTTCGCCGAGTTGTCTGACCAGCTGAGACCGGACACTTTCCTCATCCTTGCGCTGATCAGAGTAGTATTCGTCAATTTGTGCCAGTATCCCTGCTGAGAGGTCAAGGCTGTATTGATTGCTCAGGGCAGCAACGTCTAGATAGTCGCGAGTTTGTCTCCTTCGTACGTTCAAGAACGCCTTGATCCGCAAGGTTTCCGCCGGGGTGGGAGTTGAACTCACATGTCCCTGAGGAGACTGGGATTTGGGGCTAGGGCGTCTGTTGGTCGTCGTTGGTAGGGTCGCCACTCGCGCGAAAGGACCACAGCCTGCGGCTGAGGTCCTTTACTCTGTGCGCGAGGTGGGAGTTGAACCCACACGTCCCTAAGGACACTAGCACCTGAAGCTAGCGCGTCTGCCATTCCGCCACTCGCGCGTGCGTTTTCGTCATGACACAGTCTGACGAGGCAACGAAAAGAATAGTACCGGTCGCCAAACGTTTACTGTCATCGGGCCTCCCTTTGTTGGGCCCACGCTCACATCGGTTGGATGGATGGCGGGCCTAACAGCAGGCCTTAGCGCGTCGAGTATGAGGTGGCTCTTAAATGAGAACCCGCAGGTGACCGACTGTGCGTCCGCCGCCCTTGATGTCGGGGGCTTCCAGCGCGGCGAGCGTGGTGGCCGCGTCTGCGGTTGGTTCGGGGTATCCCAGCTGGCGTAGTGCGGCCAGGGCCACGGGCATCGCGGCGCGGCCATTGCCGTCGTCGATTTTCACCGCGACGGCTCCGACTCCCGGTAGGGCGAACGCTTGGATGCCTTCGGCCCCAGCTTTCGACATGAGGCCGCCGATGGCGCGCATCGCCCGGGAGTCGTTGGATTTGGTGCCGCCGATGAGGTCGGGGTAGGCACGAATTCCGTCCGCGATGGCTCTCTCGTGGGTGCCCGCTGGGGCTTCCACGAAGCGTTGGAAGGCGCGGGCGAGCCCGGTGAGGCTGAATGCGAGGACGGGTGCTCCACAGCCGTCGACGCCGGTGGCCTGCACTTTCTCTCCGGTGCATTCTTCGACTGTTTCGCGAATGGCCACTTGCAGTGGGTGGGCCGGGTCGCGGTAGTCATCTAGCGGCCAGTCGCGGTTGGCGCAGGTGGCCAGCATCATGGAGTGTTTGCCCGAGCAGTTCATGTAGATGCGCTCGGGTTTTCCGCCAGCGGCGAGGACGTCGCGCCGGGCCTCTTCGTTTCCGGGCAGGTCTACTGGGCATAGCAGGCTGCCTTCGGCCAGGCCGGCGTCGGCCAGGATGGTGCGTGCCGCGTCGACGTGCATGGGTTCGCCGTGGTGGCTGGCGGAGCCGATGGACAGGTCGGCTTGGCGTTGCGGTTTCCAGCCGACGCGCAAAGCCGCGAGCGTCTGCATGGGCTTGTTGCTGGAGCGGGGGAACACCGCGCCGGTGACGTCGCCGATTTCGCGCACGAGGGTTCCGCGCGCGTCGAGGACGGCCACGGAGCCACTGTGGAAGCTTTCGGCAAATTCGCTTCGGACGATCTGGGCCAGCGGGGAGCCGCCTACGTACTTCATTTCATCAGCCACAAAGTCGAATCTACCTTGCGTTTCTACTGTTGAGCAGCTTGTGAACCAACAGTGAGTTTCGTCTCCGGGGCCGATGCGATCTTGCGCTTGAGCAACGCCAAGGCGATCTGGCCTTCTTCGTAGTGCTGCACGGCGGTGCCGAGCCGCCCGACGGTGCGTTCACCGCTGGTGATCTCCGTGTCGGGCTGGGGCGGGTGTTCGTCGGTTCCGTCCAGGTGCAGGCTCACCAGCAGGCGTGGGGCTTGGCCGAGGTTATGGACGCGGGCGACGGTTTCTTGCCCCCGGTAGCAACCTTTGTCGATGTGGACGGCGCGTACTAGGAGCGCGGGCACTTCGTGCGGGATGGTCTTGTGATCGGTGTCGATGCCGACGCGGGGGGCCTGGTTGGCCACGCGCAAAGCGTCGTGGGCCCAGGTTCCAGCCAGGGGGAGGCCGAGGCTATCGACGGTGGCGTCGAGGTCCTGGCGCGGCACCAGTAGGTCCACGGTCGCCTTCCCAAACCGGTCGGTTCGGCGTCGCCAGCCTGGCGTGCCATCGGGGTGCGGTCCGCCCGGGTAGGAGGAGGTGGGGATGGAGGGCACGTCGGCGGCGACGTATTTGGCGGGCGGCACCTCGGATATATGCGGCTGGGCTAGATCCAAACTGGCCTGTGTCACGGTCAGCATGGCCCAGTCGGTGCGCAGTTCTATATCGACTTCGGTGAAGAACTTCATCATGTGGAGGAACCTCAGCAGTGCCTCGCCTGCGCCCGGTTCGCAGTCCAGCCATGTGGTCGTGCCGTCGTCGTAGACGCCCGCGTGATGTTCGATGCGGCCGGTCGGGGACAGGACCATCAGCTCGGTGCCGGTGTGCGCGGGCAGTTGCAGCAGGTGTTGGCTGGTGATCTGGTGCAACCAGCTGAGCCGTTCACCGCCGGTGACGGTGATCAGGTCGCGGTCGGATAGGTCGAAGATGGCTCCACCGGTATCGGCGGCACGCTGTTCGCCCAGCGGATCACCGTAGTGCCAAGCGGTCGTACCCGTGTGTTCGCCGTTCTCAATGGTGGCGACGGCGCCGGGGCGCTTGAGCAAAACCGATGCGTTCATGCGTGACTCCAAAGTTGACCTGGGGCTGCCTTTGTCGATGGTACGTCGCCGAAGGCGCCGCTGTTGGCTTGTGCGGTCATGCCGCCGGTCACGAGAGTTCGCCTGGTTTGGGCAACGGTCAAGACTCCATAGGCACGCGCTGTGAAGGTCGAGAATTTTTGTTCATCTGCGTAAGGTTTAAGTGGCGAGGGTCATTCAGGCGTACTTCTGTGACGGCTAGGGAGCCTGACATTCGTCGATGCGGCGATGGCGGCGACGTGCGGACGCGACCTGGGATCGGCCTCGTTTGACGAACCGAGGGGCGCATTCGCACCGCGTCCTGTGAATTAAGGGAGCATGTATGGCGAAAGTTCTAGCAGTGTTGGGACGCGGCGCGATCGACCCGGAGCAGCCCATTATCCGCGCCGATGACCTGGGAGTTTTGCGCGGCGACGGCATCTTCGAGACGTTGAATGTGCGCGGCGGCGAGATGTTCTTGTTGCGCGAGCATCTGGTGCGCATGGCGGCCTCGGCTCGCCGCACTGAGATCGACCTTCCCCCTTATGAGGCTTTGGACGAACTGTCCGAGCAAGCCCGCCAGGCGTGGCTGGCCCACCCCGATTTCGACCCGGACGCTGAGGCGGCGCTGCGCATTGTGGCTACGCGCGGCCTGGAGCATGGCAGTGAGCCGACGGTTTACGCCACGATCGATCCGGTGCCGCGTGAGCGGACTTTGCCGCGCCGGGACGGCCTCCAGGTGCTCACGGCTTCCTCGGGAGTCAACGCTGACACTCGGGGGCAGGCGCCGTGGCTGCTGGGCGGAGCGAAGCTGCTGTCGTACGCCACGACGATGGCGGTCATGCGCTGGGCGAAGAGCCTGGGTGCCGATGACGCCCTGTGGGTGACCGCCGATGGCTACTGCCTGGAGGGCCCGACTTCCTCGCTGGTGTGGCGGGACAAGGACGTGCTGTGCACGACGCCGACTGATACGGGGATTCTGCCGGGTACGACCAGTACGTATCTGTTGCAGCACGCTTCGAAGCTGGGGCTGCGTTCGGAGGAGAGGCTGATTACGCCCGAGAAGCTGACGCGAGTCGATGGCGTCTGGATGACATCCTCAGTCAGGGGTGTGGCTTTTGTCACAACCTTGGATGGTCAAGAATTGGCAACAGACCCTGAAATGCACTCTGAGCTGGTGAAACTCTCTGGATTTGAACTGCCTTCATAACGGTTCGGCATAGATTCACAGGTTTTTCACAGCTTCATTGGAGCCGAGATTCAGAACCGTCTCCCATAGTCATAGTTGTTCCGGTCACGCCGACACGTTGACCGAGATGAAATGGGCAGTTTCTCGGGAGACACGGAACGAATCCGGGGGCAAAACCGGTCCGGGCCATCGGGCACAGCTCGGGTCGGTGCCATAAAAAGTGGAGCTCCTCCACTTTATCGGGGCCGCAGTGAATGGGCAAGCACTGCGGCCCCCTATCTCTTTCAGGGCGAGATCGCTTGGTGACAGCGGCGTAGCCGCGATCACCTTCCCCTCCATAGTGGGCGTAGCGACTCAGCGGCGCATCTATCGCGACCCGCCCGCTCCCGCACGGCTAAGCCGCGGGCTGAGGTTCAAGGCCGCCGGAGGCGAAGTTGACACAGCCAAACAAGGCGACCAGCACGCCGAGGATGCCTTTCTCATAAGCCTCACCGCATCGAACCCGCCTCAACTCCACCCCGCCAAGGCCCGATACGAGCTACTCGCAGCGTGCCATCCCAGGGATTAAAAGCCGAGCCCCAATTCCCCGCCGCATCTCACTCCAGGCTCGGTAGCACCTTGCCGGGGTTGAGAATCCCTTGTGGGTCGAACGCCTGCTTGATGGCCCACTGCATCCGCAAATTCACCGGATCCAACTCCCGGCGCAGCCAGTCCCGTTTGAGAACACCGACCCCATGTTCACCGGTCACAGTGCCACCCAAGGCCAAAGCCACATCGAGGATCTCCCCAAACGCGGCGTTTCCCGCCGCCACGCTCTTTGGATCTGCCATGTCCACAATGATGTTCGGGTGCAGATTCCCATCTCCGGCGTGGGCGATGACTCCGATCGTCACGCCGTGCTTGCGCGACATTTCCTCCACCGCGTCCAGCGCTTGCGCTAGCGCCGTACGTGGAACGGCGATGTCGTCAACCAGGACCGCACCCTTCTTTTCCATGGCGTGCAAGGCATCCCGACGAGCCTGCATGAGCGCGTCGGCTTCCATCGCGTCGGTTGCCTGATGCACTTCGGTAGCACCGGAGGCCTCACAATGCGCGGCGATGGCCGACAGCTCCGCTTCGGGATTCGCCGCATCCGATGCCGCCAGTAGCAACGCGGCCGCATCCATGGGTAGTCCCGAAGGCCGCATGTCCTCAATGGCGCGCATATGCACCGCGTCCACCAACTCCAGCAGGCTCGGCTGGAGACCGGCGCCCATGAGAGAGGTGACGGCCGCGCCGGCTTCTGCGGTGGAATTAAAGACGGCGGCCAAAGTCAAGCGTTGCGCGGGAATGGGCGACAGCCGCACGGTCGCCTCAGTGATGACGCCAAGAGTTCCCTCCGAGCCCACGAACAGACGCACTAGGTCGTATCCAGCCACACCCTTGGCGGTATTGCGACCGCAGCGCATCAGGTCACCATTGGCGAGAACCACCTCAAGGGCCTGTATGTATTCGGAGGTGACTCCATATTTCACGCAACACATTCCGCCCGCGCCGGTGGAGATATTGCCGCCGATGGTGGAAATTTCCCACGATCCGGGGTCGGGCGTGTAACGCAGATTGTGTTCCTTCGTCGCTTGGGAAATTTCGGCGTTGAGCACACCTGGTTGGACTACGGCGAGCCGATTGGGCGCATCGACTGATAGCACCTGGTTCATGGCGGTGAGGTCCAGTAGCAACGCTCCGTCGGTGGCGGTGGCCCCGCCCGCCAATCCGGTGCGGGCACCCTGGGGCACCACCGGGACGCGATGCTGGCTGGCCAGCCTCATGACCGTCTGCACTTGCGCGGTTGACTTGGCTCGGACCAGGGCGGCGGCGCGGCCCGGCTTAACGGTGTTGGTGTGGTCGACCGAATGCGCCTCCACCACGGCCGCGTCGGTCGAGTAGGAAATGTTCGCCTCGGCGAGCGAAGCCAGCACGGCGGCGATAGCGGAGTCACTCATTCCTCATGTTTACCAACATCGCTGTCAGTTCTCCAGACCAAATAGGCTTTTTCCACGCTCGCCGCTCTGGAGGCGTCGATGGTCACCGGCACCAATAGAGAGTTTCGCGGCCTTCGTCCACGCGTTAGCGTGAGCGGTCTCGCCGGCGCTTTTGAGGCGCAACTGCTCAGACCGGTCTGTGATGTATTGACAGATGTCGATGCGAGAGGCCGGGGGAGGTCATACGAGTTGTTAACATGTTCAACAGCAGCAACGAAGGACCGCCCCCCCACATCGGGCCCAAGGTCGCCCTCATCGACCGGTGGGTCACAGGAGTCCTATGACTACCGCTGACACCCAGGCGCGACCACAGCTGGGGAAACGCTTCCTCGTCACCGGCAGTAAGATGGCGGCGATTCCGCTGATCTTCGGCCTCTCCGGCATCATCTACTTCATCGCGATCTCCGCCTACGACGACCAGGTGGGCGCGGCCTACGGCGTCGCCTTGACCGTCACCGCCGCCGTCACCATGCTGGGGGCGGGGATCTTCGTATACGCGATGCACCGCCTGCCAGGCGAAGGACTGCACCACCCCGACGCCCGCGAACAATTGGCTCACACCGGCGGGGCCGTCGTGGCGGCCATCAGTGTTCTCACCGTGATCTTGCTGCTGGCCGGGCTGGTGTTGACGACGTTGGACGACACCGGTTATCTGGCGGCGACCTACTGGCCCCGGATGGTGGGGGCGATGTTCTTCCCCATGCAGGGAATTCTCACCGCCGCGCTAGTCCTCGCCGACAAGGAGGGGGCCGCGCTACGCACGACCGTGGAGAACTTCGGACTACACTTCACCGTCGCCATCTCGATTTGGTACCTGCACCCGAGCCCGCACGTGGCGTTGATGACGATCGGCGGGGCGATGGGGCTAGTCACCTTGTTCACGCTATTGCGCAAGTGGTTGCGCCTGGGGAAGGACAGGTGGCTTATCAACCGAGCGTTGCGCGAGGGGGCCGCAACGTTCTTGCTCGCTCCGTGGGCACACGTGCGATCGCACCCCAAGACCCTGGCCGGGGCCGCCGACGGCATCATCATGATGTTCACCTTTGCCGTGGTGACGAGTTTGATGGCACAGTCAAAGCCAGTCGAAGCGCTGACGACGGCCGCGTTGATCACGGTGATTCGCACCTTCATGTTGCCGATGAAACAATTCGGGATCGTAGCCGCCAAGCAGCTTCGGCGTGAGACTCAGGTCGACTCCGCGAGGCAAATCAAGCTGTACGTGTCGATTGCCTCGGCGCTACTGCTGCCGGTCGCGGCCCTCATGTTCGTCGCCCCCGGTTCGCTGCTGACGCTACTGGGGGCTTCGGCAACCACCGTGGCCATGGAGTGGGCGGTGCGTCTGTGCGCCATAGCGTTGTTGCTAGAACCAATTACCGGCTGCCTGGCCTCGGCTTTCAAGATCGTCATCCGGCCCACGGCAAACCTGGGAACCCTAGCCGTCGTGATGCTGTTGGGGGTGATCCCAGCCGTCACTTTGGCCGCACTCTGGTGGGGCCTGACTATGCTGGTGGCTTGGTCGATCTTGCTGATCGCCCGGGCTATATTCGCCGCTCGGGTGATCGTGCAGTACTACTCGTGGCGACGCGACTGTCTAACCTCACCACCTACCCAACCCCACCGCAATCCGGTGCCTGCCTAGGCGACCGGTTATGACTTCGTCACGCCTGGCCAAGCCGCGCCTACCCAAGGAGTTTCTCCGCAATGGATGAAAAATTCCGTAGATTCACTACCTGGTCAGCCACGGTCGCCATCGTGTTCACTCTTGCGCTTGTCGCCCCACCCGCCGCCAACGCCCAGGGGCCCAACGACGAGGACATGCACACATCGGTGGAAGAGTATTTGCGTGAACGGACCGCCCAGACCCGCACTCCCGGCGCGAGCTACGCAATCGTCTCCTCCGATGGCATCGAGTCCATGGACGCCTGGGGCACCTCATCCAACGGCAACCCCGTCACGACCGAAACCAACTTTCTATGGGGCTCCGTGGCCAAGCCCGTGACATCGGCGGCGGTCATGCAACTGGTCGACGATGGCCGCCTTGACCTGGACGACCCGGTCAAAGACCATCTGGACTATTTCACGGTGGCCGATGCGGAGGCAGCCGAACGTATAACAGTGCGCCACCTGCTGGACCAGACGAGTGGCTTGCCAATCGACACCCTCATCACCGACCGATTCGGCGACTACGACGACCCATACTCCGAAGCTGTGGCCGACCTAGCGAACGTGGAACTGGATGCCCAGCCAGGCCAGCGGCACATCTACACCAGCGCCAACTATCTGGTCTTGGGGGCGATGATTGAGCAGATCACTGGCGAGAGCTTCGCCGACCACGTCCACTCACAGTTTCTCCGGACCATGATGGACTCACCCATCCTCGATCGGCCTGCGGCCTCTAGGCTCGACGGGGGCCACTCCTATGCGTTTGGGCAGCCCGTCTCGGTCAAGTCTCCCTTTGACGAGGCCGGAGCCTCCTATGGCTATATGGGAGGCACGATCACTGATCTGGCCGGGTTCGCTAAGTTCGTCCTCAATGAAGGAAGCGTCGACGGGCAACAGGTCGTCGCGACCGAATCGGTCGCGACGATGCTCGAAGGAAGTGCCGAGATCCATAGAGCCCACATGTACGGCTTGGGCTGGCGTGACGATGAGCGCAACCGCGACCTGGGGACGTCTACCTACTGGCACAACGGAGCCGTGCCCGGATACACCACGTTCATTGCCGTCATGCCCGAACATGACACGGCGATCGTGATCATGCAAAACATCTTCGGCCACTTCCAGGATGTCCAGCTGCTGCAAACCAGTCTCAACGCGACCCGGATAGCAGCTGGGGGCGAGGCCGGCCCAGACTCAGGGCGCGCCACGTACGCCTCGACACTCGCGATTCTGGCGGTGGTCTTGTTGGGGTTTGCAACGATTCTGGCTTGGTCGATACGCCGGCTTACTCGCCCCTTGTCGAACAATGAACGCCGTTGGCTCTTGTATGTCTGGACGATCGGATGGGCTTTGGTCGGGTCCGCGTTGACCTGGGCGATCCTCTGGTTCCCCACGACAATGGGGGTGCGGTTGGCAATGGTGCGGATGGTGGCGCCCGACATGGGCTGGATGTTGACGTCCCTGGCCGCCATCGCCGCAATGGTGGCCCTCGCGTGGCTCGTAGGCGGATCGGTCAGGCTTTACCGCCTACGGCCATCGCGAGTGGACAAAGATTTCGCCGCGACTGAACCCCGTCCGGGGTAGGCCAATGTGGCCATGCGGCGAAGGTAGCCGTTAGTGCGAGGCTACGCGTTGGAAGATGACGGCCTTTTCGAACTCGACGTATCCCAGCTTGTCGTTGATGGCACTCATGTGCGGGTTGATGTCCGCGTTGCCGGTCTTGACATGGACCACCTGTGGGAAATCTCGTCGCAGCTGGCGATGCAGACCGATCTTGACTAGCGTTCCCAACCGGTGGCCGCGGTGCTGTGGGTCGACTAGCGTGATGCGGATTTCGGCTTCGGTGCCCGGCTCGGCGTTGACAGCCGCCCGGCTCATCGCCGCGATCTGGCCGGTCTCCTTGTGCCGGGCGGCAGTGGAGACGACCTTGATGCCACATTGGACGTCGAGGTCTTCAACGGTGCGAAGGCGCTCAGCGTTGAACTTCTGTTCCTCGACCATCACTTCACCGGAGGGAACTTGATCCATGATCAGCGACGTCAACGCGGCGACGCCCTCGATGATGTCCTCCGGTGGGGTGCCGACCCATTCGACGAGTTCATAGTCGCTCACGTGGTCGCCTAGATCGTCCTCCAGCGCTTGTTCGACCTCTAGGTCAGCCTCATGCAAGTTGCTGCGGCGGCGGTGCAAGTTCAGGGCTGCGGTAAAGCCCTTCGCCTCCGCGAACGCCGCGCCAGCGCTTGCGCGCGCCGGACCTCCGGGGATCGCGTTGACAGTGCGAGCCATCCACGCGGGGCGGTCGGTGGCAAGTGAGTTTTCCGCGGCGAATTCGAACAGGGATGTGCCTATTCCGGACCGTCGGTATTCGGGGGCCACGTACACATTGAATTGCGACAAATGGGTGTTGTCCTCAATGGGCGAAAGGACTATTGCCGCGCCGCGGACTTGCCCGTCTTCCAGCGCTACGAACGCGGCTACATCGGTCTCGGCTCCCTCATGGTTAAGGATGAATTTCATCTCGACCGGGCAGCGGGGGGAATTGCCCGGCTCATCGTGTGCGGCGCACTCTTTGAGGAGGTTGATAAGCGAGGCGAATTGGGCCTCGTCCTGGCGATCGAAGTGTTGAATTTTCATGCCTCATTGTGACACGAGTAATCCCAAGTGTTTAGGGCGATACATTGTGGAGGTATTTTTATAGAATCGAGGATCTCTGAGGCATATGCTCCATTTAGGGCTATCAGCTCCCTTTGGTTCTTGACTTAGTTCGCGTTCGTCGTAAAATTGGACAATGCCAGCACCCGCCTTTACAAAGGTCATTGACGCCCGTTTCCATCACAAAGTAGGCACCGAGTACGGAGGCGGCTATCAGGCCCACACCTACTCTGGTACCGCCCTTGAGATCGAGCGCCCCGACGAGGGCGAGCCACCCCGCCGCTACAACCTGACCTGCCACGAATGCAAGGAAAACCTCAGCTTCCGCATATACTCGGTCGGCACTACCGTGCGCCGCCGTCGCCTCTGGGGTATCCAAGCCTTGCTCTATGTGGCCCTCGCGCTCTTGTGTATCGCTCTCTTGGTCCCCGAGACGGGTAAGTCCGCCGAGGACCCGAATGTTGTCGCCGCCATCGTCGTCTACCTATTGGGCGTGGCCACGTTCTTCGCTCTGGCGATCTTCTTTGGATACAAGCGATTCCTCGATGTGGGTATTGCCGGGCATGGAAGCGCCTACCCAGGGGCGGTCAAACACAAACTCGACCAAGTGCAGCCCGACGAAGAACGCTGGCCTGAGGTTCGCTGCCGTCGCTGCGGGCACACCGAACAGTTCGATCGCCACCCCGACCTTCCCCTTGGCGTGCAACGAGACGCACTTATCGATCAGTCCCGGTCACGCGCGGTCGAACTGCTGTTCCAACACCAATGTCAGAAGCAAGAACAGCGCTAATGTCCGCCCGAGAGCTACTGAACGTTTCTGCTGCCACCGAACAACGGCCTCGGAGACCAGGCCCCACAGTCCGGTTGGGCGCGCCGGGCCGAGGAACTTACTAGTAACCCCATCCCGCCGTGCGCAAAATGACCGTCACCAAGCCCGCGCCCAACAGCGCGGCCGCCGTTCCAGCTGCCCCCGCCCGCCAACCCGCCCGCGGGAGCCGCAATAGCACCGCGATAAGCAGACTGCACGTCAGGGCCGAGGCGATCCAGCCCCACGAGTCCGTCCAGAGCGCGCTCAGTCGCGCTATGACTCCACAGCCTTGATCAGGGCACATCCCCTCAACCGGGGGATTGCGAATCGCCCAGAGCACATAGAGCACGCCCAGCCCGGCGTACCAAGAGAGCGTGACCAGCAAGGTGGGGGTGAACGCGCGTTCCCCCGGCCGGTCGTCAACCTCCGGGTCGGGATCGAGACGGCCTCTGCTGGACTTCTCGTCGCTGGTCATCGCCGCCCCTTTCGCTACTGGTGGTGCATCGTCCTCGCCGGGCACACCTGCGACATTCTCAAACGCGCAAGTGGTCGCGCCACAGTGGTCAAGACGGCCCCGAACCGTGCCGCCCTCGGCAACCCCGCGCAAATGCGACAGGTGCTCATTGGCACGGAGGAAGGGATCCGCCTCATGATCAGCGTAGTCGCAGGTCACCCCGAACACCCACCGAAGTTATCCACAGGCTGTGCGTCATCCACAAGAGTGACAGAAGCCGCCGAGAGGCGCGACACTCGGTCGAAAAATCTTTCCTCCACAGCCAGTGGACAACAAAATCCCAGCTAGTTATGCGTGTCGAAAAATCATCTAATTTACTGTGCACAACCTCATCCACAGAAATCCCGGCGATTTCCACAGGTTATCCACAAGTTATCCACAGGGTTATCCACAGGCCGATTTGCGGTGGAGTGCCCAGGGGCATAGCGTCAACGTGAACACCAATGTGCGCGGCGGTTCGCCCCTATACTGAGACGTCGTCTCGCTAAGGTTTGGCTGCCGAGGGGAAGTGGCCGCGTCCACCTCGCCATACTCAATCGACCACATCGACACACCCGATCCCGAGGCTTGGGCAAGGCCACAGGTGAGGACGTCGACACCTCTCCACGAACCAGCGCGCGACCGGTGAGGCAATCCGCGAGGCTCGACGACCGCAGTGAAACCTATGGGGGTGTAACACAGTGACGGACATGTATGACGGGCCCGCGCCCGAGGGTGCTGCCGTGGGGCGCAGCACCAACCGCCCCCCGGGACAAGGTGGACGCAACGGTTCGAGCAAAGGCAACTTCAACGCCGGCGATGACTTCGCCTCCGAAGGAGGCTTCCGCTCCTACGAGCGCACCCCGCCGCAAGACCTCGCCGCCGAACAAGGCGTCCTCGGCGGCATGCTCATGAGCAAAGACGCCATCGCCGACGTAGTCGAGATCGTCAAACCAGGTGACTTCTACAAGCCATCACACTCGATCATCTTCGAAGCCATCTGCGACAAATACTCCGCCGGCGAACCGGCCGACCCCGTCACCATCGCCGCCGCGCTGGCCAACAGCGGCGACCTAGGCAAGATCGGCGGCGGCCCCTACCTGCACGACTTGCTCTCCGCCGTGCCCACGGCCGCCAACGCGGGCTACTACGCCCGCATCGTCGCCGAGAAGGGCGTCCTGCGCCGCCTGATCGAGGCGGGCACCAGAGTGGTCCAGCTGGGCTACGGTTCGGCCGGACGCGACGTTGACGACTTGGTCGACCTCGCTCAGCAGGCCGTCTACGACGTCACCGAGAAGCGTGTCTCCGAAGACTTCACCGTGCTCTCCGAGCTGCTACAACCCACGCTGGACGAAATCGAGACCATTGGCGCCAACGCCGGGATGCTCACGGGCGTGCCCACCGGGTTCGCCGACATGGACCGGCTACTCAACGGGCTCCAGGCCGGGCAGCTCATTATCGTCGCCGGGCGTCCGGGCCTGGGCAAGTCGACCGTGGCCATGGACTTCATGCGCCATGCCTCCCTGCACCATCAACAAGCATCGGCACTGTTCAGCCTCGAAATGAGCAAACTGGAAATCGTCATGCGGCTTCTCAGCGCCGAGACACGGGTACCGATGCACGTCCTTCGCTCCGGGGAACTCTCCGACGACGACTGGACCCGACTGGCCCGCCGCATGGGCGAGATCTCCGAGGCACCCCTGTTCGTCGACGACACCGCCGCGATGACGCTCATGGAGATCCGCGCCAAGGCGCGCCGCCTCAAACAACGACACAACCTCAAGCTCATGGTCGTCGACTACCTCCAGCTGATGACCTCGCCCAAGCGGGTGGAGTCCCGGCAACAGGAAGTCTCCGAGATTTCGCGTGGGCTCAAGCTCCTCGCCAAGGAAATCGAATGCCCGGTCATCGCCGTTGCCCAGCTCAACCGTGGTCCCGAGCAGCGAACGGACAAGCGTCCGCAGCTTTCGGACCTGCGTGAATCCGGGTCGATTGAGCAGGACGCCGACGTGGTGCTACTGCTGCACCGCGACGACTACTACGACAAGGAATCCCCGCGTGCGGGCGAGGCGGACTTCATCGTCGCCAAACACCGTAACGGCGCTACGGACACCATTACCGTGGCAGCGCAGCTACATCTATCGCGGTTCGTCGATATGGCGGTATGAGGCGCCAGTGTTACAGTGAGGGCAGTCACTAACGAGCCCGCATCGGGTGGCCTGCCAGGCGACGGAGGCGACCTACCCCGTAGGTGGCCCCACCAGCCAACCCAGGCACATACCCAGCACGGCTCGCCGACCCCTGAGCCTGCGCGAACGGCCCGGTAACTCGACACCTCGCAGGTGGCGGAGTTTCCCACCGGCCAGCCCGACGCTGGTCGAAGAGTGCACACTGCCGGGCATTCATACCCCCTCCCGGCAGCATCGCGCCGACTTAGGGCCAAGACCAACGACGACTTGGAGCCTAGACGTGTCATTTGCCACGACCCCTCGCCTGTTTGCCCTCACCCTGGCCACTGCCGGGATGTTCGCCCTCACCGCCTGCGCAGGCAGCGACAGTGATGACAACCAAACAGGCGACAACAATGACAGCGCGAACGACAACAGCGAATCCGACGGTGACAACCGAGTCGAAGCGCTGAAAGAAGACTGTGTCGAACTCAGCGACTCGGTCGCCGCGCTTATCAACGAAGGCCGCGACACCGACCCGGCCGATCTGGAAGCCAAAGCAGAAGAAGTGCGCCAGTTCGCCAACTCCCAAAACGGAGCCGACGTCACGCTGGCCGGTAACGAACTGGCCGACATGCTGGAACTGGCCGGAGAGGACATGGACTCCATCGCGCAAGACCCCGACTTGATGATGGAGTTCGCCGAAGCCTCCTCCTCCTTCGCCCGCAGCTGCGACGAAGCCGGATAAAACGCCTCACCTAGCCGCACCGTCGTTTGGGCCTCACCTCGCATCGGTAACCGAGGGCCTTCGGCGGTGCGGCTCATTTGGGTTTGCGCACCGGAAGGCGCCGCCGCGCGGGCCCGCTCGAAGCGACCTGGCCGAAAACCCCGACCAAGGCCACAGTGGATGAAGCAGACGTTTGCTAGGGCAATGCCACCGGGCGAGGCGCCCACGTCACAGTGTGGACTCACGTCTCACATCGCATTGACAGTAGACATCACCGTTGGTAAGGGCCCGATACACTCGGCGCGAACACCCTGATCATCCATTGACCCCTGGGAGAAAATCTCAATGCGCCACACCCACGCTCGTCGACTCTTCGCCGTGACCATCGCCGCCGCCACCGCCTTTGCCTTGGCCGCCTGCGATGACTCCGAGGAGGTCTCACTGGAGGCGCCGGACAACTCCACCGACGTCACCGACACCGAACAGACCGACGACATCGATTCCAACGAGGCCGACACCGGCTCCGTTGACGACGACGCGGCCTTCTCCGCCTGCACGACCCTGACCATCGACGTCATGATGCTCGGCCTCAACGTCAGTGACATGGACGCCGCCGAACTCACCGAGCTGTCCGACAAAATGGACGAATTCAACGGCATGGTCAGCGACCCGGGACTGTCCGACTCCTCCGCGGACTTGCGCGACATGCTCGCCGACGCCGCGAGTGACCCCTCCGCCTACGAACTAGGCACCCAAAACGCCGTCGACATCTCCAACGTGGTCTCCGAATTCATCGACGGCTGCTCGGTGTTGAGCTCCAACGGCTAAGGAGCCAAAAGCCGCGCCTTCGACGCGAAGGCTAGCCACCCGATCGGCAGCGGCCGCCCGCCACGAGGTCGACAGCGGCCACATTGTGAACCCTGGCCCCAGCGCCGACCATGGCGCTGGGGCCAGGGGCGTTCGGGCCCGAGAAACCACAATGGCCAATAAACCCAACGCACTAGCGCCAGCGATCAACCAACGGCGAATCCGGTTCCTCAGCGCTGCGCAACGCGAACGCCCAACCCAGCAGCACCACCGGATACAGCAGATACCCGAATCGGGTCGCCGGCATCAGCGCAATCGCCACCGTCAAACCAGCCGCACACCATGCGGCGGCGGCGCTGGCGGTCAGCGGCGGGCGACGGTACAGGGCCACCGCGATGAGCGCGCCGGCGGCCAAGAGTAGGCCGATGGCGATGTAGGAGCCGCCGGGCACGTTAGAGGCGATCAGATAGCCCGGCAGCGGGGATTGGGCCGGGGAGTCGATCACTCCCTTGCCGAAGGGAAACGCCATGACATTGTCGACGACGCCGTGCCAGTCGTACAGGGCCACCGGCGCGAGGGTGAGTATGACGGGAGCGGCCACGATCGCGCAGTAGCGGGCCGATTGTCGACGTTGGTAGGCGAGGATTCCCAAGACGATCGCCAAAGGCCAGGCGATGAGTTTCAACGTCGCGGCCGCGCCCATGACCAAACTGGCCCAGGTCCACTTGTTGCGGTACCCCAAGACGATGGCCAGCGCGGCCAGGGCGACCACGGGCATGTCGTCGCCGCCGGTGCTGAGGGTGAGCGCGCATACGGGCACGATCGCGGAGGCTTGGAAGGCGCGCAGGAGGGCGCTCTTGCTGGCGCGGTGCCGCAGCAGTCGCAGCATGGCGATGAGGCATACGGCGGTCACGGCGGTGAAGAAGAGGCGGGCGTCGGTCCACCAGTAGTCGCCGATGATGGCTTTGGGCAGGCCGAATACGGCCATTCCGGGCTGGTAGGGCGTGTAGCCCAGGAGGGGTTCGGACAGGGCCGCGATTTCCTCGGCGCGCAGGTACGGGCTGCCGCTGTCCCATAGTCTCTGGGCGGATGCCTCGATGACGAGGACTTCTTCTTGGGCCCGGTCGGGGTTTCCGGCCGCGCGTTGGAAGATAGAGGCCAGCATGGGCACCAGGAGGACTGCCGCGCTGGTGGCTGCGGCGACCAGGAGGCGCATGCGGAAGGGGACGGCGGCGGATATGAGCAGGATGCCGATCATGGCCGCGGCGGGGGCGTATCCACCGATGGCAATGAATCCCCAGTATTCGTGTGCCGGGAGGACTGTCCACAGCGCTGTCGCTCCGGCGAAGAGGGCGCTGAGGGCGTACAGGGTGGCGTCAAGGTGGAGCGGGCGCTTGCCGCTGTCGCGCCCGAGGACGGTCTCGGCGGCGGGTTCGGGCTCGACGTTTTCGGAGTCTATGACGAGGTGGGCCTCGTGCTGCTGCGGCCGCTCTTCGTGGGGACTATTCATGGTCGCACGGATGGACTGGTTCCGGACCGCTTGCGAACTGGCTGTGAATGCGGCCAATCGTGGGAGCGGTCGGTTTGAGAAGCGGCGGCATGCGTGTCACGAGTGGTCAGCTTCAACTTTCATCGGGGCCGATACCGTGGCGACCTGAAGTGGAGCGAGTCTAGGCGGTCGGCACTCGCCTGCGGGAATGCCGACCGCGTCGAGTTAGCGGATCGACAGCTGTCGACCAATGAGGCCGTCGCGGGCGCGGCGTTCGGTGGCGGACAGGTCGGCTCCGGCTTCGAGGCTGGCCTGGTAGCGCTCCAGGAATTCACGTACGGGGCCTTCGACGTCGGCCGGTTTCGTGTTGACGTCGAGGTCCCAGACGGGTACGAGGAGACCGTGGGCGCGGAACATTCCGGCGAATTTCGACTCTGGCGTCAGTTTGAGGCTGTCGGCGGCCGATAGGCGGGCTAGGGCCTTGAGCGCGGCGTCCTCATCGTCGGTGAGGATGTGGCGCACGTGCACGGTCTCGGTGGTTTGGCACCAGTGCGCGCCTTCGACGGCCAGCTGTTCGATGGGGAAGAGCGATTCATTGGCGCGTTCCAGGCTCGCGGCGACCTCGGGGTCGTTGGCGTCGACATCCTCGGCCAACCAGTAGGAGAAGTCTTTTTGCAACGTGAGCGTGAGCGGCTCGTTGACGTCGATGATGTCTTGTAGGCGGGGGCCGGGGGCCGGTCGCGCGGGGACGGGGATCTGCTTGCCCGGTTCGGTCTCCAGCGCGGTGATGATGGAGGAGGCGATGTCGCGGCTGATGTCGCCAGACTGGAAGTGACGTTGGGCGGCGATGAGGATGCTGCCGTCTTCGTGGCTCATGGCGGGCCAGGCCAGGGGCAGCACGGTGGTGAGGGTGACGGTGCGCCCGTTTGCCTTCTGCGCCCATTCACCGGTGAGGGAGAGGGGGGCGGTGGCGGCGGGGAACAGTTCGCGCACGGCGACCCAGTTCGCTTCTCCGGCGAGGCCGGCGAAAGGACGGGGGACGAAGACGTCGCGGAACTTTTTCTCTTTGATCTTGCGTCGTTTGCTCACCCTGACAGGGTAAGTGGTGGGTGTGTGCCGGTCGCACCGGGATCGTTCGCTGGCGTGGCCCAATGCAGGTGAGGGCGACGACCGAGGTCGTATCAGCCGGATGGAGGGGTCTTTAGAGTTTGACGCGGGCCCAGACTTCTTTGCGACCGCCAGCTTGGCAGCGGGCACCCCATTCGTCGGCGAGGTGCGCGACGATGAACAGGCCGCGACCGTCGGCGCTTTCCAGATTCACCGGGCGCACGACGGGGGTACTGCCGGAGCCTCCGTCGACCACGGAGAATTCGACGTGGTCCTCATCGGCGCGGCATTGAATCCACAGTTTGTTTCCAGGCAGGGCCTGGGCGTGGCGGATGGCGTTGGAGACGAGCTCGGTGGCGACGGCCTGGAGGTCGTCGAGGGCGTCAGAGGTAACGGCGGGGAGGTGTTGGCGAATCCAGCTTCGAGTCATGGCAGTGGCGGTCGCGTGGTGCGGCATTTGCACCCGCCACTGCGTACTCGCCGTTGCAAACACGTTCGTACCCCCGCGCATGACCCTTATCGCTACTCAACTTACCCGTTTAGGGGAGGCTCTATGAGCCATGCGCCGAAGATATAACGGCAGATGAAGTTTGGCTAGCCCCTGCGCAACATTGAGGGGGTTCGCGAGGTGCGCTGGCTGCGAGGTTGCATATTTATATGTGTCAGTGAACACACCGGCGCTCTGAGGTGGGAGTGGTTGGGCAACTGCCTAGTAGGGGATCGGAATCTCCCTCGCGTCTCACAGGGAGGCTTTGATCATTCCCGGTTTGTCGGTGATGAGCATGTCCGCGCCACGCATTTCTTTAGCCGCTTTGGGCGTGTTGACCGTCCAGATGAAGACGTCCTTGTTCGCGTCTTTGGCCTGGGCGATGAAGCTGGGGTCGGCTCGGACGAATTCCAAGCGGGGGCCGTAGGCGTTGATTTCGGCCGGGGGAGAGCCAAAGGGGTACTCGAATAGCCACACCAGCGGCGTCTCCTTGTCTTCGGCGCGCCAGTGTCGCAGCGCGGCGCGCGAGAAGGACATGACTACTGCGTCCAGGTGTGGCCGACGACGGAGGGATTTAAACACTTCCTCTTCGACCCGCATGCCAAACCGGGTCGGATGCTTGGTTTCAATAAGGAGCTTCAGGTGAGGATTGGTCTCCTCGACCAGGTCGAGGAATTCCTCGAAGGTGGGGATGCGCGCCGATGCGGGGTCGTCGGCTTGCGCGGGGTGTTTCTTGGCGAAGTTGAGGGCCCGCAGTTCTTCCAATGTCATGTCGGAGATGTTTCGGCGGTCTCCGGCGGTGCGGCGGGCGTTGCGGTCGTGGTGGAGTACGAGGTGGCCGTCGAGGCTCAGTCGTACGTCGCACTCGAACCCGTCGGCGTTCTCGGCTACGGCTTGCCGGTAGGCGGCTAGCGAATGCTCGGGGAAGTGGTCGTTCGAGCCGCGGTGCGCGATGATCAGCGGTTGAGACACTCTTTGACAGTATCGGACGCCGTGCGAAGCCTTCGGGGAGCACGCGAAAAAGGGACGAAGCGAACTTCTGAATGCTGCAAGTGGTGCCGTGAGCTGGGGTAAACCGTCGAGGGCCAGACTTTGCCAGAGCTGCCTGGCTTGGTGCGGCCCGCAGGCTTTATGCCGAGGTTTTCGCTGGGGTGCCGCCTCTGGCGTAGGTATCGGGATGCAAGCGTGTCGTGGCTGGGTGGAGAATGAATCCGCTTTTGGTGCCGAGCATCCCCGTATCTCGATGTGTCGGCCCATGTTTGCTGCGAGTTTCGTGTCGTCGTGGCGTGGTTGCCTCCTCCTATCCATGGCCGTTTTCGTGGAAGGCGTTGTCGGGGACGCTGCCGATTTCTTGACCTTCTTCTAGGACGACGAATTGGCCCATCATCCCGTCGTCTTCGTGGCGCAACACATGGCAGTGGAACATGTAGGGAATGTTCGGGTCGGCATAGTCGGTGAAGCGTAGGAGGAGTTCGACGGGTTCGAAGTTAGGCAGGTGGATGGTGTCCTTCCAGCCCTTCCAGTGTGCGGGCGGGTCGTTGCCGTCGAGTGAGACCACTTGGAACTGCACGTCGTGTACGTGGAAGTTATGGAAGTTGTTGTGCTCGTTTTCAACTGTCCATAGCTCGGTGTTGTCTAGGCGGACGCCAAAGTCGATGCGCTCCATGTCCATTCGTTTGCCATTGATGTGGGTACCAGAGAACTGGAAGTTGCGACGAGTGATGACGTCGTCAATATCGAGATTCGGCTCTGGGGCCAAAGTGGAGGGCACTTCGGTGTCGTCGGCTAGTTCGGATGTGGCGCGGAATTGGCAGATGTCGAATTGGTCGTCGATGCCAAAGGCGCGCGCTTCGTTGCCTCTGATGGAGATGTCCATGGGGTAGCTGCGCAGAATCGCTTCGTCGCCGGGCTCGAAGGCGACGACTATTTCGGCTCGCTCTCCCGGAGTGAGCATGATGCGGTTGGTGGTGAACGGTTCGTTGATCAGGCCGCCATCGGTGGCGATGAATTGGAAGTCGCGGTCATCGTCGAAGCCGAAGTTAAATGGATGCGTCGTGGAGCCGTTGAGCAGGCGGAGCCGAACCAGTCGGGTGGTGACATCGAAGTACGGCGAATGCGTACCGTTGACCAGGATTTCATCGCCCAAGATGCCCGACGGTGTGCCCATCGGTGAGCTTGCGTCCCACTGGTTGTCCTCATCGAAGGCTTTGTCTTGCACGATAAGGGGCAGGTCGTCGACGCCGTACTCCGAGGGCAGATTCAGTGCGTCAGTTTCGTCATCGTCGATGATGAACATGCCCGCGAGGCCCCGATAGACGTGTTCGGCGGTGTGCCCGTGTGGATGCGGGTGGTACCAGAGACTGGCGGCAGGTTGATCCACAGTCCACTGTGGGTACCACTCGGCCCCGGGGTGCATTTCCTGGTGGGGGCCTCCATCCATCACTGCTGGCAGATGCATGCCGTGCCAGTGGATGCTGGTGGTCTCGTCCAGTCCGTTGTGGATGAGGAAGCCGATCTGCTCGCCACGGCGGGCCCGAATGGTCGGGCCGAGGATACTGCTGTCGATTCCCCATGTTTGGGTCTTCTTCCCAGGCTTGATCTGGGTTTCGCCAGCGCTAATACCGAGGGTGAACACGCGGGTTCCGCCGTTGTCGGTGCGCGCTTGCGCCAAAGCGGGGATCGATAGTTCGTTGCTGAAGTCAATCTCGCCGAAGGTGTTGACGGCCGCTCGGTGGCGGCCGCAGGCTCCGAGGCTAGCGATGGCCGCGCTGCCAGCTGCGCTGGTCGCCGCCAGCTTCATTAGCGTCCTTCGGTTCAGCATTGTTTCCTCCGTGGCGTACCGGTTCGGCTTCGAGATTCCGTTTCAGCCAGCGTGGGTATTGGTCCGCTCTAGGTGCCGGGGAGCCTGGTGTGGTCTCTCGTTGGTGATGAGTGGAGGCTGACTGGGTCAATGTTCCTGGAAAAGAAGGTGGCTGTCGTCAGCCCAGAGATGACATTGCGTGTACTCCGTACGGCGAATAGGAGACGGCATAAACTCCCCCGAGAGGTTGACATAGTGAGTACGCCTGAGGTTTAGGCTCTCTGTTGACCTGCGGGAATGTTGAGGCTCGCGGATGTCGGTCGCGGCGGTTCTGGGTGGGCGTTGCTGAAGTGAAGGTAGTCACTTTACGGTCGTGCCGCAGGGGTTGGCCCGCCCCTGCGGGGCCTGTGTGACCCGCAGGGCGCACACGCTGCCGTGCCGACCACGCGAGTTCGCTATTTTCCAGCCGATGCCAAACCTGATGGGGACCGAAGCCTCATCAGGTTTCCGCTAAAGGCACTTTCGGTGTTCCCCTAGGCTCGTTTACCTGCGTAAACTTCGCCTCCTGCGGTCTTGAACTCGCACTTTTGCCGAAGCTGCACGGTCTGGCAACAAGCGGGTAAAGGGAATGATTCTCCTCGTCGCCGCGGCTGGTCACATGGCGAGAAAAAATTCCGATGAATGTGTGAAAATACCACCCAGTTGAGTCTTGGGGTGGAGGAGGAAACGGTATGAATAACTGTTTCCTAAAGTGAGTGACCATTACTCGACGTCTTACTCCTAGCGGCTGAATGCCTATTCATAAACATGGATATCCCTACGGGTAAAACGCCAATCTAGCTGCTAGAACACAATTCTTAAGGGTCTGTCACCCTTTACTAAATTCAGCATTACCATTGACGCATGCACAGTGCCACTCCATCCTCTTACGGGGTTAACAGCGAAGTCGGTCGACTACGACGGGTGTTGCTTCACCGTCCTGGCGGCGAGCTGCGTCGTCTGACTCCCCGCAACAACGACAGCTTGCTATTCGACGGTATTCCGTGGGTGGAGAAAGCCCAAGAGGAGCACGATAAATTCGCCGCTGTTCTCACAGACAACGGCGTCGAAGTTCTCTACGTCGACGACCTTCTGACTGAGGCACTGTCCGTTGAACAGGCCCGGGCCGAAGCCATCGACGTCACCGTCATGCACGACCGCTCTTTGGGCCAGTCTCTTCAGAAGTCCCTCACTGGTTTCCTGCGCGACCAAACGCCCTCTGACCTGTCTTCTCTGCTCATCGCGGGGCTGACCAAGGAAGAGTTTCCGGTGGGCCCGAGCCTGCGCTACGCGATGATGCGCGACCAGGATTTTCTGATCGACCCGCTGCCAAACGTGCTGTTCACCCGCGACTCCTCGGTGTGGATCGGCGACTCGGTGGCCGTCACCAGCCTGGCGATGCCCGCTCGCCGCCGCGAAACGACCCTGACGAACCTTATCTACCAGCACCACCAGCAGTTTGCGGGCGTCAATCGCATTTACCACCCCGACTTGGAAGACCTCGAAGGTGGCGACGTCTTGGTCCTGGGCGAGGGAATTCTGGCGGTCGGGGTTGGTGAGCGCACCACGCCGGCTGGAGTGGAGCGCCTAGCCCGGCAGTGTTTTGCCACCGGCAACGTCCGTACGATCCTGGCCGTGCCGATCGCGCAGCGCCGCGCCACCATGCACCTAGACACGGTGTGCACGATGGTCGACCACGACAAGATGGTCATGTACGCGCCAGCCGAGAAGAAGTTGCAGGCGTTCCCGATTCACCGTGGAGACGACGGCGAGCCCGTGGTCGGTAAACCCACCCTGTTCACCGAGGCCGCGGCCGAGGCGCTGGGAATCGACAAGCTGGAGATCATTCACACCGGTGAACGCGACCTGGTTACCGCCGAGCGTGAACAGTGGGACGACGGCAACAACACCCTCGCGATCGCGCCCAAGATCTGCATCGCCTACGAACGCAACACGGTTACCAACTCGCGCCTGGAGCGTTCCGGTATCAAGGTCATCACGATCGAGGGCTCTGAACTGGGCTCCGGTCGAGGCGGCCCCCGGTGCATGTCGTGTCCCATCTGGCGCGACTAGGTGGGTAGAGCGTGCCCCATCTGGCGCGACTAGGAAGTAGAGCCTGTTCCAACCGGAATGGCTGATCAGCACAGCGCACCTGCTTGGGCGAGCCCGCCCGCAGTAGGGCAGGCGGTGTGGCTCAGGTCGAGTGACCGCAGTGACTCAGCTCGGCGCAATCAGCCGCCCCGCGTTTTCCTTGGCCTAGCCAGGAAAACGCGGGGCGGCTTTGCCTTGGCGGGCGGGCGTGAAGGCGCGCGGCCAGGGAAGGCGGGCACGTTTACGAAAACGTGCGCCCCCTAGGGCCGCTCTCGCCACCCAAGAAGTGCGCGGCTGGCGCAGGAGCCTGGCCGAAGCCAGACCTTCCACGAACCGCGTAGACGCTAAGAATCGGGGCTACAAGTCGGCCGCGATGTCTCCGCGCCAATATCCGCCCTGCAAACTCACACCTGCGACTTTGCGATAGGACTCTTCGCGGGCCGCGGCGATCGTCTCGCCCACCCCCACGAAGTTCAACACTCGGCCACCGGTGGCCACCAGTCGACCGTGCTCGTCCAGGCCAGTCCCGGCGTGGAAAATTCCCTCGCCGTCGGCCCCCTTGATCGGGCGACCCTTCGCAGGTGTGCCGGGGTAGCCCTCGTTGGCCATCACCACGCACACCGCCGAGGCGTTCTTCCAGCTCAGCTGCTCGAATTCGTCCAGCTTGCCCGTTGCGGCAGCCAACAGTAGTTGGGCCAACGGGGTTTCTGACAACGCCAACACCGCCTGGATCTCCGGGTCACCGAATCGGGCGTTGAACTCCACGACTCGCAGGCCCTTCGAAGTCAACGCCAAACCGCAGTACAAAGTGCCGACGAACGGCGTCCCGCGTCGCGTCATCTCGGCCAGCGTGGGATAGGCGACGGTCTCCATGATCTGTTCGGCGAGCGTCTCCTCGGCCCACGGCAACGGCGTGTACGCGCCCATGCCGCCAGTGTTGGGGCCGGTTCCGCCTTCACCGATCCGCTTGAAGTCCTGCGCGGGCAGCAACGGCACCGCGTTCGTACCGTCACTGATGACGAACAAAGACACCTCGGGCCCGTCGAGGTATTCCTCGACCACCATCCGCTCGCAGTTCTCCGCGTGCTTCAGTGCCTCGTTGAGATCTTCGGTCACAATGACGCCCTTGCCAGCGGCGAGACCATCGTCCTTGACCACGTATGGGGCGCCGAATTCCTTTAGCGCCACCTCCGCCTCGTCGCGGGAGGTGCACACCCGGGAGGCAGCCGTGGGTACCCCAGCGGCGGCCATGACGCTCTTGGCGAACTCCTTGGAGCCCTCCAGACGCGCCGCCTCACGAGAAGGCCCGTACACCGGGATGTTCTTGGCTCGCACCGCATCGGCCACGCCAGCGACGAGCGGAGCCTCCGGTCCGATCACGACTAGGTCGGCGTTGCTGGTCACCGCCAGCGCCGCGACCGCTTGCGGGTCGTTGGCGTTGACGGGCACGCATTCGCCCAGGCGCGCCATGCCGGGGTTGCCGGGCGCACAGATGAGTGATTCGACAGCTGGATCTTCGGCCAGACGGGCGGCAAGCGCGTGTTCTCGCCCTCCCGTGCCGATCAACAAGACTCGCACGAACCGATTCTACGCCCGCCGATTGGCCGAGGCGGGGAGGCCAGTGGCGGGGCGTGACGCGCTTAATGGCTAGCTGTGGTGGCCTGTGCTGGAGGAACGCCCGACCGTGTTGGTCGTCACGTGCGCGGTACAGCCGCGTTCTCGCCTGGTCGATGGGTGACAATGGGGTGGTGATCGCAAACGTTTTGGCTGACCGGTATGCCTCCCCGCAAATGCGCGATGTGTGGGACCCAGTGGCGAAGATTCGTGCGGAACGTCAGCTGTGGCTGGCGGTGCTGCGGGCGCAAAATGAGTTGGGCGTCTCGGTGTCCGATGAGGTGATCGCCGACTATGAGCGGGTCCTCGACCAGGTTGATGTGGCTTCGATCGCCGAACGTGAGCGACGCACTCGCCACGACGTGAAGGCCCGCATCGAGGAGTTCTCCTCGCTGGCCGGTCACCAGCACATTCATAAGGGCATGACGAGCCGCGACTTGACGGAGAACGTTGAGCAAATGCAGGTACGTCAGTCCTTGGAGCTGATCCGCACCCGGGTGATCGCCACGCTGGTGCGTCTTTCGGCGCGGGCCGAGCAGTACCGCGACGTGGTCATGGCGGGCCGTTCCCACAACGTCCCGGCACAGGCGACGACGCTGGGCAAACGGTTCGCTTCCTGGACCGAGGAGCTGCTGAGCGCCTATGAGCGCCTGGACGACCTGATCGCCCGTTATCCGTTGCGCGGCATTAAGGGCCCGGTGGGTACGGCTCAGGATCAGTTGGACTTGTTCGATGGCGACGAGGCGAAACTGGCCGAGTTGGAGCAGCGCGTCGCCGGGCATTTGGGCTTTAGCCGGGTACTTGACTCGGTGGGCCAGGTGTATCCGCGGTCGTTGGATTACGACGTGGCCTCGACGTTGAGTCAGATTGTCGCCGCGCCGTCTTCGGCGTCGCTGAGCATTCGTCTCATGGCGGGCGCGGAGTTGGCCACGGAGGGTTTCCAGGCTGGCCAGGTGGGTTCTTCGGCCATGCCGCACAAGATGAACACGCGTTCCACCGAGCGGGTCAACGGCTTGGCTGTCATTACGCGCGGGTATACCTCCATGCTGGGCGAACTGGCTGGGGATCAGTGGAACGAGGGCGACGTGTCGTGCTCGGTGGTGCGGCGGGTGGCGTTGCCCGATGTGTTTTTCGCCGTCGATGGTCTCTTTCAGACGTTCCTGACGGTGCTCGATGAGTTCGGCGTCTACCCGGCTGTGATCGGACGCGAACTGGACCGCTACTTGCCGTTCTTGGCTTCGACGAAGATCCTGATGGCCGCGTTGCGTACCGGGGCGGGTCGGGAGGACGCGCACGAGGCGATCAAGGAGCACGCGGTGGCGGTGGCGCTGGCGATGCGTGAGTCGGGTCAGGCCGACAATGACTTGTTTGATCGTCTGGCCGCCGATGAGCGCTTGGGGCTGAGTAGGGAACAGCTCAGTGAGCTTGTCGCCGATCCGGGTGAATTCACGGGTGCGGCGGGGGACCAGATTGGCCGGATCGCGCAGCGGGTTTCCCAGGTCGCGGCGAAGTTTCCGCAGTCGGCGGCATACGCGCCTGGCCAGATCTTGTAGGGGAATTTTTGGCCTAGCCGCTTAACTGGGCACATGGGGTGGCTTTTTTGGCTTAATCTGCACAGGTGTGTTTGTCGTTGGCTCACCCGCCGAGCTGACGTCACTCGCATGGGTTGATCTTCGCCGCCTACCTCCCGGTGGTCTCTCAGTGGTCACGTTGTTCACAGCAAGTGGTTTCCGCTGCGCAGAATCGTCGGGAATGGGCGAAGTTCACCTTTTCGTAAATGAGTAACAGGACACTCCCTGCCCTTGACGAATGGTCACGCCCTCAGCCAGCACATATGCTGAAATCGTGTGGCCGAAGAGGCGACTGTGCCCAAGCTGGGCACACGTTGACTCGCGACACATTGACGCAGGGACCCCCTTCGTTTCCTAACGCAACTGACAGGAGCGCACATAGTGGCACGCGTAGTAGTGGACGTGATGCTCAAGCCCGACATCCTTGACCCGCAGGGCGAGGCAGTCAAGGGCGCCCTCCCCAACCTCGGCGTCGAGGGTGTGGAGCGAGTACGGATCGGCAAACGCATTGAACTGGACTTTGCCGAGGGCGTTGACGCGGCCTCGGTTGAGGAGCAGGCCCGTAAGGTTGCCGACGCACTGCTGGCCAACCCCGTGATCGAAGACTTCACCATTGCCTCGGTTGAGGCCGATGCGCCTGCGGGGGCCTCGTGAGCGCCCAGATGGCATCGAATTCCGCCGAGCCGCGTGTGCGCATCGGTATCGTGACTTTCCCCGGTTCGCTGGACGACCGGGATGCGGCGCGTGCTGTCGCCCGCGCCGGGGCTGTGCCGGTTCGTCTCTGGCACGACGAGGGGGCGCTGCGTGGGGTGCAGGCCGTGTGGTTGCCGGGCGGCTTCTCCTATGGCGACTATTTGCGTTCGGGGGCCATCGCCCGCTTTTCGCATGTGATGGATTCGGTGGCCGACGCCGCACGCGGTGGCATGCCGGTCATCGGGGTGTGCAATGGCTTCCAGGTGCTGTGCGAGTCGGGTTTGCTGCCTGGCGCGTTGACGCAGAACGCGCACATGCGCTACCGCAACCGTCCGGCGCCGCTGCGGGTCGAGTCGACCAATACCGCCTGGACGAGCGCCTACCGGCAGGGTGCTCAGATTGTCATCCCCGCCAAGCACAAGGACGGCCGTTTTCAGGCCGACGCTTCGACCTTGGAGATGCTGGAGGATCAGAACCGGGTGGTGTTGCGTTACTTGGACAACCCCAACGGTTCGGTGCACGACATCGCCGGGATCACTAATGCCGAGGGCAACGTGGTGGGCATGATGCCTCACCCCGAGCACGCCATCGACCAGCTGACCGGGCCTTCGACCGACGGGCGGGGAATTCTCGCCTCGGTGCTGTCCCATGTTCACTCGGGAGCGACCGCGTAATGACATCCGACCACATTGAAGGCCCCGTCGTCGACACTGTCGGCCGGGCCGAGGCCACGCCGGACGAGAAACAGCCGTACGTGGACCTGGGGCTCAACGACGAAGAGTACAACAAGATCCGCGACATTTTGGGCCGTCGCCCCACGACCGCCGAGTTGTCGATGTACTCGATCATGTGGAGCGAGCACTGCTCTTATAAGTCTTCGCGGGTGCACCTGCGCCAGTTCGGCGAGAAGAACCCCAAGACCGACCGGCTGCTGGCCGGAATTGGAGCCAACGCCGGGGTCATTCAGATCACCGAAGACACGGCGGTGACGTTCAAGGTCGAGTCACACAACCACCCCAGCTACATCGAGCCCATGCAGGGCGCGGCCACAGGCGTCGGCGGCATCATCCGCGACATCCTCGCGATGGGTGCGCGGCCGGTCGCGGTCATGGACTCACTGCGCTTCGGCGACGCCGACCACCCTGACACGGCCCGGGTCCTGCCTGGAGTGGTCAGCGGTATCAGCCACTACGGCAACTGCGTGGGCCTTCCCAACATCGGTGGCGAGACGATCTTCGACCCGTGCTACCAGGGAAACCCACTGGTCAACGCGCTGTCGGTAGGCGTTATGCCGGTGGAGCGTCTGCAAAGCCACGAAGCGGCCGGGATCGGCAACGTCGTGGTGCTTCTGGGTGCCAAGACCGGACGCGACGGTATCGGGGGCGTCTCCGTCCTCGCCTCGGCCACCTTCGACGCCGACGACGACACTGACGCCCGCCCCACCGTGCAGGTTGGTGACCCGTTCACCGAGAAGCTGCTTATCGAGTGCTGCCTGGAGCTTTACGACGCCGGTCTCGTGACCGGTATCCAGGACCTCGGTGGGGCCGGGCTCACCTGCGCGCTGTCCGAAACCGCCGCCGCTGGTGGTGGCGGAATGCACGTGGACTTGGAGCGGGTGCCGCTGCGCGCCGCCGCGATGGAACCCCACGAGATCCTCGCCTCGGAGTCGCAAGAGCGCATGCTGCTCATTGTCGACCCGGCCCACTTGGACGCCGTGCTGTCCCGCGCCCGGCGCTGGGGCCTCCTTGCCACCGCCTTGGGTGAGGTCACCGATTCGGGTCGCCTCATCATCGACTATCACGGACACACCGTCGTGGATTGCCCGCCGGTCAGCCTCGCCGACGACGGGCCGGTCTATGAGCGGCCCATCAAGGAACCCAACGACCGCGCGTTGTTGGCGGCCGACCGCGCCGAGACGCTGAGTCGACCCTCCACTCCCGAGCAGCTGCGCGCCACGGTCCTCAAACTGGCCAGCAGCCCCAACCTTGCCTCGAAGGACTGGGTCACCGAGCAGTACGACAATTCCGTCCTAGGTAACACCGTGTTGTCCTACCCGCAGGATTCGGGCATGATCCGGCTCAACGAGGACACCGGCACCGGTATCGCCATTTCTTTGGACGGCAACGGCCGCTTCGCTCGCCTGGACCCCTACCAGGGGGCACAGTTGGCGCTGGCCGAGGCCTACCGCAACGTCGCCGTCACTGGCGCGGTGCCGCAGGCGGTCACTAACTGTTTGAACTTCGGTTCGCCCGAGGACCCGAATGTGATGTGGCAGTTCCAGCAGGCCGTTACCGGTCTGGCTGATGGCTGCGCTGAGCTGGGTATCCCGGTCACCGGCGGCAACGTGTCGTTTTACAACCAGACCGGGGTCGAGGCGATTCACCCGACGCCGGTGGTGGGTGTGCTGGGTGTCATCGACAACGTCGAGCACCGTATCCCGTTGGGATTGGGCAACCCGGGCGACACGATCGCCGTCATCGGCTACACCGAGGTCGAGCTGTCGGGCTCGGAGTGGGCGTGGGTGGAGCACCGTCACTTGGGCGGGACTCCGCCGAAGGTGAACTTGGACGTGGAGCGGCGACTGGCCACGGTGATGCTGCGGGCCAACCGTTCGGAGCATTTCACCTCCGCGCACGACCTGTCCGACGGCGGCCTTTCACAGGCCCTGGTCGAGGCCGTGATGTCCTCGCCCCATGGCGCGCGCATCGGTTTCGCCGAAGAGGTGAACCTGTTCGGCGCTCTGTTCTCGGAGTCGGCCGGGCGGGTCCTGGTGACGATTCCGCGCGGCCAGGAACTGGCCGTGGAGGGCCTGTGCAAGCAGTACGAGCTGCCGTTTACGCCCATTGGCATGGTCGATGAGACCGTGGAGGGCCTGCGGGTGGAGAACTACTTCACGATTAGCCGCCAGGAGCTGGCCGAAGCGGCCGGGAAGACTCTGGGCGACATCGCCGATGGTCTCACCGCCGCTGAGGGTAAGGCGCGTCGTGCTGCTGAGGCTGCCGCGCCGCTGGCCGAGGCCACTGAGGCTTCGTCGGTGGACGCGGAGTCTGCCGCCGAGGAGGACGCTGGCGAGAGTTCCAGCCAGTAGCTGTAGAAGCAAGTGGGTGCGCGGGGATGCTCGCGCACCCAATTTTTATGCCCGTTCCAGCAGTGTGAACACCTGCGGCGACCTTGTGACTAGACACTTCGGTCACAGCGATACCGCATCGGCCGCTTCCGTGGCAAGGTTGTGGAGAACTGCGGCCTGGGCCGCGCGAACGGGAAGCTGGGGGAGTCGTGTCGGGGCCACTGATTGTGCAAAGTGACCGCAGTCTGCTGCTGGAGGTTGACCATCCGCAGGCTGAGCAGTGCCGTCTGGCCATTTCGGCATTCGCGGAGTTGGAGCGCGCACCCGAACACATCCACACCTACCGGCTTAGCCCGTTGGGGCTGTGGAACGCCGCTTCGGCCGGGTATGACGCCGAGACTGTCATCGACATTCTCCTCACTTACGCGAAGTTCCCTCCCTCTCATGAGATCTTGCTCGATGTCAGCGAGCAGATGAGTCGTTTCGGCGTCCTGCGCCTGGAGGATCACCCGAGCCACGGGCTGGTCTTGACCTCTAGCGACCCCGCTGCCTTGACTGAGGTCATTGACTCCAAACACACCACCGCGATGTTGGGCTCCCGCATTGAACCAGACATTGTGGCCGTCCATCCTTCGCAGCGCGGAGCCCTCAAGCAAGCCCTGTTGCATTTGCTGTGGCCCGTGGACGACCGGGCTGGTTATGTCGATGGGGAGGCCCACCCGATTACGCTGGTCGAAGATGGTTGGAGTTTGCGCCCGTATCAGAAGGCGGCGGTCGATTCGTTCTCGCAAGCGGGCTCGGGGGTGTGTGTCCTTCCGTGTGGGGCGGGCAAGACCGTGGTGGGGGCGGCGGCCATGGCCCGTGCTTCGGCCACGACGCTGATCTTGGTGACCAACACCGTGGCCGCGCGCCAGTGGCGTGACGAACTGCTGCGCCGCACCAGCCTCACGGCGGAGGAAATCGGCGAGTATTCGGGTGAACGCAAGCAGATCCGCCCGGTCACTATCGCCACCTATCAAGTGGTCACATACCGGCGTAACAAGCAGTTCCAGCATCTGGAGTTGTTCGCCGCCCGGGATTGGGGCCTGGTCATTTACGACGAGGTACATCTGCTTCCGGCCCCGGTTTTTCGCATGGCCGCCGACATGCAGGCTCGGCGTCGCCTGGGTTTGACCGCGACCCTGGTGCGCGAGGACGGCCGCGAGACTGACGTGTTTTCGCTAATTGGGCCGTGTCGATTCGAAGCTCCGTGGCGGGAGCTGGAACAGCAGGGCTGGATCGCTCCGGCCTCGTGCACAGAGGTGCGGGTGCGGCCGGAGCGCTCTGAGTTGTTGGCTTCGTTGGAGGCCGATGACGCTGACCGGTATCGGGTGGCGGCCTCGGCGCGCTCGAAGGTGGCGGTGGTGAAGGACTTGATCGCCGAGCATTCCGGGGAGCAGATCCTCGTGATCGGCGCGTATTTGGATCAGCTTGAGGATCTGGCCCACAAGCTGGGTGCTCCGTTGGTTCAGGGCTCGACCTCTACGAGTGAACGGGAGGATTTGTTCGCGAAGTTCCGTTCCGGTGAGGTCACGGTGTTGGTGATTTCGCGGGTGGGGAACCACTCGGTGGACTTGCCTGACGCGACGGTGTGTATTCAGGTCTCGGGCACCTTTGGTTCCCGGCAGGAGGAGGCGCAGCGGCTTGGGCGGGTGTTGCGTTCGAAGCCCGATGGGCGGCGGGCCCATTTCTATGCCGTGGTCACCAGTGACACCGTCGACGTGGAGTACGCGGCGTCTCGGCAGCGTTTCTTGACCGAACAGGGCTATTCCTACCAGATCACCGACGCCGGCGGTTCGTAGCCGAATTTTTCAGGCTGCGCGTTCAAGGCCGCCTGAGGCGAAGTTTGCGCAGGTAAGCGAGCCGAGGAATACCTTTTGTATAAGCCTCCTTGGTCGCGGTAGCTGACCGCGGCGTGTCTCCATGACTGCGTCGGCTCGATTCTTCGGCGCTTTTCGTATCCATTGCCCTGCCCCGTCGTTGCCGCTGCGTGTGCTGTCTGTCACTTCGAGGGGTGGGACGCGAGTGGGTTCGGAGGCAAACGGGAATATTTGATAATGAGATTCATTATCAAATGGAGCTGACGTGTCATCCCTGAGCCAGACCCCCGCTCCGCCTCAAGCCACCCGCAGCCAACGAACCGAGGCCCCGCGAGGCCGACGCACGAGCACCCGCCTCGGCTTCGCCCTCGCCCTGATCGCCCTCACCGCCGCCCTGCTCACATCCGCCGTACTCGCCATTGGCATCGGCTCAGCCAACGTGCCACCGTTGGAAACCGCCCGCTACCTATGGGCTGCCCTCAGCGGCGGAACCATCTCCGCCGACGACTTCTCCCGCTACCAAATCATCTGGCAAGTACGCACCCCCCGCGTCCTCCTCGCCGCCGTCGTCGGAGCCGGGCTCAGCGTCGTCGGTGTCGCCATCCAAGCCCTGGTACGCAACGCGCTGGCCGACCCATACATCCTCGGCGTCTCCTCGGGCGCATCAGTCGGAGCGGTCACCGTCTCCCTGTTCGGCCTCCTCACCGGCCTAGGCATCTACGCGGTCTCCGCCGGAGCCTTCCTCGCCGCCCTCCTGGCCACGATCCTCGTCTACGGCATCGCCTACAGCCGTGTCGGCGTCACCCCGCTGCGCCTGGTCCTCACCGGCGTCGCCCTCTCCTTTGGATTCCAGGCCATCATGGCCGTAATGATCTACTTCGCGCCCACCGGCGAGGCCACCAGCACCGTCCTTTACTGGACTATGGGCAGCTTCGGAGCCGCGACCTGGGGCTCCCTGCCCTTCGTCGCCGCCGTGGTCGCCCTGGGCATCCTGCTCCTGCGACGACACGGACGTAACCTCGACGGCATGTCGCTGGGCGACGAGACCGCCGCCAGCCTCGGCATCAACACCGGCCGCGTCCGCTGGATGCTCTTCGCCATCACCGCGATCATGACCGGCGCCATGGTCGCCGTCAGCGGCGCGATCGGCTTCGTCGGCTTGATCGTGCCCCACATCGTCCGCATGGTCGTCGGCGCAGGCCATGCCCGCGTCCTCACCATCGCCCCACTCGTGGGCGCGACCCTCATGATCTGGGTGGACATGCTCGCCCGCACCGTCGTGGCCCCCCGCGAACTGCCACTTGGCGTCATGACCGCGCTCATCGGCGTGCCCGTGTTCATCTTCCTCATGCACCGCAGAAGCTACGTCTTCGGAGGCAAATAACGATGGACCTGCGACTAGACCACCTGACCGTCACCATTGACGGCCACCATCTCGTGCGCGAGCTATGCCTCGACGTTCCCCCCGGCTCGGTCGTGGGCCTGGTCGGCCCCAACGGTTCGGGAAAATCCACCGCCCTACGCTGCGTCTACCGGGCCCTCAAACCCACCAGCGGCACCATCTGGGTCGGCGACGACGACCTAGCCTCACTATCTTTGCGTCGTAGCGCCCAAACCGTCGCCGCCCTCACCCAAGAGGGCGGAACCGACTTCGACTTCACCGTCTTCGAAATCGTCGCCCTAGGCCGCAGCCCCCACCAACAGGGCAACCAGCCGCTCACCGCCGCCGAACGCGACCTATGCCACGAGGCCATGGCCCAGCTGGGTCTCACCCACCTAGCCGAACGCGGAATCCTCAGCCTCTCCGGCGGCGAACGCCAACGGGTGCTCCTGGCCCGCGCCCTCGTGCAAGAGCCCCGCGTCCTCATCCTCGACGAACCGACCAACCACCTGGACGTACGCCACCAAGTCGAGCTGCTGTCCCATTTGAAACGCACCAAAGTCACCGTGGTCATCGTCCTGCACGACCTCAATCTCGCCGCCGCCACCTGCGACCGCATCGGGGTGCTCAGCGAAGGCAGCCTGGTCGCCCACGGCACCCCCACCGAAGTGCTCACCACCGAGACCATGCGAGAGGTCTTCGGCGTCGAAGCCCACGTCGTGACCCACCCACTCACCGCAGACCCGCAAATCCTCTACCAGCTCCACGCCGACATCCCCACCCAGCAGGCGCCCCTAGCGGCCGCCGAAGCGAAAGGAACCCGCCCATGACCCGCTTTCGACAACGCCGAGTCGTCACCACCGCAATCGTCACCGCCTCCGGGCTGCTGGCCATCAGCGCCTGCGGCGCCCAAGTCGACGCCGAGACCGAGGCCGAAACCGCGACCGTGGCCCGCTGCGGCGAACAGGTCGAATACTCCCTACCCCAACGAGCGGTCGTCTACGAGGCAGGCAGCGCCGACAAGATGTTCGTCCTCGGGCTGACCGACCACGTCCACGGATACGTCATGCCTCCCGCCAACCCTCCGGTGGAAGACTCCCCGTGGGCTGACGAATACGCCCAAGTGGAATTCCTCAGCGACGACCTGCTCAACCGTGAACTCGTCGTCGACGCCGACGCGGACTTCGTCGTGGCCGGATGGAACTCCGGATTCTCCGTCGAACGCGGAATCACGCCCGAAATCCTCGACGAGCTGGGCATCATGAGCTTTATGCACACCGAAACCTGCTACAACTACCCTGGTTTCGCCGAACACGTCGAACCATTCGAGGGCCTCTTCGCCGACCTGGAACGCCTCGGGGCGATCTTCGACGTCGAAGACATCGCGAACGAGGTCATCTCCCAATACCGTGACCGCATCGCCGAGGTCGAACAGGCCGCCGCCGACCGCGACGACGTCAGCGTCTTCCTCTACGACTCCGGCACCGACAAACCCTTCACCGCTGGAAACCAGGTACCGCCCAACGACATCATCAGCCACGCCGGAGCCACCAACATCTTCGCCGACCTGGAAGCCCGGTGGACCGAAGTGGGCTGGGAAGCCGTCGTCGAAGCACAGCCCGAGGTGATCATCATCCTCGACTACGGCGACGCCCCCGCCCAAGACAAGATCGACTTCCTACAGACCTCGCCGGTCACCTCAGCCCTACCCGCCGTCGTCGACGAAAACTTCTTCATCCTCGACTACAACGAAGGCATCTCCGGCCCCCGCAACATCGACGGGCTGGAAAACTTCTCCGACTACCTCGACACACTCAACGACTGACAGCAGTCTGCCGCCCGGGCCACCCTGGGCGGCACTCCACGGGGGACCCATGACCACCGCAACCGTCGCCGAGCCACGCACCGGCGACGCCCGCATCATCGCCCAACTATGGCTGGTCTTGCTCGCCGCCATCATCAGCCTATTTCCCTTTACGATCTATTCGACCTTCCTTGTCCCCATCTCCCAGACAGCCCAGGTCAGTGAAGCCCTAGCTGGAGCCCTCCGCGGCCTCGGCGGCATCGCCGCCCTGGTCACAGGGGTCCTTATCGCCCCCTGGCTCCAACGCTGGTCCCTGCAAAAAGCCTCCGCCGCCGCCCTGTTGGCCCTGGCGATAGCCAGCGGATTCCTCACCCAGGGAAGCCAGGCGGCCCTGATCGTCTTCTGCGCGGGCATCGGCGCGGCCACCGCCTTGTTGACACCCTCGCTACTGACGACGGCCACCGCCCAATTCCCCAACCCAGCTTCATCGGCTCGCGCCGCCACTATCGTCACCTCCGTACAAACCTTGGCGGCGGTCATGTGCGCTCCGCTCATCGGCGGCATGGCGCTGGTGATGGGGTGGCAAGCCACCATGTGGGTCGTCGCGGCGCTAGCGCTCCTAGCGGCGGGCCGGTTCTGGTTCACCGCCTCTGATCAACCGCAGCCACCATCACAGCGCCTCGGGTACCTGGAGGCGTTTCGCTCCATGGCCAGCCGCATCGACTTGTTGGCGCTGATCGGAATCGCGTTCGCGCGAACCGCCGCCTTTATGGGATTCCTTTCGTTTCTCGCAATCCACTTCCACCGCAGTTTCGGCCTCGACGCCACCACGATCACCCTGGTGTGGACCCTCAGCGGGCTGTCGTTCTTCGTCGGGAACTTTCTGGCCGGACGTTGGGCGGCTCACCAGGCGGAAGGCTCTCAACGTCAGGCGTGGCTCATCGGGGGCGGCCTGGTGACCGCGACGGTAGCCGTGGTGGCCGTCTACAGCTTTGACCAGATGTTTATTGCTCTGGGGGCTACCTCAATAGTCGGATTTAGCCACGCCGTGGTCGCCGCAGGCGTCACCACGTTGATCGCGCACCGCTCCGGCCAAGCGAAACCGATGGCGTTCAGCCTCAACGCCGCAGCCATGAGCTTGGGGGTTTTCGCTGGCGCTGGTCTGGGCGGTGTTGGCTTGGCGCTGGCGGGCACGGCCGGGCTTGCGGCGACGTTTGCCGCGCTAACGGCGCTAGGGTTCCTGGGGCTGCTGGTCTATGTGCGTGTTGCCGAAACTTCGTCGCCGTTATTGGCGAGCCGCCCCGATCAGCCAGATGGTCCCCAACGGCACTGATTCTTCTCCGGGAATGCGCCCCAGCTTAGGGCGATCTTATTCGGTTAGGTTTTGGTGCAAGGACCAAAGGTATTGGGGTCGTCGACTACTCCGCTGATCGTCGTGTCCCACAAAAGATCCGGATCATGATAGACACCCCCAGGGTTGGCCTCATCTGGTACGAGAGCCATGACACGCACCGGGCAAGCGAACGTCACCGATACATTGGAGTATCCGTCGTCGTTGAGCACTCGCCCCGAAACGGTGACGTGGGCGGTTCCCGGCACCCGGTCAAATAGGGTCATGCGCACGTGATCGTCAACCTGCGTCAAGCCCAGGTCGACTTCGGGGTAGTCCACTAGGTCCCATTCAAAGCTTTGAATGGCCCGGATACGCTGCCCGCCGTCAGCATGGATGTTGGGATCGGTGATACCAGTGGGGCATTCTCTGTGCGCGTTGCTGGACATCGAGGAAATGCAGCTATCAAGGTACTCATTGACGGCCTGTTGCAAAGACTCCCCGGCGTCTTGCGTAGGAGCGAATGTGGGGTTGAGTATGAGTCCGCCGGTGCTCTCGGAGTCCCATTGGTCTTCGCCCAGCGCCACATGGTGCTGGCCGATCACGAGATAGCGCCCTGACGTCACGTCCAATAGCGGGCCCGTTTGCGAGTAGAAGTCATAGAATCCGGGCAGGATCATGCCACCGGTTCCGTCGTGCGGGGAGTTGGTGAGCTCTATGTCGGCTCCGTTGATCGAAAAGAAGTCTCGATACCGGTAGGGGGAGGAGAAGTAGGCAAACGGATCAAGGATGGCCCAGTTGTCATCGTGGCCACGACGAAGCGTGTACATACCAGTGGCAGTGGTACCGTCTTCGGCCGAAATGGTCGCCCACACTGATGCTTGATGGTTCTCGTATTCGTGGAGGCGAACTTGCTCTATTTTCCAATCGGCGCTGAGTACCTCGGATGAGACGAAGGCGTTATGAGTAAGTGGCTCGTCGCCGTCGCTTCCTTCGACGGTGAATGTCAGTGCCTCCTCAACATCGCCGCGTGAAACTGCGGCCAGGTAGTCCTCAACCACCCGCACTGGTTGCTGTGCTTCGGATTTGGAACTGAGGTACTTGATGCCGACTACGCTACCGGTAGCCACGAGTGCTACGACTGCGATGATGGCTAGAACGCGCACTTTTCGATAGTGCTGACGCCAGTAGGGCCCAAAGGTCGGCCCGTTGGGGCCAGGATTGGGCAGCGGAACCTGTTCAGAGGGATTCTGGGTTGGCACCGAGGCCATTTCGCTGACCGGCGGCGTAGGTTCTTCGTTTGCCGTTGCCGGTGATGAGGCACTGGCGTCAGCTGCTTGCGCGGCTTCGGTCCCGGGGTGGTCGCCTGGGTTCTTGGCCTCGCCCGCAGGGACAGATTCGCCATCGGAGGTGGATTGTTCGTTGTCGTTTGACATGCGATCTTCCTTGGGTGCAAGACTATGGGCGCCATTTGGACGAACTAGCTACCCTGTATAGGGTATCCCGCTCACTCAAATGGCCATCGTGCGTAAGTCGTGAAACGCAAGGGCCCCAATACATTCGTTGATTCCTGTGTGACGCACAGGTAAGCATGGAGGCGACATGTCAAACACCCCCATTCATTCGCCGCCGGACGCCCCTTCAAAACTGCAACGTTCGATCATGCGGGTGCCACCGAAACTGTGGTATGTCGCCATCGCCCTGGGGGTGGTGCTCTTTGTCGTCGCTGCTGTGGTGCCGATGTCGTCGGCCATGCACGAGCGTCCATATGAGCACGACCTCGCGCTCAAGGAGGCCTCAAGCGATGAGTCCGGCCCAGAAGGCCTGACAGAGGTGCATTCCTCGGACGGAGAGATCGAGGTAGTCGAGTTCGGTTACAGCACTACGGAAAGCTCATCGTGGTCTGATCGGCTCTATTGGGGCACGGTCTTGAAAAACTCCAGTGAGGAGTACTACGCGGCTGTCACCATCGATATTCGGGTGCTATACGAGGTGGGTAGCGATGCGATGCTGTCCAATGCCGAGCGGCTACCGAATGAGTTGGCCTTGGCGCCGGGCGAGCAGGTCTCGCTGGGAAATAACCACCGCATTGGTTCGGCTGACATCTTCGAGGTTGATGTGCTCACTTCGGTGACGTGGCTTGAGCCGCGCGGCGATGTGTTCCACTTGCGATCCGACCGGCTCGAAGGCCCCATAGAGGTCGCTATCGACAATGTGAGGACCACCGACGATCACGTTACATACGATCTTTCCGTGGAGAGGGAAGGCACGTATGTCACAAGTTTGTGGGTTAGTGGAGTCTTGCGAGATAGTGGCGGCGACATTGTCGGTGGTTTCGGCCCAAATAGCTCCCACACCATTTCCCACGTACCGCCTGGGGTCTCGCAGCGTTCCCTCGTGATCGACGATGCGGGGATGCCTCCCAATGTCGACCACGATCAAACTGAGCTCGAGCTCTATTGATCACTGATTCACGGAATCAGTGAGGACGTTTTTGTAATAGTGCGAGTTCAGGGCCACAGAAGGCGAAGTTTACGCAATAGAACGGGCCGAGGAGAACGCCGAGCCGGGGGCGAATTGCCGCCTGTGCGTAGAGGATAAACACCCCACGTTCATTCGCGGCGGTAATGGACAACGTGCACGCTAAATCTAAATAAAGTGGGGGTCGCCAGGCTTAGCCTGGCGACCCCCACTTTTGGATCACGAATCGGACCCGTCAGTCCCTCATGGGACTACTTGCCTTTTTTCTTGCCCTTAGCGCGCTTGGCCGGGGTCACCTGAAGCTTGAACTTCGCGGTCACTTCCGGGTGCAGCTTCACGCTCACGTCGTAGGTGCCGATGGACTTGATCTGTCCATCCAGCTCCACGCGACGACGGTCGATGCTGGGGCCACCGGCCTTGGTCACGGCCTCGACAATGTCCACCGGCGTGATGGAACCGAAGAGACGACCGTTGTCGCCTACTCGCGCCACAATGTGGGCGTCAGCCTGCTTCAGCTGGTCGGCAACGGCCTTGGCCTGGTCGAGGTCACGAATGTCGCGCGCCTCGCGGCCACGGCGAATCACGTCGACCTCTTTTTGGCCACCCTTGGTCCAGTTGATCGCGTATCCCTGCGGCAGCAGGTAGTTACGCGCGTAACCGCGCTTAACTTCCACGACGTCTCCGGCGGAACCCAGGTTCGCCACTTCGTGCGTCAGAATGATCTTCATGGCTCGCCTCCCTACCGGCTCTGGCTCGTGTAAGGAAGCAGCGCCATCTCGCGAGCGTTCTTGACCGCCGAGGCGATCTGACGCTGCTGCTGAGAGGTCACCCCGGTGACACGGCGGGCACGGATCTTGCCCCGGTCGGAGATGAACTTCCGCAGCAGGGCGGTGTCCTTGTAGTCGACGTATTTGATGCCCTCTTTGTCAAGAGGGTTGGACTTCTTCTTGGGCTTCCGCAGCGGCGCAGCTTTGGAGCTAGCCATACTTTCTGCCTTTCGCAAATTCCTGAACTACGGCCTTGTACTTGCTTGGCAAGGGGATGGGGCCGCAGTGCGATCAACGCTAGAACGGTGGGTCTTCGTCGAATCCGCCCTTGCCCGCGCTTTGCGAGGCGGGGGCGGCCGAGGCCCACGGATCTTCCGGCTGAGAGGTTGCGGCGCCACCGCCAAAGCGGGCGCCTCCACCTCCGCCGCCGGAGGATTTCTGAATCTTCGCGGTGGCGAAACGCAACGCTGGGCCGACTTCTTCGACATCCAGCTCGTAAACGGTGCGCTTTTCCCCTTCACGGGTTTCAAAGGACCGCATTTTCAGGCGGCCTTGAATGATCACGCGCATGCCGCGAGACAAGCTCTCGGCCACGTTTTCGGCGTAGTTTCGCCACACACTACAAGTCAAAAACAACGGTTCGCCGTCTTTCCACTGACCCGACTCGCGGTCGAAAGTCCGTGGGGTTGAGGCGATACGGAACTTCGCCACCGCAGCACCGGAGGGCGTGTAACGCAACTCCGGGTCCTCGGTGAGGTTGCCGATAACCGTGATTACGGTTTCTCCTGCCATGACCTCTCCTTAAATTCCTTAAGGTCTGCCAGTCGCACGGATGAATCCGTGGCACTGTTTCGATAGTTGTGGTGCCCCTAGAAGCTCGACATCGCGAGCCACAGAGCTAATAATCTCGTTTGGGGCGGGTACTTCTACCGAAGTTCCGGACGAAGAACCTTCGTCCGCAGCACCGACTCGTTGAGTCGCATCTGACGGTCCAGCTCGGCCACAGCGGCCGGCTCGGACTTCAGGTCAGCGACGGCGTAGATTCCTTCGCTGTGCTTGTTGATCTCGTAGGCCAGACGGCGGCGGCCCCAAACGTCGACTTTCTCGACGGAACCACCTGAGTCACGCACTACTTTCAGGAACTTCTCCAACGTGGGAGTTACCTGGCTTTCCTCCAGGCGAGGGTCAAAGATGACCATCAGTTCGTAATGCCGCAAGATCGCTCCACCTCCTCTGGTCTTTATCGGCCGCAGACTTTCCACGGCAGGAGGGCTCTTGCACCATCGCGCATCCTCAGCACTCGAATCCGCGGAGGTTAATCCGGGGAATTCGATCCGCCACAGGGGGCGTCACAGACGCGCAACCGTCTAAGAGTACCTGCTGAGAGTGCTCTCTCCCGCTCCACCCGCCCCGTTGTGACTCACCCCGTGGTGGTTCCTCAAAGCCCGAGCCCAGCTACTTCGGTAGGGGATCGAGGCTATCAGTGCCCTGTGACACATCGGAGCGCAAAAGCCGCCCGGATGTCCGCGTTTCTGCCCGTGCCGCCCGGCCACCCGCGTGGCCCACCCGTTGATGCGAATGCGTCCTCCTGTCCCGTCGGCCAGACCCAGAATGCCCCGCGCGCTATGTTGGAGGCGTGACTGGCGAGTTCAAATACACCGACCTGCTTCCCGTTGGCGAAGACGCCACCGAGTACCGCCTCCTCACCTCTGAGGGTGTTGAGGTCATCGAAGCGGCGGGCAGACGATTCCTGCAGGTGGACGGCGACGTCTTGGCCGATCTGGCTGCGGAGGCAATGAAGGACATTTCCCACTACCTGCGCCCGGCCCACCTGGCGCAGCTGCGCAAGATCCTCGACGACCCCGAGGCCAGCCCGAACGACCGGTTCGTGGCTTTGGACCTGCTGAAAAACGTCAACATCTCGGCCGGTGGAGTACTGCCGATGTGTCAAGACACCGGCACGGCGATCGTCAAGGGCAAGCGTGGGCAGCACGTGCTCACCGACGGCAAGGACGCTGAGCACCTAGCGCGCGGCATCTACCGCGCCTACCACGACCTGAACCTGCGTTATTCGCAGTTGGCCCCGCTGACGATGTGGGAGGAGAAGAACACCGGCACCAATCTTCCCGCCCAAATCGAGTTGTATGCCGACGGGGACGACTCCTACAAGTTCCTCTTCATCGCCAAGGGCGGCGGCAGCGCCAACAAGTCCTACCTGTACCAGGAGACCAAGGCGGTTCTCAATCCCGAGAGCATGATGAAGTTTCTCGACGAGAAGCTGCGAGCCCTGGGAACGGCCGCGTGTCCGCCCTACCACCTGGCGATTGTCGTCGGCGGTACCAGCGCCGAATACGCGCTCAACACCGCGAAACTGGCCTCGACCAAATACCTGGACTCGATGCCCACGCAAGGTTCGGACTCCGGCCACGGCTTCCGTGACATCGAGATGGAACAGCAGGTGCTGGAGTTGACCCGGCACTTCGGTATCGGGGCGCAGTTTGGCGGCAAGTACTTCTGCCACGACGTGCGCGTCATCCGGCTGCCGCGTCACGGCGCCTCCTGCCCGGTGGCGATCGCCGTGTCGTGTTCGGCCGACCGGCAGGCCCTGGCCAAGATCACGCCCGAGGGTGTCTTCCTGGAGAAGATGGAGACCGAACCGGCCAAGTACATGCCCGAGACCACCGACGCCGACGTCAACGGCGACGTGGTTCGCATCGACTTGAACCGGCCGATGGCCGACATCCTCACCGAGCTATCGAAGCACCCGGTCAAGACCAGACTGTCGCTCAATGGGCCCTTGGTCGTGGCCCGGGACCTGGCCCACTCCAAGATCAAGGAACGGCTGGACGCGGGCGAGGAAATGCCCGATTACCTGCGCGATCACGCCGTCTATTACGCGGGACCGGCCAAGACTCCCGAAGGCTACGCCTCGGGGTCGTTCGGCCCGACGACGGCGGGCCGGATGGATTCCTACGTCGACCAGTTCCAGGCCGCGGGCGGCTCCATGGTCATGTTGGCCAAGGGCAACCGCTCCCGGAAAGTCACCCAAGCCTGCGAAAAGCACGGCGGCTTCTACCTGGGTTCCATCGGGGGCCCGGCGGCCCGGCTGGCGCAAGACTGCATTAAGTCGATGGAGGTCTTGGAGTATCCGGAGCTGGGTATGGAGGCGGTGTGGAAGATCGAGGTCGAGGATTTCCCGGCCTTCATCGTCGTGGATGACAAGGGCAATGACTTCTTCGCCGAGACCTCCAAACCACTGGTGACCATCCGCAGCCGCAGCGCCGAGGCATAGGGGCCACCCGGAAGCGTCCCCGCTTACGACCGAAAGCCTCACCATTGCACAAAGTGAGGCTTATGCAAAAGTGCGGATTCAAGGCCACAGCAAGCGACTTCTACGCTCCTAAACGAGCCGACGAGAACGCCGAAAATGCCTTCCGCATATGCCTGTGCGACAATCGCGCCCGCTCTCTCGAGCAGGCGCGATTGTTCGTCTTGGCAGCTCACAAGTGGTAGATGATGACGCCATCGGTGCGCTCGACTTCAACATCCCACGGGTCTTCGTCCAAGAACATCGGGTCCCAATCACTATGGGGCACCCAATCGACCACCACGACCACGGTCTTTACGCCCGCCTCGCGCAACGCCGCGATCGAATCAGGTTGCGGGAAGTCATAGGAATCGGCCCGCATGCGCGCCTGCGCCTCCGGCGTGAACGCCGCAACCCCGTTGACCAGGTCGCCAAACCCATCAATGCCCCAAAACTGCACCACAGTGTCCCGGCCGTCCGATGGCAGCACCATCACCGGCCCCTCCAACTCAGAGAACGCCACCGGCGCACGCGGCGGCTCGTAATTCTCCGCGGCGGTCAACCCTTCGGCCAAGATCAGTGGCAACGGCAGCAAGAACAGCAAGTGCAGACGCCGGGGAGCTCGCACCCTCAGCCGCTTGTCAAACCGGTTCTCATGCGCGAGGGCATCGGCGCGATCGGCCAAGTTAGTGATCGTCCCCGCCGCCAACACCGCCAGGATCAAGCTCATATACAAGACCAGTCGACCTGGGGTACGGATCGCCTCAAAGCCCGGCAGGTACTCATAGAGCAGGCCATAGGCCCACGCCCCATTGTCCAAGAAGTTGGGCCCCATCGCCAAGCTCAACGTCACCAACAGTCCCAAGGCTAGGAAAAGCCGCTGCCGGGGAGTCCAACACGACCACACCAGCCCCGCGATGGCCAACGCGAGTACCGTGAATCCGACCAGCAGCGTCTGTTCGGGGGCCCAGGTGAGCCCTTCCCGGGCGCTAGCATGCGCCTCGCCCCACAGACGCGACTCTTCGGGCGCGATGATGAAGCTGGTCCAGGTCGGGCTGAACTGCTCGATGTAGTCCAGGCCGCGGCTGGACTCCGGATAGGCCCGGGCGACCGCCAAATGCTGGTCACCCATCCACAGCGTGCCCAGGCTGAAGACCATCCCACCCAGCCCATTGGCCGCGACCGCCCACCAGCCCAGCCGCAGGCGCTTGCCGAGTATGAACAGCCCGGCGACCACCGCGATGGCCAACAGCAAGTACAGGAACGGAATCCCCATTCCCATCCCGATGGAGACCTGCCACAGCGCCACGAGCCAGCCGCCCAAGATCCACCCTGGCTTGACTCGTTCGGGCTTGAACCCCTCTCGCAGCGACCATCCGTGACCACGGGCCAGCATCGCCAGCGCCAGCGCGATCCCACCCACCGACAGGACCTGCAAATGCCCGGCTTGGGCGAGTTTCCACGGCGCGTAGGCGAACGCGGCCGCCCCGATGACCGACCCGGCCACGCGCGCCCCGAGTTGCCGCAGCAGGACGTAGCAGCCGAAGAACGCGAGTGCGAACGTGCCCATGTAGAGCAGGTTGTAGACCAGCAGCGCCGAGGAGTAGTCGGTGATGGCCAGCGCGGCGGGGGCGTATCCGAGCAGAGTGTCGGTGAAGAGGTGGGAGTCCGTGGCGGGCCAGAAGGCCCCGGAGTCCCACAGGTTGAGGTAGGTGCCGCCTAGCGCTTGTTGGCCGACGTGTCCCAGCCAGGCGAGCATGGCGGTCAGCAACAGCGGGTCGCCTAGGTCGTGGGGGATGACACGGGTTGCCTCGGTGGCCAGTGGCCAGGTCATGGCCACGGCGAGGACGGCGCTGGCTGCGGCGGCGAGGGTCCATTCGTGGGTCAGGCCCACTCGGATGCGCTTGAGTACGCGCATGATGGGGTGGGGCGGCGCTTCGGGGCGCAGGGTTTCTCCGGCGGCGAATTTTTCCCAGCGGTGGTCTTCGGACAGGTCGGCCTCGGGTTTGTCCGCCTGGTTGGAGTCGTTTTCCTCTTTGACGCGGGTGGTTTCGGCTTCGAGGGTGGCGTCGTGGTCGGCCTGATCGTGGTTTTCGTCAGTGGGTGGCGCTGTGGTGTGGTCGGGGTGGTCGGGGGTGGTGTTGCCTGTCGTGGGCATTGTCGGTCTCACTGCTGCGTCGAAGATGGTGGACTGAGCCACATCCTACTTTTGGTTTCGCGTCTAAGCGGAAGGGTGTTCCAGATTGAGGCGGTCTCGCGGATTGTTGGTCGTGGGGGTGACGCTTTTTCCGGAGGTAGACGAGCCGATGGGAATGTCGAAGGTGTTTTGTGCCTAAGTCTGAAACTATAGGGCGTAACTTACTCCTGCCTGTCTCGTTATTCAGTTTCGACAGCCGTATTCATTCATGCGGCTTCGCTTTGAACGAGTAATACCATTATCAACTCTTGAATCCTGTCGGGTTTGGCTGAGGTTGACGCCGCTGAGGGCTGTTTTCACAGTTGGAGGGGCTTGCTCCATCGGGAGTGGCCTAGCTCTTCGCGTTTGCTGTCCTTTTGTCGAGACGACGCGGTCGCGACTTTGTGCGTCGCGGCATTGTCTGTCTCGATGTGGCCTTTTACTGATCTGCGTTTGCGCGTCTGAACGGTGAGGTCTGCTGGGCGGCCGCTACGGTGCGGCGACTCTTGGTTCCCCTGACGGTTTCATCCGGGAGGCAGGCTATGTCGGGTAAACACCGCACCACGCCACATGAGGCAGCGCGGAGTCAGTCCCGCCCACCTTTGCCCTATCCAGTTGGCGACGGGCGTTTGTCGCCTGGGGCTCGTATGGAGATGCGGCGTAAGCATCGTCGCCGTACGCGCTTGGCCGCTGGGTTCACGGCGTCGTTGGTGGCGATGGGCGGTGCCGCTGGCATGAGCTTTGCCATGGCTGACAGCACCCCGGAAAGCGGTGGTTCTGAGATCATCTTCAGCGGTTCGTGTGGGCTGCTGAGCACGATTGGGCCCAACTCGTCGCCGAATGTCGATGACTTGTCGGTCCCCGCGGGCACGGTGGTCAGCTTCACCAATGACACTGGCCGGGCGGCGGATTTGTTGGTGGGTAACAGTTCGCACGACATTGACCGCAACGCGACGATGACGTTCACCATGAACCAGTCGGCGGAGGTGGCGATGGTGCCACAGTGCGGGCTGATCTTGCCTAAATATGACACGGCGATGGTGACGGTCAGCCACGATGACTCTTCGTCGGATTCGTCTTCCTCTGGTTCGGGAAGTTCTTCGTCGGGCTCGACTGCTCCGCAGGCCAGTTCGCATGACTTGCCTTCCACGCAGCGCGAGGACTCCGATGAGGGGGCCTCGACCGAGTCTTCGGGTGGCGGCGTCCCCAGTGGCGAGAGCGGTCACCCGCAGGGCGGTCCGGCTGGTACTCCCGGTGGTGAGGTTGAGGCGGCGGACGATGCCGATAGCGACGTAGGGGATTCCGATGAGTCGTCTCTTCCGTTCCCTCCGGTCGATCGTGATTCGACTGAGGACGAGTCGGACGGTATCGCGACTGCCGGTGAGGTGCAGGCCGTTGACAGGGAGCAGCTGAAGGACGGGGCCAGCGGCTTGCTGGCGTTGTTGGCGATTGTGTGTCTGGTGGGCGTCGGTGCGGCGGCTTTGCGGACGATGATGGCGCAGCGCGCTACGGCAGCTTGAGGGCAGGGTCATCAGGACAGTGTCGTCAGGGCAGGGTCGCGAGGGCAAGGTCGCGAAGACCGTTGTCTGAGAGCGGGGTCGTGGCGGCGATGGCCGGTAGGCCGTGGATGCGGCGGGCCCGGCGGCCCGCACTCCCAGACAGTGGCGCGGAGGCGCTTGGCGCCATCGAAAAGATCGGGCCTGTGAGCCTGTGACCATATGAAACGTATGTGACCACGTGTCGGTCAGTTGCCGTGTTCCCCCGGTGGCAGCTACCCGCGAGCGGTAACTGACCGACACTTCACATCCGCTTGCAGTTATGTGAGGCGCAGTCAACCGTTGGCGGGCGGTCTGGGCAGTGGCGCGCGGTACTGCGCCGGGCGGAGAGATTCGCTGGCGCGGGTGTTACCGGAGCATGGGTGGGTTTGTGGGCCCGCTTGGGTCGCAGCCGTTCGGCGCCGGTGGCTCGGACGGCCTTGTACTACAGCCCCGTTGTGGGGCGTTTGACGAACGTTGCAATACGCGTGGATCTAAGCCCCGTGAGGCGTCGGTCCAGCTCCTGAATGGTCATTCCTCCCCAGGTCCCACTCAGTTGGCTGATCCGACGCCTCACGGCTTTTCCTTCTCCAGCGACGCTAACACCGCTGGGGCGTTGCCGCAGAGGTTGCGGCAACGCTTGCGGATTGCAACAAATTGATCATGGGCCCGCCTTAGGACGCGAGGGCGAACAAACCGCTTTCCATACCCCAACTCGGTCGCTAGCAGGGCAGACTTTTGAGGTGGAGGATTGAATCAGTCACCCCACCACCCTTTATTACTCGTCGGTAACTTTGAGTGAGCGCATGTCAATATCCACGCTGAACTGCAAAGATAGCACTCAGTGAGTGAATCATCACTGATCTTGGGGTGCGGTCGCCACGTTGCCAATCCCTCGTGAATGGGTTACTTTAAATCCGATCAAACCTCATGGTCAGGGCGTAGTTCGAGCACCCTGGGAACCCTGTTACTGAAGAGTCCTCTCGGTACCCCGACGAGCTGAAGTCAGGCCCTCCCACCGAGGCACCCGCCTTAAAGCGCACGTGAAATCTCGTGGTCCTCCACGGCGACGTCTACCTCCGGTAGACCAGCCGACGAGACCGCCAAGGAGCTTTTTGCTCAAGCTTCAGTACCCCTTGCCCGGCCCCACCGATGTTCCACCCACCCGAAAACGCTTGGTCACATGAACTCACGAGTTACCCCGCCACCCATTCGCTACTGGTCGATCTTGGGGACCGGTCTCGTAGTGCTGCTCGTTGCGATGGTCCTCATCATCACCGTGTGGCCCAGTTCGTCGGAAAAGGGCGGCAATGTCTATGACCCCAACCGCCTCAGCGGTTCCCAGGGCGACCCCGAAAAGCTTCGAGACTCCACCTACGCGCCCGACCCCAACGCGATAGCCGCCCAGATCGCGGCAATCCGCCAAGACGCCCTTGAACAGCGCATTGAGGCGATCCTCGAATCTGCCAGCGTTCCCGACACCGCCGAACTGTCGTTGGCCATCCAGCACGGTGGCACCATTTTGACCTTTAACGACGACACGCAGCACGACACGGCCAGCATTATCAAGGTCGAGGTCTTGGCGATGTTCCTGGACAGTTACGACACCGTCGAGGAGATTCCCGCCTACCAAATGGGCCTAGCCGAGGACATGATCGCCTCCTCGGACAATGACTCGACCGATGAACTGCTTTTCCATTTCATGGACGGTCATCCGGCGCTGGAGGCCGCTCACGAGAGATACGGCCTGGAGAACACCGAGCGCGGCACCGTGTGGGGCACCACGCAGACCACCGCGTCCGACCAACTGCGAATGTTGGAGGTTCTCCTCACTCCCGATGAGCACATGAGTCACAGCAAGGCCGCTTTGGCGCGCCAGTTGTTGGGCAATCTCGCCGATGACCAGGAGTGGGGCATTTCCGCAGGGGCGCAGGAGGCCGAATCGGTGTGGATGAAGAACGGATGGGACATCCGCAGTAATATCGGCAACCGCTGGGTGGTCAACTCCATTGGCATGATGAGCCTGGCCGACCAAGAACCCACGTCGATCGCGGTGCTCACCACGGGGTTCGATGAGTTCGAGGACGCGATCGCCATCATCGAGCAGGTGTCAGAGGTCGCACGCGACACGCTGACGGCTGACCCGCGAACGCTGTGACCGGTCTTATCCTAGAACTGGCCTCACGATTCAAGTAGCGGAAAGTGTTCGCTCAAGTCCGAGCGGGCTCCCGAGGCTGTGATCTTGCCGGAGGCCACCGCTTCGGCGAATGTCATTCGGCCTAGGGCTACGTGCAAGAACGTGACCGGATCGCTTTCGACGACATTGGCCGGAGTTCCACGCCGATGCCGCGGCCCGGCAACGCACTGGACGGCTCCGAACGGAGGTACCCGCACCTCGACCGAGTTGCCCGGAACGGAGGTGGCCAAGCGTTCCAACAGCGTTCGGACCGCCGCCTTTTGGACGTCTCGGGCTGGCTCTTGAGAGTGATCTATAGCCGCTATAACCTGTGAAATGGCATCCATGTCCGCCTCTATAAACTTCTAAATACCTATAAAGCAGGCATTTTTCGATGGTTGCGGGCGATATTGAAGACCCCTGCGTATTGATACCGATTTGTTACCAGGCATAGTGACCCACGACGATACCCAACCATGGGTGAGTTGTGCCCAGGAGGAGTCATGACCGCACCAGAGGACCGGAGCACGTCCCGAGTCGTCCCGTCCGGGCCACTCGCACCCCGGCCTTCGCGCCGTGTACGTGCCCTTCCGCGCGCCTGGAGTTTTGCCACCTCACGCATGCTCACCGCATGGCTGGCAATGATCAGCATGGTACTGGGTGCCGCGATCGGTGCAGTCGTGGTCCCCCAGGCTGCCTTGGCCAACCCCGAAGTCACCGTCCAGATCGTCCACGGGCACGACCCGAGCCTAGAGGTGGGTGGAGCCCCCGCTGAAATCGGCGTCATGGTCCAGGTGCGCAATTCGCCCCGACCCACCAAAGTCGATATTCAGGGCGTGCTCTCTGGGGTCAGCGAGTGGGTTGATATCCGCGTCGACGGCGATTGCGAAGACCGTGGGAACGGTAAAGCGCGCTGCAACGACATGGACGACCTGGCCAACAACACCGCTCAATTGCGTTTCATTCTCGCCCCGGTTCCCGACTCGGACCTGACTGACGCGGATACTCGATCCGGTCACTTCGACGTCGGCGCTACGGGAGGCTCCTCCTCCGACCGCACCTCCGTGAGCATCAGGGGCAACCGTCCTGACCGTGACCCGACCGTGCAGGAAATCTCCGGCGTGGTCTCCGATGACCAGGGCGAGGCCGTCTCCGGGGCGCGCGTGGAGATCCGCGACCCGGCCGGGACCACCTACGACACGACTACCGGTGGCGACGGCGCCTATCGATTTGAAGGCAACGACGACCGATACATCGCCCCTGGCCAAATTGACCTGAGAGTCACCGCCGATGGCTTTGAGGACTTTGAACGCACGATCCAGGTCGGTGCGGGTGCGGTCTTCGTAGAGGCCGTCTCCCTGTCGCTTCCGGAGGACGATAGCGACGACGACGAACCTCCGGCCGAGGAGCCAACGGAGGAGGAGACCACCGAAGCCGCGGTCGTCGACGACGGCGTCAGCGGCATGATGTGGCTGATCATCATCCTCGGTATTCTGCTTGTTCTCGGTGGCATCGCCGCCATCGTGATCATGATCGTCAAGAGCCGCAAGGACGATGACGAGGGCGAAGACGGAGACTTCCTCGACGAGGACGTCCCTCCGGATCACACGCCCAAGGCCGCGCAAACCGGCCAGCCGGGTGTCTACGACTCAGGACCCGCGCCCGGGGCCGACCAGCCGACCATGATCCACGACGGCCCGCTCTTGCAAGACGATGACCTGGCCCGGTACGGCTCGCAGCCCGCTGGCGGTGGCTTCGGCCCCGCCTATGGCCCCGACGACGCCACGCAGCTGATTCCGTCGGCCGACGGTGGTTTGCCGAGTGGTGCCGTCTCGCCCGGTCCTGGTGCCGACGCCACGCAGATCGTTCCTATGGGCGGTCTGGGACGTGGTGGCCCGCCCGAGAACGACTCCACCCAGATCATTCCGACCTCCGGTGGCGCACCCGGCGGTATTCCGCCTGCTCCGCCCGCTCCTTACGGCTCCGATCCAGCTGGGTACGGCTCCTCGCCGTCCAGCCAGCCGCGCAGCGGCCCGCCTTCGCCTTACGGCGAGCCGTCTCGTCCCGAGGGGCAGCGCGGAGCCTATGGCGAGCCTTCGCGCCCGCCGTATTCCGAGCCGTCCCCGCCCGGTGGAGGCCGCGAGCCCTACGGCTCCGATCCTTACGGCGGTCCTCGCTCCGACTATGGCGGCCCGTCTGGGTACCCGCAGAGTTCTCCCAGCGCCCCGCCCTCGACCTATGGCTCCGATCCCTATGGCGGGACACGCGGGGGCGACCAAGGCGATCGCGGAAGTAACTTCGGCTTCGGCGATGGCACCTATGGCGCGCCCTCCGAGCCACGCGGCACCGACTATGGGGCTGGCCCCGCGCAGCCATCCAACCCGTGGAGCCAACCGGCCAGCACCGACCAGTGGGGTAGCCCCAGCGCCCCCGAATCGGACAATTATGGCCGTGGCGGCTACGGAACCGACAGCGGCGGCGACTATGGACACCGCCCCGCTGGCGATGAGTACGGTCGACCTGGCGGCGACTATGGTCGCGGACCCTCCGGTGGTGCCGAATACGGCGGTGGCACCTACGGGCGCGACAGCGGCGGTTATGGCCAACCAGATCCCGGCTATGGCGATCGTGGCGGTTACGGCCGGCCCGGTGGAGGGCCGCCCAGTCCGTATGAGGCGGGTCCCTACGGCCATGGACAGGCCGATGGCCCGGCGGCCCCTGGTGGTCCCGGCGGCCCGGGCGGCTACGGCCCGCCAGCCGACGACGCTACCCGGTTGCAACCCGGTGCCAATGGTGACGAGGGCCGCTATCCAGGCGAGCCTCGTCCTCCCCGGGAGGGGCACCGTGACGAGCGAGACGGATATCGCGACTGGGATGACCGTCCACGCTCTTGGTAGAAGCAGTGCGGTCCAGTAAACTGGCACTGTGCTCAAGCGCGACAGATACGGCAGGTGTCGGGATGGACTACCGCTTTCGCTGATGCGATCTACTGCGGGCACGCCGGTTGCCTTTCGGCTTTTTCGTGTGGCCGATCCGTCGTTTCCAGAATGCGCGATTCTCCTTAGCGAGACCGCTTGCGCTGAACGTGGTCCTTGTTCACATGAGCGGCCCTCTCGATGGAATCCCAGATGGGGTCTGTGGCACGCTCATGGGTGGGAGCGCTTTCACCGCTTCCGACAAAATGGTTCCCGAGCGCTTCGGGCCCGGGGACGCTCACCGCAAGACGCATCGAGACGCGTTCGCTCTCGCGCGGCCTCACCGGCGACAGCCCGTGGTGCCTCGCCGTTGCTTCGCCCGCGTTGTGGCTTCGATCGTGACGACCGCGGTCGTCACACAGTCGGCCTGAGCACTAATGCGGACAATGACGACCGTGTGCGCCTCCTCGGCGCAGCCTCAATTGAAACCACAAGGAGTAGTTGTGCCCCGAGGTGATGGGCAGCTTTCGTTGGAGCTTGACTCGAATGACGCCGGACCGCGCGATGAGTGCGGTGTGGTGGGAATTTGGGCTCCCGGCGAAGAAGTCGCCAAACTAACCTATTTCGGCCTCTACGCCCTGCAACATCGGGGACAAGAAGCCGCCGGAATCGCCGTCTCCGACGCCGCTCGGACGGTCGTCTACAAGGACACTGGGCTCGTCGCCCAAGTTTTCGACGAAACCACTCTTGCCCCCTTGACCGGGCACGTCGCCATCGGTCACACGCGATACTCCACCACCGGGGCCAATACCTGGGACAACGCTCAGCCGACTCTTGGCACCACCTCGGCGGGCACCTCCTTGGCTCTGGCTCACAATGGCAACCTGATCAACACCGCCGACCTGGCGAAGGAAGCCGCGAACCTCAACCTTGACATTGGCGCGTCGACCTCGGACACCGCGCTCATGACGGCGCTGTTGACCGCCCGCCCCGATGAGTCCATCACCGCCTCGGCCCAGAAGGTGCTTCCGCAGTTGCGGGGAGCATTCAGCTTGGTCTTCATGGACGACAACACGCTGTATGCGGCGCGTGATCCGGAGGGGTTCCGGCCGCTGGTGCTGGGTCGCCTCAGCAACGGCTGGGCTGTGGCCAGCGAGACGGCCGCGTTGGACACTATCGGCGCGACCATCGTCCGGGAGATCGAACCTGGTGAGCTGCTTTCCATCGACGAGCATGGGATGCGCTCTGAGCGCTTCGCCCCAGCTCGGCCTAAAAACTGCATCTTCGAGTACATCTACCTGGCCCGCCCTGACTCTGTTCTGGCGGGTCGCAACGTGTATGCCACCCGGGTTGAGGTGGGACGCCGCCTAGCACGCGAGCAGGTGGTGGAAGCCGATTTGGTGATTGGGGTTCCCGAGTCGGGCATCCCGGCCGCGATTGGTTTCGCCGAGGAGTCCGGCATCCCCTATGGGCTGGGCTTCACCAAGAACTCCTATGTGGGGCGCACGTTTATTCAGCCGTCGCAGTCGCTGCGTCAGCTGGGCATTCGCCTCAAACTCAATCCGTTGCACGATCAAATCCGTGGTAAACGCATTGTCGTGGTCGATGACACGATCGTGCGCGGCAACACTCAGCGTCAGATCGTGCGAATGCTGCGTGAGGCCGGAGCCGTCGAGGTGCATGTGAGGATTTCGGCCCCGCCGATCCAATGGCCGTGTTTCTTCGGCATCGACTTCGCCAGTCGGGCCGAACTCATCGCTGGCAATCTGGACGTCGATGGGATTCGCAAGAACATCGGCGCGGACAGCCTCGGCTATGTCTCGATGGAAGGGCTGACCGCGGCGACCGAACAGCCCGCCTCAAGGCTGTGTCGCGCCTGTTTCGACGGCGACTACCCCCTAGAACTTCCGGCTTCCTCGCTACTGGGAAAGAACCTCCTGGAATCCGGCGGCGAGTCCGGAGAAGAATCAAGCACCAATCGATCACAACGTCAACGAAGTGAGGCGTAGGTGAGACAGACTCGGCGGGCATGCGCCTGGCCTGGTCTGGAGGCGATGGTGGCCGCGCGTCGATCCCACCCGATGCGTTGTTGGCCGCTTTCGTTCGTTTCACCACCGCCAGCGCGGCAATGGCGCGGGTCTCTCAGCATTGCCATATGGGGCCCAGTTGGAAGTTATAGCCGCGATTACGCAGGAAGGGGCGCTTAGGCGTGAGCAGCAGCAGCAGCAAGACAGAGGACAAACAGAAGAAGGTCTCCTATGCCTCCGCTGGCGTCGACATTGACGCCGGGGATCGTGCGGTTGAGGCGCTGAAGCCGAGTATTCGTAAGACCACCCGGCCTGAGGTCGTGGGGGGTATTGGGGGATTTGCCGGGCTGTTTAGCTTGGATGTCGAGAAGTACCGTAAGCCGCTTTTGGCCTCCTCCACCGATGGTGTGGGGACGAAACTGGTCATCGCGCAGCGTCTGGACATTCACGACACTGTCGGCATCGACTTGGTGGCGATGGTGGTGGACGACTTGGTCGTCTGTGGCGCGGAGCCGCTGTTCTTGCTTGACTACATCGCCTGCGGCCAGGTGGTGCCGGAGCGGATCGCCGATATCGGGGCGGGGATCGCCGATGGCTGCCGCTATGCCGGTTGCGCGTTGGTCGGCGGCGAGATCGCCGAGCACCCGGGCGTGTTGGGAGCCGACGAGTATGACGTCTCGGCGACGGGCATCGGCATCGTGGAGACGGATGACCTGTTGGGTCCCGACCGGGTCCAGGCGGGGGATGTCGTTATCGCGATGGCTTCTTCGGGTCTGCATTCGAATGGTTTTTCGCTGGTGCGGCAGGCGCTGCTTAACCATGGCGGCATGAATTTGAAGTCAGAGGTCGCCGAGTTCGGCCGTCAGCGCACGTTGGGCGAGGAGCTGTTGACTCCGACGCACATTTACGCCAAGGACTGTCTTGAGGTCATCAAGGAGTGCGAGGTGCACGCCTTTTCGCACATCACCGGGGGCGGTATTCCGGGGAACTTGGTGCGTTCGCTTCCCGATCACCTGCAAGTGGAGGTGGATCGTTCGACGTGGTCTCCGCAGCCGGTTTTCGATGTGGTGCAGAAAGTTGGCGCGATTGAGGACGTGGAGATGGAGCGCACGTTCAACATGGGCGTGGGGATGATGGCGATTGTCCCGCCCGACCAGGTCGACCGCGCTCTCGCCGTGCTGACCACACGTCATGTCAATAGCTGGGTGGCCGGTGAGGTTACTGAGGGTGGCAGTGGCGTGAAGATGGTCGGGGAGTACAAGAAGGCTTAACTGGGCTCTTCTGGGGCCTTATATGTCGTGGCGTGTTCTGCCCGGGGACTGCGGTGAGATGTTGGTCGCCGGGCAGAGCGCTGTTTGCGTCTGGCTGGGCGGATGTGGCGTGGTGGGGTTGCGTCGTGACGCCAGGGCGGGGCCGGGCATGCTTAATCCCGCCGACTGCGCAAGGGCGCCTCAGCGGGATTTTTGGTCATGATGGCAGCGGCGAGGGATCGATAGGCTGCCTTGGGTGCGAAGTGGGTGAGAGTCCTAATTAGGTGGGAGGAAGCGATGGGTTGCCGTCCCACCGCTTCATCCACCGTAAGTCAGACTTGTTCCTCGGAGGGAGCCAATCCTCTTCGCGAAGTCCGTCGTCATCGTCGCTGGCGTAGTCCGCATAAGGGTCGGAGTAGCCTTCGTCTGGCTCTTCGTCGACTGCTTCCTCAGCCTCGATGGCATGGTTCTCAGCCTCTTTACCGCCTGCTAGTTCGCGCTCTAGTGCGCGCAGGTCGGTATTCGGCGAGTGGTATTTCAGCCGCCGGGCAACCTTCATCTGTTTGGCCTTAGCTCGGCCGCGCCCCATATGGCTCGACCCCCTCGCACAGAATCATCGGGGCCGCCGTGAGGCGCCCCGGTCACTTTTGCAATCTCTCCGTGGCTCCTACGGTACAACCTAAGTCGACAAAGTTTTATTCCGGGCTGGGACCTTGGTGTTGCGCACTACTTTTTAACCTGGATAAAGGCCTATAAAACACTTCTCACTCTGTGGGATTGTGGCGCAGCTCATGGCTTGGCGGTCGCATTTGGGGCCTGGGATTGCGCCATTGAGCCCCGGGCAGGGGCAATTGAGATGCTTCTACCTGTGGCCATGTGCCCATCTGGTCATCCGTACCCCCACCCTGTATGCGGGTGGGGCCCATCGGCCTGGCCTCGGAGGGGAAACCGGCCGCCAAGGCGGTATTTGCGCTGTTGACAGGCGAATCACTGCTGTGGGGCCAGGGTGCGATCCCCCTGGCTGCGCTGCGTGACGTGAAGCTCACCGTAGCGAGGGTCACTGCCCTAGCCAGGGATTTTCACGGTAGGCTAACCGCCTGTCGGGCGGGTCGGCTGGAGGTGCGGGTGCTGGGTTTGTTGGCGAGTTACGCGGCCGCGGCCGTTGTCGCCCCTGCCCTGGTCCGCTGGTGGGGCCCCCGAGCTCTCTACGCGATCGCCCTCGTCCCCGCCGCGACGTTCGCTTGGGCGCTCAGCCACGCCCGCGCCGTCTACGACGGCGGCGCGGTGATCGAGATATACCCCTGGGTTCCCCAGCTAGACCTGGAACTGGCCTTCCACATGGGCACCTTTGGGTGGTTCATGGTCCTCATCGTCAGCGGCATCGGCACTCTCGTCCTCATCTACTCGGCCCGCTATTTTCAAGCCGACTCCCCAAGCCTGTCGCGCTTCACCTGGTCGTTCATCGCCTTCGCCGGGGCCATGTTCGGTCTGGTCATCTCCGATGACCTGCTCATGCTCTACATTTTCTGGGAGCTGACCACGGTCTTCTCCTACCTGCTCATCGGGATGGACCCCGAACGTCGCGCCGCCCGCCGAGCCGCCATGCAAGCGCTCCTGGTCACCACCCTCGGTGGCCTGGCCATGCTGGTCGGCTTCATCATGCTGGGCCAACACGCCGGTTCCTATCGCCTCTCCGAAGTCGTCGCGAGCGTGCCCGAAGGCACCTACCTGTCGGTAGCCCTGGTGCTGATCCTGCTGGGAGCCCTGTCAAAGTCAGCGATCTTCCCCTTCAGCTTCTGGCTTCCGGCCGCGATGGCCGCCCCCACCCCGGTCAGCGCCTACCTGCACGCCGCCGCGATGGTCAAAGCCGGAGTCTTCCTCATCGGCATGCTCGCCCCCGTCTACGCCGCCAACGCACTGTGGCAACCAATCGTGCTCACCGGCGGGGCGATCACCATGTTCTTTGGGGCCTGGGCCGCCCTGCGACAACGCGACCTCAAACTCCTGGCCGCCTACGGCACGGTCAGCCAACTGGGTTTGATCACCATCGTGCTGGGCGCGGGCGGCGCGAACACGGCCGTGGCCGGAGTGGCCCTGCTGCTGTCGCACGCGATGTTCAAAGCCGCCCTGTTCCTCATCGTGGGCGTCATCGACCGCACCTGCGGCACCCGCGATATCTGGCAGCTGTCGGGCCTGGGACGCCAGCGCCCGTTCTTGCTGTTCACCGCCGTATTGGCGGTGGCCTCGATGGTGGGCTTCCCGCCGCTGTTCGGCTTCATCGCCAAAGAAGCGGCGCTATCGGCGTTCATTGACGCGGGATCAGGCGTGAACCAGCTAGTGGTAGCCGCTCTCGTCGGGGGATCGGCCCTCACCGTGGCCTATGGGCTGCGCTTCCTGTGGGGAGCGTTCGCGCCCAAACCCGGCGTGGAGACAATCCAGGTGCGCCAGGCCGGTTTCATATTCATGCTGGCCCCCGTGCTGTTGGCTGCCTTGGGCTTGGTCTCGGGGATGGCCGCCCCGGCCATCGACCGCGCGATCCTTCCCTACGCGCAGACATTCGCCGAACCGGTCAGCCTGCACTTGGCCCTATGGCACGGATACAACCTGCCCTTGCTGCTGTCGCTGGTCGCCTTCGCGGCCGGAGCCGGAGTCTTCGCCCTCAGCCAACGCTGGGAGCGCATGAGCCTGCTGAAATTCCCTCGCGACGGCAGTGACGGCTATCGCACGGCCATGAGCTGGATCGACCGCGCGGCCGTGGAGATGACCGGTGCGACCCAACGTGGTTCGCTCCCGTTCTACCTGGGCCTGATCTTGCTAGTCATGATCGTCACCTCCGGTGCCGCGCTCGTGTTCACCCGCTCCTGGCCCCAACAGGTGGAACTGTTCACCTCACCGATTCAGGTCGCCGCCGCGCTGGTCATCATCGTGGTGTCGATATTCGCCGCTGGCACCCAACGGCGACTGACCGCCGTCATCCTCGTGGGCGTGGCCGGTTACGCCGTGGCCGGAATCTTCGTCCTGCACGGCGCACCCGACCTAGCCCTCACCCAGTTCCTGGTCGAAACCGCCACGGTCGTCCTGTTCGTGCTGGTGTTGCGCCGGATGCCCGCCAACTTCTCGGAACGTCCAGTGAAAATGGTGCGCTGGGCGCGCATCGGCATCGGCATCGCCGCTGGCATCGTCGCCTCCCTCATGGCCTTCGTAGCCGTGGGAGGGCGCGAAGCGATACCAGTCTCCACGGAATTCCCCGACCTCGCCTACTACGTCGGCGGCGGAGCCAACGTCGTCAACGTGACGCTAGTGGACATTCGCGTATGGGACACCATGGGCGAAGTCGCGGTACTAGTGGTGGCCGCGACCGGTGTCGCCAGCTTGATCTTCGGCCACTCCCGGGCGCTACGCCGACGCGGAGCAGCGCGCCCCACCGCCACCTACCGTTCGCCCTGGCTGGCCGGAGCCAGCCCAGAAGCCGCGCGACAGGCCATCATCTTGCAGGTGGTCACCCGGATTCTGTTCCACGCCATCATCCTGTTCTCGATCTACCTACTCTTCGCCGGCCACAACACCCCCGGCGGAGGATTCGCCGGCGGCCTCGTCGCCGGGCTGGCACTCGTGGTGCGATACCTGGCCGGTGGTCGACACGAACTCAACGCCGCCGCACCGGTCGACGCCGGGCGCGTGCTGGGAATCGGGCTCTTCATCGCCCTAGGAGCCGGCGCGACTTCACTGTTCTTCGGCCGCGAGATCTTCGAAAGCGCCGTCATCGACCTCGACATACCGATCCTGGGCAACATTCACGCCGCCAGCTCGGCGGTGGTCGACATCGGGGTCTACCTCATCGTCATCGGCCTCATCCTCGACATCCTGCGCTCCCTCGGGGCTGAAATCGACCGCCAACAGGAAAGCTCCGAGAGCGAACCCGACGACGGAGACGACACCGAGGAGACAACCGAAGTCGCCCCCGAGGGCACTGACGCCTCCGAGAGCGAACCCAACTCGACCTCGAGGAGGCGATAACGCCCATGGCCGTGAATCTGGTCTACATCGTCACCATCGGAGTTCTCTTCGCCGCTGGGGTCTCGCTCATGCTCGAACGCAGCCTCACCCGCGTCATCATGGGCATCATCCTGGTGGGCAACGGCGGCAATCTATTGATCCTGGTCGGAGGCACCTCCGGGAGTGCCCCCCTAGTCGGCTGGTTCCCCGCCGAGGAGATGAGCGACCCACTACCACAGGCGATGATCCTCACCGCCATCGTCATCACCCTGGGTCTGACCGCCTTCCTCCTAGCGCTGGCCTACCGCAGCTGGCAACTGCTGGGCCACGACGACGTCCAAGACGACGTCGAAGACCGCCGCATCATGAAGCGAGCCGAACGCGACGAAGGCCCCGACGACCTCAACGACACCGGAACCGACGAGGCGCAAAGCGAACCCATGAGTGAATTCGAGGGCGAGCGGAGCGACACATGATCGACTACATCGTCCCCTTGCCTGTGCTGCTGCCGCTGCTGGGAGCGGCCGTGACGCTCATGGTGCCGCGCCGGTCGCACCTCCAGCGGGCCGTCAGCACCGTCGTGCTCTCCGCGACACTCCTGGCCGCGATCATCCTGCTGGTCTACACCTGGACCGAAGGCCCCGCCGTGGTGGCCATCGGCGCTTGGGCTCCGCCGGTGGGCATTGTGCTCGTGGCCGACAAGCTGGCGGCCATGATGCTGGTCGTCTCAGCCACCATGACCTTGTGCGTCATGCTCTACGCCATCGGGCAGGGCATGGCCGACGGCAACGAAGGCACCCCACTATCGATCTACCACCCGACGTTTCTGGTCTTGACCGCTGGCGTCACCAACGCGTTCCTCTCCGGGGACCTGTTCAACCTCTATGTGGGCTTCGAAGTGCTGCTGGTGGCGAGCTTCGTCCTGCTGACCTTGGGCAGTACCGAAAACCGGATTCGGGCGGGCACGACCTACGCGGTCGTGTCGATCCTCTCCTCAGTGGTGTTTCTCGTGGCCATCGGCTTGATCTACGCCGCCACCGGAACCCTCAACCTCGCCCAGCTGGCCCACCGACTTGACGACCTGCCCGACGACCTCCGGCTGCTCTTGCAGATCATGCTGCTATTGGGCTTTGGCATCAAGGCGGCCGTGTTCCCCCTGTCCGCCTGGCTTCCCGACTCCTACCCAACCGCGCCCGCCCCGGTCACGGCGGTGTTCGCCGGTCTCTTGACCAAGATCGGTGTCTACGCGATCATCCGCACCGACACCCTGCTCTTCCCCGACGATCGAGCCGTCAACTACTTGATGGTGGCGGCGGGGCTAACCATGGTGGTGGGCATCATGGGCGCGGTCGCGCAAACCGACATCAAACGTCTGTTGTCCTTCACCCTCATCAGCCACATCGGCTACATGATCTTCGGCGTGGCGCTGGCGACGGTGGCGGGACTCTCCGGCGCGATCTTCTACGCGCTGCACCACATCACCATCCAGACGACGCTGTTCCTGGGAGCGGGACTGATCGAACGTCGCGGCGGCAGCACCAACCTAGAACGGCTCGGCGGACTCGCCCGGCTCTCCCCAGTCCTGGCAATCCTCTTCTTCGTCCCCGCCCTAAACCTGGCGGGCATTCCCCCCTTCTCGGGCTTCCTGGGGAAAGTGGGCCTCATGCAAGCGGGCGTAGACGTGGGCACACCGCTGGCCTATGCCCTCGTCGGCAGCGGGGCGCTGGTGAGCCTGCTGACCTTGTACGCCATCGCCCGAGTCTGGAACTTGGCGTTCTGGCGCAGCCCCCACCCCGATATGCTCCTTGTAGGCGACATCGACCGCGCTGGCGTGGCGATTCGCGTCCGCGAAGCGGCACAGCCGTCGGTCACCAGCGCTGCGCCCTCCGCGGCGACGGCGACAAAAGCCGATCCCGCCATCCAGGGCGTCCCCTCCGGGGTCATCTTGCCCAAGCTGATGGTCATCCCAACTTTGATCTTGGTCGCCTTCAGCTTGGCGTTGACTATCTTTGCCGGGCCGCTTTTCGAGTTGACCACGGAATCGGCTACGGATTTGCTGGAGAGAACCCCCTATATCGAAGCTGTCTTCCCTGACGGCGTACCCACGGGGGAGGCACCATGAGCCGACCGCAATCAAACGTGCGCCGCTCCGGCGAGCCACCGCGCTGGCCACGGCTGGTCAGACGCGAGTACTTCCGCAACCGGGTTGTCGCCGCCATAGCGTTGTTGCTGACGTGGGTGTTTCTCTGGGGCACCTTCTCGGTCTTGAGTTTCGTCACCGGACTGATCGTCGCGGTCATCATCCTGGTGGTCTTGCCGCTGCCGCCGGTGAAGTTCGACGGCCGCATCCGACCGGTGGGAATGGCGAAATTCGTGGTCAAGTTCGTCTATGACCTGTTGGTGGCCAGTGCGCAGATCAGCTGGCTGGCCTTCCGGATCGGACGGCAGCCCCGGGGGGCGATCGTGGCCGTGCAGCTGCGAGTCGTCTCCGACCTCAATGTCACTTTGGTGGCCGAGGCGCTGTCGCTGATTCCAGGCAGCCTCATCTTGGAGGCCGACCCCGACACCGGCGTCTTGTACATTCACATGATTGGCACCGAAACCGTCGAGGAAGTCGAGGCGTACAAACGCAACGTGCTGCGGTTGGAGAAACGACTCATCCGGGCGCTCGGTTCCGATGCCGAACTGGCCTTGGTGGAGGATTCCTCCGAACCGGAGCCGCCGCATCGGCCAATGTCGAAGGCCAAGCGGCAATTGCGCGCCCAGGCCGCCGCTGGCCGCAAAGTGGATAAACCCTCCCGCGAGCAGCTGCGAAAGCGCCGCCAACGCAAGCCGAAGAGACGACCTGACGAGGACGGTGAGGTCACCCCATGACGACCCTGACGGTAACTGTGGTGGCGACGATCCTGGTCGCCGCCGGTGCCATGGCGGTGTATCGCGTCGTGCGCGGCCCAGCCACCTTGGACCGCATCGTGGCCACCGATGTGTTCTTGGCGATCATCATGGCCGCCATCGCCGCCGGTGCGGCCTACACCCGGGATGCCTCGGCGTTGCCGATCCTGGTGGTGCTGTCCATTCTTGGGTTCACCAGCACCGTTGGTGTGGCGCGGTTCGCGACCCGGAAGGAGGAGTGAGCGTGGAAGCTGTGCTCGATGTGATCGCGGCGATCTGTATCTTTCTGGGCGCTTTGCTGAGTTTGGCCGCAGGCGTGGCCCTGGTGCGTTTCCCCGACCTTCTCACCCGCATGCACGCGGCGACAAAACCACAGATCTTGGGGTTGCTGCTGATTCTGATCGGGTGTGCCTTGAGCCTGCGCACGACCGTGGACATCACGACTTTGGTCCTGGTGGGCGTCTTTCAGTTGGCCACGGCTCCGGTGGCTGCCTATATGGTCGGTCGCGCCGCCTACCGGGACGGTCAGGCCCGTTCGGATCTGCTGATCTTGGATGAGCTTAACGACAAGGACGAACGTCCCTAGGCCACCGTCTCCGGCGGGTCGTCTCCATCTGGTGGCCGTGAGCGCCGCCGGTGTACCAACCAATTTCACCGGGTTAGGCTTAGCTTATGGTTGCACACAATCTTATGGCTCAGCCTCCCGAAACGCTGCTGCCTGACGACAGCGAAGCCCGCGCGATGCTCGACGAGTCCGGGCCCGAAGAAACGATTCGTCAATACCCGACTTTCTGTGCCGCCTGGGCGCGGCTGGCCAAGGAAGCGCTGGAGCGTGGTGACGACGTCGCCGCGTATGCCTACGCCCGTACTGGCTATCACCGGGGCCTGGATCAACTGCGCGGCAACGGATGGAAGGGTCACGGACCGATTCCCTGGTCACACAAGCCCAACCGTGGTTTCTTGAAGTCGCTGTATCGGCTCAGCCAGGCCGCTGCCGCCATCGGCGAGTCCAAGGAGGCCGCCCGGTGTGCGCAGTTCCTGCGCGACTCCGACCCGGCCGCCGCCGACGCTTTGAGCTAGCGAACTCATACCCGGCCCGACGCCTGCGGATGAGGTTGGCCTGAACGGTCGCCCAAGATCATTCCGACGGGTGATGTTGCCAGGTTAACTCAGCGGTAACAATGGGGGTACGGGGAAACGTCCCTGCCCTAGCAGGGATTGACGTGATGCGGCCCAACTTCACTGTAAAGGTGGAGTTGGGCCGCATTGTCTTGTCTGCCAACAGTGGGGCTTGCGCAAAAGCCTCGTTTATAGACCTTCGGCCACCGCCGCTGTAATGCGCAGCCAGGCGCGACGAGAGGCGTTGCTCAGCAGGTCGTAGCGAATGGGCTCCCCCGAATCGAGCAGCTTCTCATAGGGAGCCAACATGACCGCGCGTGTGCGGGCCGCGAAGTGCCGCTGCACGGCGGGCAGGTCGACATCTTTGCGGTGGGCGGGCATTGACACGACCGTCACCGCTTGCCGCACCAGCTCCCGCCTTCCGGTCTGTTCCAGGTGGTCGAGCGCCCGCGCGGCGGTCTCGGCGGAGTCGTTGCGCGCCGACATGGTGATCACCAGTTGATCGGTTGCGTCGATGGACGACTGCCAGTTCTCGGCCCGGACATTGTTGCCCGTGTCGACGATGATGAGCTTATAGAAGCGGCTGACCGCTTCTCGCAGTTCGCCGAAGGCCTTGGCCGTGAGCATTTCTCCGGCCGTGGCCGACTCATCGGAGGCCAGCACGTCGAACATGGCTTCGCCTTGCGCGCGTACATATTGCGACAGGTCGCCCACGCGGCCGGTGGGCCCTTGGAAGTGGTCGAGGTCCCGCAGCAGGTCGCGCACGGTTCGGATGTGGAAGTCCTGCTGTGCCCGCATCCCCAGCGTGCCTTGGGTTTCGTTGTTGTCCCAGGCCAGGACGTAGCCTCCGCGTCGCTGTCCGAATGTCATGGCCAGCATCAGCACCGCGACGGTTTTCCCCGCCCCGCCTTTGGGGTTGACGACGGTGACTTGCCGCAGGCCGCCAAAGTTGCGCCGCACCATTTCCACATTCCGCGCCCAGGCTCGTTCGCGGCGCGAGGGCGGCAGCTTCAGCAGCCCCAGGCTCAGTTTGCACAGTGCTCCCCGCAGCCCCATCGACGCGATGGGGCCGCTGGGCGGTGTGACCCGGCGGCGGGCGAAGTCGTCGGCGGTGACCCCGATTCGCTCCAGCGCACCGGGCTCGTCGGGGAATGAGCCTGGTGCCATCCCGGCCCCGGAGACGCTATTCCAGGCTGGCACGTGCGACCCGCTGGGTGGCGGGGGAGCCACATAGTGTTCGTCGGTGTCCTCGGGTCCATAGCCCGAATTGTGGTGTGGATTCGGTGGGGGGTAGTGCATGAAATCGGTCCCCTGTTGCTCGATGGGTCCCGAAGGCGCCACAGGCTCGCTCTGGGCGGGGGCGACAGTGTGGGCCTCGGGTGGTTGAGGCGGCGCGGACGCGGTGCCGTCGGCCAGAGGTGGGTTCGTGTTGGTGCTGGGGTCGCCTCCTGCCGTCACCGGCGGGCTTATGACTCGGTGGTCCGCGACCGGCACTGGTGTGGCCACCGGTGGCAGGTCTTCTCCTGGGGCGAAGGCCGGTGGGGGCGAGATGACGTCCTCGTGCGGCTCTTGGCGGTGGAACGTCGGTGTGTGCGGCCCCTGGTCGGTCGCAGGTTCTTGCGCCGCCGGCGCTGGTTGCGCGTTGATCAGGGAAGCCGGTGGGCCAGCGGGAGCCACGTGCGAGACGAAGGGCGACCACGGCATGGGCCCCTGGTCGGCTCGCTTCGCTGGCCGGGAACCATTGCCGCCCTCGGTGCCCTGATGTGAGTGGGATGCTCTGGGCTCTTCGGCTGGCCAAGCGGGTTCAGAGGGCCAGGGAGTGCGCGCTTGGGTCTCGGATGCGTCCGGCTGTTGGTTCCCAGGCGGGGCCGCCGTGGGCGGGGAGGTGAAGGCTTCGGTCGAGAAGGGACCGGCGCTCAAGGGGGCGGCAGTCTCTGGGGCGCTGTGATGGTCTGACCCGGAGTTGGGGATGCGCCCCGATTCGTCTCGCTGCCGTTCATCGTCGGCGCGTGGGGCGTGGCCGCCGTGGCTAGTGGGGGCCTCTGGCCCGGCCGGGCGGTGGTGCTCCACAGTGCCTCCTCAGCAAGCTGACCGTACGGCCCTGGGGCCTGCACCGTCGCGCGAGGAACGTGTGTCCCTGCTCAGGCACGAGGGTGCGGTCTACGCCGTCATCGTGAGGCTTAAGCAAAAGCGCACTGGTGAAATCACCTGGCCTGGGCCACACGAAAACCCAGAAGGTGCCTTTTGCATAAGCTTCCTTCCCCATTGTGGCGTATTTGGCTGCTAAATGGCGGTCACCGCAATTGTTTCGTAACGTCGGGTAAGTGACAGGCGTCACTTTAGATACTTTTAGTCCCTTACATCTCATAAGACAGCCTGGATCTATGGCCACTTCGGGCGCTGTTCCAGCAGCTAGAGACGCTACACAGTGCATGAAGGCGTCGGCGGTTACGCGGCGGGGCTGACATACCAGCCCACGGCCCCCCGCTCGATCCACCAGCTGCGTTTGCGCTTGAGGTCCTCGACAATGCCGTCTTCGATCAGTTTGGTGTCATCGCTTGGGGCCACCTGCACGGCCCGGCCCCGGGCCCGCCGCACCTCGATGCGCTGGCGCGGACGCCCAAAGCGCAACTTGCCGATGCCCCAACGAGCGGGCACCACGACCGGAACGGCCACCGCCACGTCCATCTGTCCGTCGGTCGGGGAGGGCTCGACTAGCGTCATCCCGTTTGCCTGGGCAAACCCGTCGGCGTTGGCGACCACGCAGGTGATGATCTGCTCGCTACCGTCGCTGAGCACCGCGTCGTCCAGGGCGACCACTCCGCGCCACAGGTAGTCGCCGCCGCCGATGCGGACCCCATCGAGCGTGATGCCGCCACCGTCGTGGCGGAAAAAGTCGGTGCGCTTGACGTTTCCGGCCACCATGGCCTCGGCCACCTCCCCGGGCGTCGAGGGCAAGCCCAGGCGGCCCACCAGTCCAGGCGTCTCGCCCAAGGCGAGCACCCCCAGCGGCGGTAGGTCCGGAACCGTGCGGTCCTTCGGCAGGTCGTCGGGTCGCTTGCTGGGAGGCGGGGCGAGGATGCGCACGCAGCGGTGCACCACCGCCCGCAACTGGGCGTCGGTGTCGGCGGCCACGACAATGGCCCGGCCGGACTTCACGACCTCGTCGATGACGGACTCATTGGACGCCTCGACAGTGTCGGCACTCACACCACGGGCCTTCAGCTCATCGACAAGCGTTAGTACTTGCGTACGGGGCCCGCCACTCGAACAGCCCTCTACCAGCGTCAACACGGTAACTTCCACAGTTATTCAGAGTACGGTGTGAGATGAGTCCTTTGACAAAGAGGAGGGGTGGGTGCTGCCAACCTCGCAATAGACCGATTAGGCTTAGGCGGTAATCGGGTGTCTTCCCGGGAAGGTGTGAACGGCAAATGCCAGCGATTGTTGTAGTCGGTACGCAGTGGGGCGACGAAGGTAAAGGTAAAGTCACCGACCTGCTCGGTGCCGATATGGACTATGTGGTCCGGTACCAAGGCGGCAATAACGCCGGTCATACCGTTGTCACTCCCGACGGAAAGAAATACGCCATCCACCTGGTGCCCGTGGGGATTCTGACCCCCGGTTGCATCCCCGTCATCGGTAACGGTGTGGTCGTGGACCCCAAGTTCCTCCTCTCAGAGCTCGACGGCCTCGAAGCCGGGGGAGTGGACGTCTCCAACTTGCGCATTAGCGCCGACGCGAACCTGGTCATGCCGCATCACCGCGCGCTGGACCGCGTCGTGGAGCGTTACTTGGGTAGCTCCCGCATTGGCACGACCGGGCGCGGAATTGGCCCCACCTATGCCGACAAGGTCGCGCGGATGGGTATCCGCGTACAGGACCTGCTCGACCCCAAGATTTTGCAAAAGAAGCTGGAACTGATCCTGCGGGAGAAGAACCAGATCTTGGTGAAGGTCTATAACCGCAAGGCGATCGATTCTGACGCCGTGGTCGCCGAGTACTTGCAGTACGGCGAGCGCCTGGCGCCCTTCATCGCCGACACCCGGCTAGAGCTGAACCAGGCTCTGGACGAGGGCAAGAACGTCCTCATGGAGGGTGCTCAAGCCACGATGCTTGACGTCGACCACGGCACCTACCCGTTCGTGACGTCCTCTAACCCGACCACCGGTGGCGCTTGTGTGGGTGCGGGCATCGCGCCCTCGAAGATCGACACCGTGATCGGCATCATCAAGGCCTACACGACCCGCGTCGGGGCGGGGCCCTTCCCCTCGGAGCTTTTCGACGAGCATGGGGAATTCTTGCTCAAGAAGGGCGGCGAGTACGGGGTGACCACTGGTCGCCAGCGTCGCTGCGGCTGGTTTGACGCCGTGTTGGGCCGTTACGCGGTGCGCGTCAACGGCATCACCGATCTGTTTGTCACCAAGCTTGACGTTCTGTCGGGCCTGGACCGGGTACCGGTCTGCGTGGGTTACGAGGTCGACGGCGAGGTCATGAACGAGATGCCCATGACGCAAACGGATCTGCACCACGCCAAGCCGGTCTATGAGTACCACGACGGATGGTCCGAGGACATCTCCAGCTGTCGCCGATTCGACCAGTTGCCCAAGAACGCGCAGTCCTACATCGAGCGACTTGAGGACTTGTGCAAGGCGCGGGTGTCGGTCGTGGGGGTTGGCCCCGGTCGCGAAGAGAACGTGATCCGTCACCAGATGATCTAAAGCTTCACATGAGGGGGCACCGGCGCTTGCCGGTGCCCCTCATTCATGTCCGACAGAAGAACACCTTTTTAAGGGTGCCATTATGGGCCCATATTGGTACCATAATGGGATGGACATGAGGCTACGAATCCCCGATGAACTGAAAGCTCAGGCTGTTGCTCAGGCTGAGATCGAGCACCGGAGCCTGAACAGTTTTGTTGTCAATGCGATCGAAGAGTATGTGCTCCGGCACGGGCAGGACAACGAGATTCGGCGGATTGCTCGTGAGGAAGCGCAGCGCTACCGTGCGGCTCTTGACGAGCTTGGTAAGTAGTGATGTCTACTCGCCATTTCACTGTTGAGCAGCTGCTGGACGTAGCCGAATTTGCGCTCAATGAGAAGCCACTGGTCCGAGACCCTGGTCTACTTGAGTCGGCCTGCAACCGTCCTGCTGCCAGCTACTTCGGTGCGGAGCAGTATCCGACGCTAATGGAGAAGGCTGCGGCTTTCATGCATTCCATTGCGCGCTTCCATCCGTTGGTGGATGGGAACAAACGCCTCGCTTGGCTTGGCACGGTGACTTTCCTCCGCCTCAACGGTGCGACCGTCACCGCGACTAACCGTGAAGCCGTCGACCTGACGCTTGCGGTTGCCTCCGGTGAGCTGTCGGAAGTCCACGACATTGCCGAGGCTCTCACTCCATACGTCGTGCTTCCCGGCGAGTAGTTCTTTAGAGCCAATCGCCGGGGTCGGCCGCATTTGTGCATTGCGAAGTCCACGGGCAAAGGCGACGTGTGTGGCGCTGGGTGGCGAAACAGTGGAAACTCGCGTTTCAGATTGCGCGCGAAGTCTTGTGAAGATCACAGAGGATATCTATATTCCTCAATAAGGAAAGTTTCCTTCCTGAAAAGGTGATTCTATGCTTCGCTCATCGCGCAAGAGAATGCTCGCGCTGATCAGTACCCTCCTCCTCACCCTCACCGCCGCCGCCGGACTTCCCGCCCTCACCGCCAACGCGCAGACGACCTGCGCCTCCGCCTGGAGTTCTTCCGCCGTCTACAACGGAGGCGATGTCGCCTCCCACAACGGCCACAACTGGACCGCCCAATGGTGGACGCAGGGAGAAACCCCCGGGCAGACTGGAGACTGGGGCGTGTGGCGCGACCCGGTTCCCTGTGGCGGCGACGGTGACCCCGGCGATCCCGGTGACCCGGGCGACCCTGGGTCGTTCGTGGTTACTGAAGCCCAGTTCAACCAGATGTTCCCGCAGCGCAACTCCTTCTACACCTACAGCGGTTTCGTGGAGGCGGCCAACTCCTTCCCCGCCTTCACTAACACCGGCAACAGCACAGTGCAACGTCAAGAGGCCGCCTCCTTCCTGGCCAATATCTCGCATGAAACCGGCGGGCTGGTCCACATCGTTGAACAAGACACCAGCAACTACCCGCACTATTGCGATGCGGGCCAATCATTTGGCTGCCCGGCCGGGAACGACGCCTACTACGGTCGCGGCCCAATCCAGTTGAGCTGGAACTTCAACTACAACGCCGCTGGCAACGACCTCGGTCTGCCGCTGTTGACCAATCCGTGGCTGGTCGAGCAGAACGCGACCGTGGCTTGGCAGACGGCACTGTGGTTCTGGGTGACGCAGTCGGGAGCCGGTTCGATGTCGGGCCACACGGCCATGACGAGCGGGGCCGGATTCGGCGAGTCGATCCGCTCCATTAACGGCTCACTCGAATGCAACGGCGGCAATCCAGGGCAAGTGCAAAGCCGCATCAACCTCTACACCAACTTCACCAACGTCCTGGGAGTGCCAACGGGCGACAACCTGTGGTGCTAGTCCTGTGAGGACGATCCGGGGCGCTAACCCATAACGGACGTGGCCCGCCGACAGCATGTTCTACCTGCTGCCGGCGGGCCACGGTGTTTCTTAGCCGCACTGGGTTCTAGCGGTACTCGTCCTTGCGGGCCGAGTGGACTCCCCAGATGTCGTCCTCGATATCGAATTGGTCATGGATGTCAAGTTCGTGGCCCTGGTCGGGGTCGGGTTGGGCGACGGGGGCTGGTTCGCGTTCGGTTTTTTGCGCTTGGCGTTTCTCCAACGCGGCCGCCAGAGGGCTTTTCTTCTCAGCGGGTTTGTCCTCTTTTTTCTTAGGCTCGTCCTTGGCTGGCTTGGTTGCCGCGCCGGTGGGGCGGCCCATGGACGACAGGGTGCGCTGATCGGATTTCTTGCCCTGCTGTTGGCCACCGGCCTGGCCAGGGGCTCCGGCGCCCATCATGCCCATGCCGCCGCCTGCGCCTCCACGCATACCGCCCCCGGCTCCGCCGCGTCCGCCACTGGCCGCGCCGGAGACTCCGCCGGAGCCACCACGCCCGACGCCAGCAGCCGAACCGGCACCGCCGCGACCCGTCGCACCCAGAGAACCGGTTGATCCGCCCCGTGCACCCGGTGCGAACATTCCGCCCCCGCCCGCTGCTCCGGGTGCCGCACCGGGGGCTGCGCCGCCGGGACTTGCCCCGGGCGCGCCGAGGCTGCCGGGGCTACCGGCATAGAGGCCGTCGCTGACCGCATCGTTGCTGCTGCTGGCGCTGGCTGGCAGCCTCCAGTTGGGGCCACTGCCACCGGAGCCACCGGAGCCGCCGGTTTCCACCTCGTGCAGGGTGGGGGAGACGCCGGGGGTGTAGCCACCGGGTTGGGTCATGCCGGAGGCATCGGGGGTGCCGGTGGGGCCGGGCATGTTCAGGCCGCCATAGCCCGAGCCGTTGGCTCGTTCGGTGTGATCGGTGTGCTCGACCTCGACCGGTTCCATCGTGTATTTCGAGGTCGACAAAGTGGCGTCGGTTTGATCGCGGTGGTCGAGGACGACGGCGTTGATGCGTTCGGACTCGCCCAGTTGTCCGTTATGGACGCTCTGCTTGTAGTTGTCGACTTCCGGGGCGATCTCTTCGCGGGCCTGGGCGATGGCTTCTTGCTCCAGGGTGCCCAGGTGGGTGGCTTCGATTTCCTCATCGGTCATCTGGGCCAGGCGCTGGTCAATGATTTCCTCTGCCCGGGCCAGCTCGCGCTGGTGGAATTCCTCGGTCGCCTCCGGGTCGGCCCCCACCATGGCTAGGGCCTCATCCATCGTCACGCGCTGGCAGTTGCCCTCGGACCAAAACGGCGGCCGCACATGCACATCGGCGGACTCTTTGCGAATATTGGCGTCAAAGAACTGCGGGGCGGGAAACGGGATCTCGCCGGAATCGCCGCCTTGCAGGGTGTGGATGGTCTCGGACTGCTCATAGAGTTCGGCTGAAACTAGGTCGGCATGCTCTCCCGTGGTCCGCAGAGCGTTCAAACATTGCTGGATGTGCTCGTGTAGGGAGTCGAAGTCCGCCCCGTGCCAGGCATGCGACGCGTCCTTCAACACCGCCTCAAGCGAATCCGCGTCATCATAGAGCGAATCGGCGATTTCGTCTCTCCACAGCTTACTAATGGATTCCATGGCATGGCGCTCACCGTTATCGGGGCGTAGCAGGGAGACGATGTCATTAAACATGTGTTCACTGGGCATGACCGCAGAACTGGGTGCAGTATGCAAGTCCCTGACTAGGCTGTCTTCTTTGGGGATGGCGGACATGAGTTCGATCCAGGCCTGATCGGCCGGGTTACGGGCCAGGGTGCAGCCATCCAGGGAACACGAGTTGGACGACAGCAGCAGTTCGGTGGAGTCCAGGGCTTCCTTTTTCCACCCACCCACGCCTGTCTGTGGAGTGAAGTATTTGTGCTCTTCGAAATCATCGTGAACGCTCATCAGAGGCCTACTCCGTCCGATCCAGCAAGTTCAGGAAGTTCTGGTGCACCGCGGGCATGTAGTCCTCGATGAGGAATTGGCTGGCTGAGTCGCGATCGAAGTCGAAGACCGACCACTCACCCGGACCCGCACCCTGACTGTGGTCGGAGTATCTCTCGCTGGGATCCTGCCCGTGGTTGAAGCTGAGTTCGACGACGAAGTCGTCGGCTTGGAAGAAGAAATAGTAGCGGTCGCCTCTGTTTTCGTAGGCGTAGTGGTATGCCTGGTCCCAGGGACCTGCGGGGTTTTCTTCGAAGAAATAATCCTCGCCGTAGAGGTCCTGGTGTCGGTCGGCTACGAATTCCAGCCGGCCCTGGTAGGTTTCCTCGGCCTCGGCGATTGACTCGGTTGGGTAGACGGTGAGCCAGAGATTGCCTTTGGGCGTGCTGGTTCGCCCTGGTGTCATCTCGTATTCAGCCCAGTGGATGCTTCCTTCGCAGCTGATGGAGTGGGGGGAGATGCCGGAGCCGTAGGGGGATTCCACTGGTGGGTTGGGTCGGTCGACGTAACCGAAGAAGTCTTCTGCCATCTCTTCGAGGAACATGTCGCAGGAGGCGTCGAGGTCGGCCAAGGCCATGGCGGGCAGACCCGGCAGGCCATCCCCATTATCGTCATTCCCGTTCTCGTTGTTCCCGTTGTCAGTGGTGCATGCGGTAGCCACCAGCAGGGCGGAGGTAAGAAGGGCGATTGTGGGTAGCCGCGATGCGTTGCGCACAGGCTTATTCCTTTCCATAAAGTTCATGTGAGGGGCCTACTCCGTCCGATCCAGCAAGTTCAGGAAGTTCTGGTGCACCGCGGGCATGTAGTCCTCGATAAGGAATGCGCTGACTGAGTCGCGATCGAAGTCGAAGACCGACCACTCACCGGGACCTGCCCCCTGACTGAGATCGGAGGATTCCTCACTGGGATCTTGCCCGTGGTAGAAGTGCAGCTCAATGACAAAATCGTCGGTTTGGGCGAAGAAGGCGTACCAATCGGTTCGGTCTTCGTAGGCGTAGTGGTATGCCTGGTCCCATGGGCCTGTGGGGTGGTCTTCGAAGAAGAAGTCCTCGCCGTGGTTTTCTTTGTCTCGGTCGGCGACGAATTCCAACCGTCCCGCATAGGTTTCTTCGGCCTCGGCGATTGACTCGGTCGGATAAATTTCGACCAACAGAGTTCCTCTGGGAGTGCTGGTTCGCCCGGGAGAGAATTCGTATTCGGGCCAGAGAACTGTGCCTTCGCAGCTGATGGAGTGGGGGGAGATGCCGGAGCCGTAGGGGGATTCCACTGGTGGGTTGGGTCGGTCGACGTAGCCGAAGAATGCTTCTGCCATCTCTTCGAGGAACATGTCGCAGGAGGCTTCGAGGTCGGTCAGGGCCATGGCGGGCAGGCCCGGCAGGTCATCCCCATTATCGTCATTCCCGTTCGTGCTGTCGCTGCCGCAGGCGGTCCCGAGTAGGAGTGCCGTGCCAGCGAGGGCGGTTCCGGCGAGGCGCAGCGAGCTATTCACTGGCTGATTCCTTTCGTTCCCAGTGGGGGTAGAAGTGTTGATACGGCGATGTTCGAGCAGGAGCGGCGGGCCTGGTCACCGAGCCAGGCGCAGCGCCTAGCGCGGACTTTCCCCCCGATTGTCGCAGGGAATGCCGGGACGTTGGCAGCCTGTGACCGGTATCTGACGACACGTTCGGCCTCGACTGCCAAACCACGGAGTTTGGGCTGTCCGCATCGGCCTCCACCCAGTCTCGGTGCTCATTCACCCTCGGTGGCCTCTTTCAAAGCGTCCAATTCGCGCACGTTCTCATATTCGGTGATGCCGTGCTGTTTCATGACCATCTCTAGCCACGACAGCGCCGCATACATCCCTCGCCGAGTGGTGTCGAGGTTGTTCCAGGCTGTGTAGTGCAGCTGTTTATAGTTCGTCTGGGCGGTGGACTGCCCGCTGAGGACCAGCCCGAAGGCCGGGGCGTAACTCAAGTCGCCTCTGCCGACCATTTCTTGCTTGAGTTCCAGTTTCTCGATCACATGCACTAGCTCGGCATGGATTGTCTTAGCCGCATCAGGGTCAAATTCACGACTCATGGCTATGATTCGCTTTCTTCGTCGTTCGGGATGCTGTTGACAGGTTGTGGACTGAGGATGGCGGCCTATCCGCAACCACCGTCAGCCCGAAAAGGCCTCAGCGGCCGGATTGCCCGGTTTCGTCGTCAGGCTCGAACAAGTCCTTGAGTTCCGCGTTCATGGCCACAATCTGCCCGGCGGCCCCGGCGTTGAACTCTTGGCTGTATTGCTCGGCGAGGCCGGTCAGTTCGGGCCCGATGAGCGGATCGTCGGCGATACTGCTAGCGGACGCCCCTTGGGCTAGGCGGACTCCGATGTCTGCCAACACCGGGTCGTCTAGGTCGCTCATGATCGACCACAGGGCCGCGATCATGCTGTCTTCGGTCTGTGGTTCCTCGGCCTCGGTCTCGGCCTGGATGGCCTTGGCGAACAGCTGCGGGTCGATCGCCTCAGGGCGTAGGGAGAAATTCGCATCGTTCATTGCGTGGGTTTCCTATCCGGGCAGGTGGGTCATTGCGCTGCCAGCCTCATCGGGCGTGGGTAGCTTGGGCAGGGCGTTGCCGCTGGTGTCGACGAGCCCGAGGTCGGTGAGGTCTTCGGCGTCCTCGATCGCTTCGAGTTCGGCCCGGTTCTTCAGCGTGACGGCGTTTCGCAGTGTCGTTATCAGCCGACGCACGATGGCTAGGAGAGCGCCGCCAGTGGCCAGAACCAGGGGCGTCATCGCTGTAGCTGCGGCAGCTTTGGCCGCGAACACAAGTGATAGGCCCAAGTCGAAGATTTGTTCGAAGAGAAAGGTCATTTCCTGACGCTTGTTGGCCATCGCTTCGGCTGCCAGGTTGTAGACCTCACTGGCCTTGGTGAATGTCTCGGCTGAGCGAGCGAGGGTGGTTTCCAGGCGGTAGAGATATTCATCGAACAGCGATGCGGCGTTACCGGTCCATACCTGTGCCGTGCCTACACGCAACGCTTGTAGGTTCTCGGCCAGCTGCCGCACGAATCCTGCAAGATGTTCCATGACTTCGGCATTGGTCTTGATCTGTGCCCAGTCTCCGCACATTGGCTTGGCGAACAACTCGTAGATGTCCCAAGGGCCGTCCATAGCTCCTAGACTTGCGGCGATCGACGTGCCGTGGTGGACGACGGCGCGCGCACCTGAGGCGAAGCTGATGTGGTCTAGCTTCGCGGGGCTGTAGGCGTAGTCGGGATGGTCGCGGTAGTCGCGAGGCTGGCGCAGCGCGTCGGTGGCATCGTAGCGGTCGCGAAAGTCGCTGGGAATCGTTGCGGGGGTGAGGACCAGCTCCCCACCTGAACCGATGAGTTCGATGGCCGCATCCATGTCGGCGGCGGCTTCCTCGTCGCTGTGCCGGTAGGTCCTTAGCGCCCCATCGATCCGGTTGGCCGCCTCTTCGAAGCAGTACATGGCGGCGGTTTTCAGCCAGTCTTCGACTTGATAGTGCAGGTCTTCGCTGGCTTTGTTCAGGACGTTGATAATGCCTTCGGAGTGCTGATACGAGTTGTGTCGGCCCAGGTAGGTCACCGCTTCATGGCAGTACTCGGCCTGGCGGCGCAAACTCGCGCCGACCTTTTCCAAAGCCTCCTGGTCTACGGAGAATCCCGACATCAGGCCATCCCCTCTCCGGGCCGCAACGGCGAGCAGTCGGCTGGATGGCTGGGGGAGCTGCTGTCCGAGGCGTGGACAGAACGTTTCTTCGCCTGCGCTCGCGGCGCAGTACGGAACGGTGAGGGCACGGGACACCTTCCGGAACTGAGGGTTTCTCACTGAGTCATGAAAATTGTACCGAAAGTGCGCAAATTTGTCCGATTAGCAGTACTTGGTGCCGAGGTGGGGAACAGCGATTCCCTAAGCGGATACGACACGCCAGCGCTATGTGTTGTGGATCGCATTCCAGGCGTGGAACTAGTCAACTTTGGGCGACACGCCGCGCCGAAACGCTTGTGGTCGTTGACTTCCGTGTTTTCGTCATGGATAGTTCCCAGATATCCGATGTGATCCGTGTGCATCACGGCATCGCATGGGGCAAAGGCGTTCATGAGCCAGACTGGTTTGTGGCGCACAACTAAACATGACAATTGAATATGGAAACGGGCGGTCCTCGGACCTCAGTCTGGAAACTTGAACCGCGGACCGCCCTGTCAGCATCAAGAAACGGAGTTCGTAATGCTACGAACCACCATACGCTTCCGTGCACCCAAAAACGAGTACTCAACACCCATATCTTCACACCTTTTTGACCCGCATATGCGCAGGCAGATGCGGGTATCGGGCCTGCCTGTAGGTGGTGCGGCATGAGCACTCCCATCTATTCGACCAGCACCCAAACACCCGATCTAGCCGATGCGGCCGAAGTGACCGGTTCGCCCGGTGCGACTGGCGTGTCCGGTGCACAACATGGTGCGGCAGGCTCGGCGAGCGCGCAACTGGGCTTCGCGAGTGAGCCGACCCGTGCGCAATGCGACACCACGGCCGACGCAACTGAGGCGCTAGGTGATGCGGCGTCAGGGGCGAGTGCTGCGCAGCATGACCAGGCGGCGACCCATGACCGGATCGATGCGACTAGCCCCGGCTCGGAGGATCAGGCGAACTCCACGGGAGCAACGGCTTCGGCTCAGGTCGCGGCCAGTGATGCCACGGGTTCGCCGTCGGTCATGACTACCGGCGCGTCGAGCGATAGAGCCTCGGCCTTTTCCACGACTTCTGCGTCCGCGCAAGTGAAGACCACTGGGGCGCAGGTGGTGGAGTTTGGTTTCGACTCCGGGGTCTATATGGTGTCGCCGCATCCGGATAAGGGGGCGGCTCTGGCGCTGAGTTTGCAGGGGGTCTCGTTGGTGATTCCGGTGGCCACGATCGCTCTGGCGCGGGGTCGGATCGCTGATATTGCGTGGGAGTCACCGTTTACTGCTCGTACTGAGCAGTGGCGTGAGGCGTTGCTCGACCGCGTGATCGCCGAGTCGGCTGAGGCGATTCTGGGGGCCGCGTCATGAGTGGCCCGTTTCCGCGTATCCCGGCGATGCGCTCACCCAATGGTCACCCCATACGTAGCGCTAACGGGCAACCGGCCCCTGCCAATGTCACGAGCAGGCTTTCCAAGCTTGATTTGTTGAGCACGCGGCTGGAGCCGGGGAAGTTCTATGGCCGGTTCCTTTCCGATGGGTATTACTACTACTTGTATGGCTCGTGGATGGGCGATTCTGTTGCGGTGCATCGGGAGGAATCGCGCGAGGGTGACCCGATCGTGCGCGCCTACCTGTTGCCCTCGGGTGCTTGGTGGATTAAAACCCTGGTCTTCGGCGAGTCAGCCTATGGGTTGAAGCGTTTCGCGGAGAACTTCACCACCTACGCCGCCGCACACCCCGACCTATCGGGCACGCAGTGACGCAGCCACAAACGTGGCCACTAGACCAAGCCAACGGTGAAGGCTCCATGAGAGACACCACGCCGCTGACTTAACCAAGCTCCAGCCGGGCGACCGATCACCGCACCGGCTGGCAACCCAACCAACTAAATACTTCCACTATCGACAAACACCATTGCAGCTTGCCTGCCAGGCAAGCAACGCGAACCCACCGCTGGAGGCGTTCGCACCAACCGCTGTGGTGGGGGCGGCCCTGACAGCGAAGCTGGCTGTCGGTCAAGAATGGCCCTCATCTAACGGCACGTCCCGACTGGATGTAGACATCGAACCATTCACCGGGCCCAGGATCGCCGCCACAGGTGGTCTATGGGTTCACCGAGATTTGATTGCGCATCGTTGGAACCGCCCCGGGAGGGGGCTTCCTGGCCAGGCGACAACCTCGCCGCTACCAGGCTAGGCAAGCACCACTTAGGGAACGTTCCACGAATGCCGTTCTCAGACCAGTGGGTCACCACAACAGACACACCCAACAGAAACCCACAACAGAATTCGGCGGGCCTATGCAGGCCCAGAAGGAACCACTACGTACCGGGCGCAACATGTGGCGATCCCACTAGGGCCCGTATGCGAACCGGTTCCTATCACCGCCGCCCGACCAGCTGAGACGACCGCGCACCGTCTGAGCAGGAACGGCACCACTAGCCCAGCACTAGTGCAGCGGAAGGCCTGCATACCGGCCCCCCATCACCAATCAGGCAGCGGCCAGAACCGCATGCCGGAAGGAGCGAAGCCACGTCCAATAAATAGTGCTGCTTGGTTGTGGCCTGTGGGCCCCGAGTGAGCAGCGAGCCACAAAGCCAAAGAAAACCCCCGCCTGCGCGGGGAGCGCGATTGTTATCGACACAGTCGGCCAAGTTGCTAGGGCTCGTCCACGCTGTGCTCCCCGCGCATGCGGGGATGAGCTCTACGGGCCTAAACGTAGGGGCAGGGACTTCCGTGCTCCCCGCGCATCTCTTGCCATTGCCGCGTGTGCCCACAATCTTGACCGGCGAGTGCCTGCGGATGGCATCCGGGCCACCACCTGCGTGGGCTTTTGATCCTGGGCGCGATCAGGCCAGATGCCAACTGTCGCCAAGAGGGCTCAGGCAGGTGTGTCTACTTCCATAGCGTAAGGACTTCCCGGTCTATGTGGCGACCTCGCCGTTACGGTAGGTGCGGTCCTTTGCTCATGGCAAAGGCGGTGCCCAACTCCTCTTTATGACCGTAGAAATTGAATGGTGCTGTTGTATGCGTAGCAAACTAATCCCGATGATCGCCGCAGCTTCGCTGCTGGGAGCGTGCGCGAGCGACACTGATGAATCGAGCCCGGACCTAGACTCAGACGTTGTCGAACAATATATGGCGCAATACATTGACAACAACATCGCGTATGAGGAGCTCCGAGCAGCCAAGGAACGGCTAGAGCAAATGTGCATGGAAGATCTCGGATACGACATCGGCGCATACAATTTCTACGGGGGCCTGTCCGAGGAGACGACAGATCGTGATGTCATGCGTTACGTCTGGACCAAACCCATCTTCGGGGAAGACTACCCAATGGTTCAGCGAAGGTGGGAAGACGGCGATAGCCACAACCCCTGGGATCTGTTGTCAGATGAGGAAAGAGACGAGATCTGGGAAGCCGCATATGGAGGCTCAGGCCACACTGAGGAAGTCGAGTTTCCAGCAGGTGGCGGCGTCGCTCAATGGTCAAGTGGTGGCTGTGCGGGCCAGGTCAATGACATAGTCCACGAGGGAGAGATCCGCGATTACATGGTGCTTTATGCCCAAGCCGTGGGCGGGCATTTTGGTACCTGGGACACCCAAGATGATGTGGTTGCCGCCCGTGCCGACTGGTCCAATTGCATGGAGGAGCACGGGTACCCGGAGCTGGAACAGCCCCGTGACGCCGCCTCGCTGGTGATGAGTGAGGCCATGATGCTTGGCGGAGGAGATGTTCCCCAAGAGGCTATAGAGGAGTTCGAGCGTTACCAGCGTGATATGAAGACGGCCGATATCGAATGCCACGACAGGTACGACCTGGAGGAAGTGCAGACCGAGGCCTATTGGCAGGAGCGAACCGCGATGTTGCTGGACTATGAGGTGGCGGTGTTCGCTTTCGCGGATGAGGCCCAGGAGGCCTTGGAGCGCGCACAGGACATCTTGGCAAGTGGCGAACTGCCAGCCAGTTAACGGACTCTCCGAGGCAATGCCCCCAGTTGTTCCGCTGGGGGCATTACCGCTGACTGGATAGTCGGGCCCGCTGGCGCGCTTAAGCCCACTCGTCTAGCCAGCTGTATTTCATGCGGGTGGCGCGTTCAATCGCCGCGACCATGGCAGCAGTTCCCAGGGCCGTATTGAGGGCCGCTGGCAGGTGCAGCGGCGAGGTGAAGCTGTAACCCCAGTCGCGTAGCGCGTCGATCTGGCCGATCTGCTCTGCCAATTGTGGCAGGCCCACGACCACCGCCGCCACGAGTGTCATCCACGATGCGAATCCGATCCAACGCGCTCGCTTCGGGTGCTTTTGGTTCCAGCGGAGTCGTTTGTATTCGATCGTGTCCGGGGTAGGTTTCAGCGCGGTCTTCACGCCGTTGACTTTGAGGTTGGCTTGCTTCACCCCAAACAGCGACAGCTTCACGCTGATACGAGCACCATCGTCCAATGTAAACTTTCCGGAGAAATCGCGTTGCTCGACTAGCTGCCGGTCGCGATACAGGGCCAACGACTTATCCCAGCCGAGAAAGTCAGCGGCGACCAGGTATTCGCATCCTTGATGCTCTGTGGCCAATGCGGTGCGCGTCAACGACTGCACGAACGTCATCGGCTTCCATGTTTCGCGGAACGTGCCCACCCCAGCCTCCCCGGTCGGCTAAGACCACGTTAACGGAACGTTCGCCTGCGCGCGGTCCTCAGTGGTGTGATCTTGACGGGCCTGCTTCAAACGTAGCGTTCCAGGATGGAGATTTCAGCTAGGCGGGAGAGCCCTTCGCGGATGCTTTCGGCGCGAGTTTGCCCCACGCCTTCGATCTGCATCAGTTCCTCAACCGAGGCGGCCATCAACGGTTGCAACGTTCCGTAGTATTCGACGGTGCGGTCCACGATCGAGGCCGGTAGGCGGGGCACCCGGGTCAACAGGCGCAACCCGCGTGGGCTGACCCGCTGTTCCAACACGTCCGCCCCGGTCCCAAAACCCAGCGCCGCCGCCACCGCCGTCAGGTCCAGCAGCTCGGTGGAGGACAAACGGTCCAGCTCCACCATGATTTTGCGGTAGCCCTCCGCCGAGGGCGCGTAATCGCGAATCACAAGGGCCCGGTCGCGTTCCACCCCGGCCATGAGCTCATCGAGCTGCAACGCCAACAGTCGCCCGTCGACCCCCAACTCGATGACGTAACCCTCGACCTCATCGGCGATGTGGCGCACCATCTCGAGCCGCTGGATCACCATCATCGCCTCGCGCACCGTCACCAAATCTTCGACCTCAAGCGCCGAGAGGGTACCGGTGATCTCGTCGAGTCGATGCTTATAGCGCTCCAACGTGGCCAACGCCTGGTTGGCGCGAGAGAGGATTTCGGCCGTCGCGTCCAAGACATGGTGGCGGTTTCCCAAGAACAGGCCGATAATGTTCATGGACTGGCTGACCGATATCACCGGGTAGCCGGTTTGTTTGGCGACCCGCTCGGCCGTGCGGTGGCGGGTGCCAGATTCGGTGGAGGGAATGGAGCGCTCCGGCATCAGGTGTACTCCGGCCCGCACGATGCGGGTCCCGTCGGTCGTCAACACGACTGATCCGTCCATTTTGCATAGCTCGCGCAGCCGGGTAGCGGAGAATTCGACATTGAGATGAAAACCGCCAGTGCACAGCGACTCGACCAGGTCATCGTGACCGACGATGATCAAGGCACCCGTGCGTCCGCGCAGGATTCTTTCCAGGCCGTCACGCAAAGCTGTGCCAGGGGCCATCATGGCCAGCGTCGCGCGCAAGCCGTCGTCGCGTATCGCGGGCACGGGGTCCTCTTTTCTATGCATCTACAGGTTGCATCTTCGTGCGCTGGCCTCCCAGTGTACGAAGAGCGGCACCCGATCTCTAGAGTGTGCCGCATAGCCCCAGGTGAAGCTACTTCGACTGGGCCGAAAGCCATGGGAGGTGCGCGTGGCACGCGCTAGCGAGTGGACGACAGTCCGGCGGCGGGTCCCCGCGCGTCGGCTGGCGTATTTGCTCGCCTATCTCATCGTAGTGGCGACAATGGGTTCTCTGCTGCATTGGATTCTCGCCACGGAGCCTGAGATTCTCGATTCCGGTGAGGCAAACCCCACAGTGCAGGTGAAGAGCTACTTCCTGCTCGTGGCGGCTATCGCCTCGGTGTTCATCCTCATACCCCTCATGCGCCCAGCGAAACTACTGGTCAACCACTACGGGCTTCGAGTGCGACCCAATAGCCACCGCGAGTTGCTCATCCCGTGGACCAATGTCGAGGAACTGGCCGCCATCTCGGTCGGTTCGCGACGCGGCAACCACTACTTGCTGATCGCGACCGACATCTACCTAGGGCGAGCCGGGTCGGATCGGCCCGGTTTCATGGCGCGGTCGGTTCTGCGCGAAGCGAACCGGGCCACCGAGGGCCTGGTGGCGGGCTTCGACTTGGCGGTACGACTGGACGACTTCAAAGACCCACCGCCACGAGTGTTGGCCGAGTTGGCCTCACACGCCCCGGGCCACGTGCAAGTGATCGACAGGTTGAAGTAAGCGGCTTATGCAAGAGGCACTCTCAGCGTTCTCGTCGGCTCGTTTACCTGCGTAAACTTCGCCTCCTGCGGCCTTGAACTCGCACTTTTGCATAAGCTTCTAAGTTCCGTTGCGCCCACGCCCGCGACGCGGCCCGCTTGGCTTCCTCCACGTTGGCCACTTCGACAACCTCACAACCGGCTGGTGTGCCCTCAGTGCATCCGGGCGGCACCAGCATGGTCTTAAACCCCAGTCGCGCGGCCTCAGCTAGTCGCCGGTCGACGTTCGCGCAGCGGCGAATCGCGCCCGTCAAGCTCACCTCACCAATGGCGACCAGGTCGGAGCTGATCGCCAAATTCTGCTCCACCGACGTGATCGCTAGAGCGATCGCCAGGTCCGCCGCCGGTTCTTTGACCTTCATGCCGCCCACAGTGGTCGCGTAGATCTCTTTGTCCAGCACTTTGACTTTGGCGTAACGCTGCAACACGGCCAGCACCATGTTGAGACGGGCCAGTTCCAGGCCCGAGACAGTGTGGCGCGGCACCGCTCCGTCTGCCACGCTGCGCCCCGCGAGTGCCTGCACCTCCACCAGGAGAGCCCGGCGGCCTTCCATGGCCACGGTGACGCAGGTGCCTGGGGTGGGTTCTTCGGGTTGTTCGGCCAGAAACAGCCCGGTCGGGTCGGCAATGGAGGTGATTCCGTCTTCACGCATCTCAAAACAGCCCACTTCGTCGGCGGGCCCGAATCGATTCTTCACTCCGCGCAGCAACCGCAGCATGGAATGGCGGTCTCCTTCGAAGTTGACCACAGTGTCAACCAAATGTTCCAGCACGCGCGGCCCGGCGATATTGCCGTCTTTGGTGACGTGACCGACCAAGATCACGGCGATGCCGCGGGCTTTGGCGACGCTGATGACGGCGCTGGCGACGGCTCGCACTTGGGTGACGCCGCCGGGGACGCCGTCGTTGTCGCCGGTGGTGACTGTTTGGACTGAGTCGAGGATCAACAGCCCGGGTTTGACGTCGTCGAGGTGCCCGAGTACGGCCGCGAGGTCGGTTTCTGCGGCTAGGAAGAGGTCGGGGTGGAGGCAGTCGGTGCGGTCGGCGCGGCGGCGCACTTGGGAGGCTGATTCTTCGCCGGTGGCCACGAGGGCTTTGCCGAAGCCCCGGGCGGCGAAGCGGTGGGCCACGTCGAGCAGCAGGGTGGATTTACCTACGCCGGGTTCTCCGGCGATGAGGGTGACGCCGCCGGGGACGACTCCGCCGCCCATGACGCGGTCGAATTCGCCGATGCCGATGGGGAGGAAGGCGGCTTTTTCGCTACTGACGTCGCCGATGGATTGAGCGGGCGTTGCTGGCCGGGCGACGCTGGCTGAGGCGGCGGCGCGGTGGGACTTGCGTACTTCGGGCGCGGTTTCCTCCATCGAACCCCATTCGCCGCAGTCGGGGCATTGTCCGAACCATTTGGGCACGCGGTGGCCGCAGATGGTGCAGGCGTACTGGGTGCGGGGAGCTTTAGCCATGGGGCTCAACCTACCGGCTGGGTGTGACGGTTGTGGACAGGGAGCGCTGGGCCAGTCGAGACCCATGCGGGGCCAGTGGGGTTGGTGAGGTGAGAGAGGTCATGCCGACGCCCTCACCTGCCATGATCACGATAAGTGTCAAGTGATGTGCCTAGTGTCACGCGATAGATTACGGCTGATACGCGGCAAGATCAAGTCTCGCAACGTGAGACAAAGGCGCTGGATGCGAGCTGTGGGCGATAGTTCGCATTTTTAATAGACGAACGCAAATACAGATACTTGTGAATGGCACGGGCCAGAAAGGGCGGTCAGTCGAAAAGGTGACGTTAAGCTAAATACATGATCAAACAGATCCTGAAAGTAACGACTGCTACCGCAGCTGCCGCAATGATCGCCGTTTCCTTCGGCGCAACCGCTTCCGCATCGTCTACCGATTCCGCGAATGCCACTGGTGAATTCAACCTCTTTGTTGAGTTCAACGATGGCTCCATCCAGTCGACCTCCGTCTCCTGCCCGGCCGGTAGTGGCGACCCCCAGATCATCTGGGATTCCTGCGCCCAGCTCACTGCCGCCAATGGTCACATCGAGGCCATCCCCGCTGATGGCGACATGATGTGCACGATGGAGGTCCGGCCCGCGACTCTGATCGCCGAGGGCACCTGGAACGGTGAGGCCCGCAGTTTCGAACACACTTTCTCGAACTACTGCGTTGGTCTGCGCGAGACCGGTGGCAAGCTTTTCGACAGCCACTAGAACCAGTCGAGTTCTCCACAGCATTGCCAACTTAATACTTATTCGAGCTATTGAATCAGTTGAGAAGAGTTCGCATCCTCTTCACCGTGAATTAACATTTCCCGGCACTGAAAAATAGCGCGAATGAGGTCGCAACCAATCTAGCCAGGCCACAAGCCAAAGGCAGAATGGTCCGCGATTTTCCCCAGAAAATGATCGGCTGCACCGCTACCGTGGTGCAGCCGTTTTTTGTGCGCTAGAACGAGAAGCAGCCTTCGGCAGGTACGGCAGCTCGTTTAGCAGCGTGTACGCCGCCTCGGGCGGCCTAGAGCCCGCTCTTTGGCAGGGCGCTAGGCATGCGTGCTGTGATGCGCGGTCATTCCCGGCCCGAGCCCACTTGCGTGGTGGTCTTGGGCTCTCGGCGCATCCGTTCGCGCCCCAGAATCCATATGGCCTGCACGCCGTCGGTCCAGGTGATCTTCTTACCTTCGTCGCGGGTGCGCGCCTTATAAGAGATGGGAACCTCGAAGGGCCGAATGCCGCGTCGTAGTAGCTTCGCGGTGATTTCGGCTTCCATCCCGAAGTCTCGCGAGCGGATGCGCAAACTGCGGTACAGGTCGGTGGGCAGCAGTTTGTAACACGTCTCCAGGTCCGACAAGTACGAGTTGAACAGCAGGTTCGCCGCTAGCGTGATGCCCTTGTTGCCCATGACGTACCAGAACGAATAGGAACTGTGGCTACCGAAGGTGCGTGATCCGTAGACGACCTTGGCACGCCCTTCGAGTACTGGCTGCAACAGTTTGGGGATGTCCTCGGCGTCATATTCGCCGTCGGCGTCGAACACCAGCAGGTACTCACCGGCGGCTTCCTTGGCGGCAGTGGAGATGGCCGCGCCTTTGCCACGATTATGAACATGTCGGTGCAGGTTGACGCGGGGGTCGTCAATGGTTTGCAGGATCTGCCATGTGGAGTCGCGGGAGCCGTCGTCGACGACTACCACTTCTATGGGGCAAGGGAAGTCAACGGCCAGCAGCTCCTTGAGGGTCCCCGCCACTTTCAACTCTTCGTTGTACACGGGGACCAATATCGACAACATCATGCCGATCACCTTGGCCTCACAGATCAAATGTGCAGGTGTAATTTGCCCTGCATGAATACCTAACCACCTTACCGGGGGCGGGGGTCTCAGCGAAAGTCACGAGTGGTGTCGGATAACCGCCTCACCTGCGCATCGTTTGTCGATCATGACTCTGACCAGCTAAAACACCAGTTCCTGGGTGGTTGTGGCGGATAGAAAGCGGCCGGGGCGCACAACTGCCGCGATGCGCCCCGGCCTCGGGGTGGACGGTTGATCAGGACACCCGAGGCGGATCGACGTTTCCGCCCCGAGCTACCCGGGAATTGATGCCATCCCGGGGTTCGGCATAGCCGTTGGTTCTCGCTCCTCCTCTCCCGTGGCTAGGCGATCTATGAGACCGCCGCGTCGCGGAAGGGGTGAGAGTGCGCGTACCCCTGCCCGGGCCTGTTCTCCTCGGTGTCCGCATCGGTAGCCGACCCTCCGTCAATGGCTACCGGTTCGAACACCGCAGGTGACCGGACTGTTGTGAGCTGCCGGAATCTGGCGGCCTAGGGGAACCCATCGAGGTGCGAGCCAACGGTGTTGGCGAACTGATAGCCATTGGTGGCGTCCCAATTGACCGACCAGGTCATGGCCCCGCGAATGTCGGGGTAGGTCTGGGAGGGGGTGAAGGCGCCGCAGTTTTCACCCTTGGCCAGACAGTCCAGGGCGTCGGTGACGACGTTGGCGGGAACGTAGCCGCCGCCAGCGGCGTTGGGTGTGGCGGGCACGCCCAGGCCCACTTGGCTGGCATCGAGGCCCGCTTCCAGCTGAATGCAGGCTAGCGACGTCAGGAAGTCGACGGAGCCTTGTGCGTACACCTGGTTGTCGCAGCCGAGCATGGTGCCGGAGTTGTAGTACTGCATGTTGACGATTGTCAGGATGTCTTGGGTGTTGAGCGCCAACTGGAAGTACTGGGATTGGGTGTTTTGCATGTCGATGGTTTGTGGCGCCATCGTGTAGATGAGACTGTCGCCGACTTGGTCGGCAATGGCGCGCATCCCGGTTTCGAGTGGTCCGGCGTGGATGCCGTGTTCGAGGTCGATGTCGACGCCGTCGAAGCCGTATTCGTCGATGAGGTCAAGGATGCTCGCAGCGAAGTTGAGGCCCTTTTGCTGGGTGTCGATGATGACGTTGCCTACTTCGCCGCCCACGGAGATGATGACTTTTTGGCCGTTCGCCTGGAGGGCGGCGATGTCGTCTTTGAAGTCGTCGTCTGTGTAACCCAGTTGGTCGGTTAGGTCGCTGTCGAGGTTGAATTCGACGGCTCCGGGCGGGTGGGCCACTTCGTCGGCGAAGGCTACGGCCACGATGTCGTATTCGGAGGGAACATCGGACAGCCGCAGCACGGTGGAGCCGTTGTCGAAGTTGTGCCAGTAGCCGGTGATGGCGTGGGCCGGGAGGTCGTTGGTGGAGAGTTCGGAGGTGGGGGAGATGTCGTTGGGGGAGGAGTCATCGGGGGTGTCGAGAGGGGATGCGAGGGCCCCATTGCCGATGGCTACCGGCACGGCGACGGCTAGGGAGGCCGCTGTGGCAACCGTCCAGCCTGCGCGGGTGCGTCGCGCGACCATGGGAGTCACCTTTCTCTGAGGCATACGTACCGTTTGGTACATAAACTTTACTTATGAATAGGCAGAGTAGCCACGGTCACAGTCAAAAGTCAATGGACCAGGGCAAACCGGAACGAATCGGCCCAATATCTGAGACGTGCGGGTGTCAAAATGCCGTATATCTACATATTTCGCTGCCGTGCCTCCCATACAGTGGTCGCGCAGCTGAGGTGAGAGAGGCGCGTATAGGTGCGGGGCACACTCGGAGCTTCTGTCACTTATGTGACTTCTGCCTGTCCGTTAGTACTAGTGTGGCGCAACGGATCTCGGCCCCACCCTTCGTAGCGTTGTTCCATGCCTAATTTCAAACACGAGACCCCGCTGCGGGTGTTCCAGACCAAGCCCGCAGTGGCGGGCGCACTGTTGCGTATGGCATTTGGCAAACACCTGCCCGACTTCGCCACAGTGGAGCCGTCATCGGAAGCACTGACAGACGTGCGCCCCGTTGAGCTCAACTGCGATTCCGTGCAGATATGCCGAGACACCGAAGGTGAGATCGTTTTCGCCGTCATCATCGAGGTGCAAAACCGGCCCGCAGTCGACAAGCCATACGGCTGGATTGCCTATATGGCCAACCTGGAGCGACGTCTCAAGTGCAATGTCGCGCTGCTGGTCTTCTGCCCAGATCGGCGCACCGCCGCATGGGCGAAGAACGCAGGCTGTGACCGGTTGTGGGGGCTCGAATTCTTTCCCCAGGTCGTCGGTCCCGAGGAGGTGCCCGAGGCAAGGAATCGTCGCGAAGGGCCGTACGCGTTGGCCGAAACCGTGGTCTCGGTGCTTATCCACCACGACTCGCCTTGGAGACCGCAAATCATCGAAACCCTGGAAGCTGAACTGCGAGAACTCAGCCAGGAGGAGGCAATAGAATATGCAAACGAGATCTTTCCCAGCTTCGACGAAGCGGATTCGGAGACGATAAGGATGGTCATGATGCCAGAGGTTTATCCTTTTCACCGCGCGCTCGTCGGCGATTCGTACGAGACAATCAAAGCCGAAGGCAAAGCCGAGCGTGAAGCAAACCTGGTGCTGCGCCTACTTACAAACCGATCCGTGGCTGTTACGGACGATCAGCGCGAGCGAATCGAGTCGTGTACTGACCTCGACCAGCTCGATGAATGGTTCGACCGCGCGATGGTGGTCACCGACGCGGCGGAAATGTTCGATCAGTCAAGTGGCGAAGCCGCAGCTGAGAAAAGCTAGATGGCCGCGCAGCGGCTACCGTAGGGCTGATCAGCCGCCTGCGGTGCGCTCCCGCCGCCGCGACCCCACGGTGGGGCAGCAAAGTCCACGAGGGGCACGGCGGCGGGGCCGAAGATGTACCACTAAATCCACCAGAGGCCCTGCGGCGTCAGGTAGGCGTGGCCAATCGGTTTGGCGTCACGGTTGTCCGCGCGCCGAATCTCGATCGAGTCGCCCTGCCACGAACCGTGCAGGTAGTAGTAGCGGTCCTCGGTTTGACCGGTGCTGACTTCTGCGCTCTGCCCCATTGCCCCGGCCCGCCGCTGGCTTTCGTCCCCATCACACTCCCAAACCAGCGTGAAATTTTGGTCGACCCCGAAGGTCCCCCTGTGCCCCTTCGATGCGGTTTAATCGAGTCTGTGCTGCTGTGCGTATTGGTCACTGGGCTACTCGGGGTACTGGCGTTCGCCGTGCGCCCCAACCCCGTCACCGGAAGACAAACCGGCAGCGGCCCCTCCCGTAAAGTCGTCGCCCCCATCCGCCTGGCCATCGTGCGTGCCGCACTTCTGTTGGGAGCCTTCGGCGTCCTCACTATCGAGACACTCAGCCGTTTCGACGCCCTCACCCGCAACCACATCATCGCCGCCTGGCTGTTGGCCTGCATCGCCACCGCCGCCACCGTGACCTGGCGACTGCGCCGCGACCAAAGCCACGCCGAAGGCTCCGCCTGGCCCGGCGGCAAAGGCTCCACCCTCGCCCGGCTCCACCGAAGCGCACTACGCCGACACCGCCTGCCGCGCTGGCATTGGTGGACCGCCGGGGTCGTCGCAACCATCGCCGCCGGGGCATTCATCCTGGCGATAGCCTCGGCCCCCAATAACTTCGACTCCCAGACCTATCACCTGCCCCGCATCGAACACTGGGTACAGCAAGGCAACGTGCAGCCTTGGGCCACCGCGATTCACCGCCAGATCGACATCAACCCCGGGGCCGAGTACTTGCTGGCCCACCTCCGTTTGGTCTCCGGCAGTGACGCGGCGTATAACCTACTGCAATTCGCCGCCGGGATCGGCGCGATCATCGCCGCCAGCCGCATTTGCGCCCAACTGGGCGGCAGCCGCAACGCCCAAGTGATCACCGTGGGAGTTTTGGCCACCACGCCCGAGATCATCTTGCAAGCCACCTCCACCCAGGTCGACCTGGTGACCGCCGCGTGGGTGGCCTGCCTGGCGACGGTGTCACTGGACGCACGCCTCCGTGACCTGGGTTATTTGGCCCTGGCCACCGGCCTTGTCGCGGTCACCAAATCCAGCGGATTGCTCGCCGTGGGTTTTCTCCTGCTGCTGTGGGGCATTAGGCGTCTTATCCAGGATTCGCGACCCAGCCAAACAGGAACGCGCGCCTCGCGTTACGCCAAGACCGTCGGGGCTTCGGTGGCCATTGTGCTCATCGGGTTGATCATCGCCGGGCCACATCTGTGGCGGATGCAGACGACCTTTGGTCACCCGCTAGGACCCGAGCAACTACATGAGTCGATCACCGTGCAATCGGATGACCCGCGATTGTGGCTGGTCAACGGGCTTAAAATCACCCACACCGCGCTCGACACACCAATACAGCCGCTCTCTGAGGCCCACGCGCAGCTCGTTCGCGCCGCCTCGGCCATCCTCGGCGTCGACCCCAACGACGAGGCGATTACCTTCGGCTCCACCACTTGGCCAGTCGCATCGTGGTACCCCGACGAGGACCGCGCCGCCCTGCCCATCACCGGCCTAGCGGCGATCATCGCCACGCTGGCACTCATGATCCGCCCCAACCGACACGGCACCACCTTGGCGACCGTGCGCCGAGCCTATGCCCTAATCCTGGTTCTCACCGCCATCGCGTTCGCCGCCAGCGTGCAATGGCAGCCCTGGATCAACCGGCTGTACCTGTTTCTAGTGGTATTGGCCGCGCCGCTGATCGGCATTGGTATCGCCGCCGCACTACGGCAAGCCAGCCGCCTACGGCGACAGCCGCCCGGGAAAGGACCAGGCGTCACCTGGGCGACTGCCATCTCCCGGCGGTGCAAACGCGCGTCAATCCTGGTCACAGTGGTCGCGCTCGCGGCGACCGCCGCGCTAGCTGGGGTTTTGACGGTCGCCTATGGCTACCCGCGTCGCCTGGTCGGGGAGCTGTCTGTTTTCGCGACCACCGAATCAGAACAGCGATTCATGCGCCGTAGCCATTGGCAAGAGCAGTACGAGGCCGCCGCGAGCGCGGTGGCCGATAGTGGCGCGCAGCGGGTCGGACTGGTGCAAAGCAACGACTCGTGGGAATATCCGTGGTGGCTTTACCTGCCCGAAGGCACCACGATTGTGGCCTTGCAGTCGAGGATTCCCGGCTACCCGCCCGCGTCGGCCGCTGAGGTCGACGCGATCGTGTGCGCCGAGGCGCTACAGGAATGCCAACGGCTCGCGCCGCCCAATTGGGACGTATACCTATTTGACGACGTGGGCTACGCCCTGCCGCCAGCGCGGCGGTTAAGCTTCCCTTATGTTGCTTTCCGACCGCGATATTCGCGCCGCCGTCAAAGAAGAACGCCTGCATCTGGAGCCCTTCTGCGAAGAACTTATCCAGCCCTCCAGCGTCGACGTGCGTCTCGACCGCCGCTTTCGGGTGTTCAACAACCAGAAGTACACGCATATTGATCCAGCGGTGCAGCAAGATGACCTGACGGTGCCGGTTGAGGTGGAAGACGGTGAGCCTTTCGTCTTGCATCCGGGCGAGTTCGTGCTTGCCGCGACGCTGGAGTGTGTGACGCTTCCCGATGACATCGCCGGTCGCCTGGAAGGAAAATCCAGTCTTGGCCGCTTGGGTCTGCTCACTCACTCGACGGCTGGTTTCATCGACCCCGGTTTCAATGGGCATGTCACTTTGGAGCTGTCGAACGTGGCGAATTTGCCGATCACTTTGTGGCCGGGCATGAAGATCGGCCAACTGTGTTTGTTTGGCCTGTCGTCGCCTGCTGAGCATCCGTACGGTTCGGCGGTGAACGGTTCGCGTTACCAGGGGCAGCGCGGTCCGACCCCGAGCCGTTCGTGGCAGAACTGGACGACTTGGGCCACGGGCTGACGGCCCTGTGACGCGAATCCGACCCATATTAGTGTCCACTTTTGAGGTTTTTCGCTCGCTGGGCATAAAATTCGCGTCTTTAATGACCGAAATTTAGCGAAATAGTCCGAATTGAAACGTGATCTGCCTTACGCTCCGGAGTATGGATATCACGCAGAGCTTCCAGAACTCCCTGGACGCGCTAGGAGAGTTCCTACCGCGAGCCGCACTATTTCTTGTCATCCTGATCGTTGGTTGGTTCATCGCCAAGATGATCGGGAAGGCCATCGGGAAGATACTTGGGAAGGTCGGGCTCGACAAGGTAGCCGACCGCGCAGAGCTGCGCCGCTTCACCGGTAAGTACACGGTCAGCCAGCTCATGGGCCGACTTGTCTACTTCGCCCTGGTGCTGGTCGTGCTGCAACTGTCGTTTGCGGTATTTGGCCCCAACCCGGTATCCGACCTGCTGAACAACCTCGTGGCTTGGCTGCCGCACCTGTTCGTCGCCGCAGTGCTCATCGTCATCGGTATGGCGATCGCCAACGTTGTCCGCGAACTCATCTCCGGCACGCTCGAAAACACCAGCTACGGCAAAGCCCTGGGCATGGCCGCCCAGGTCGCCATTGTCGCGATCGTGGCCGTGGCCGCGTTTGCCCAAATCGGCGTCGCTACCGTCGTCCTGGTTCCGATCCTGTGGACCGTATTGGCCATGGTCGCCGGTGTCGTCATCGTCGGCGTCGGCGGTGGACTCATCGGCCCCATGCGTTCCCGTTGGGAACGTGCCCTCAACGCCGCTGAGGAGGAGGCTCCGAAGATGAAGGAGGCCGCCGCATCCTCCAACGCGAACACCGGTGAGGGCCCGATGCAATCGGACTACCAATCGTCGAACTACGAAGCGGCGATGGACACCCAAAGCGAAGAGATTCGCCACCGAACCGAACAGTAAAAGAGCATTAGGCGCTGCTCTGCAAGCCCTGTCGACCTCCGCAACGGGTCGACGGGGCTTTGTTTATGAGGCGCTCTCTCGGCCGCGAACTGGCACAGCGCCCGGCGCGTTTTCCCAGGCCCGCAGAACCGTTGCGCGCAAGGCGCATCGGCCCCGCCTTGCCCCGCGTACAAGTCGGAACACTATCCGCGAAGGTGTGTGCTGACACGACTTCACGTTTCCATTAGTTTAATTACTATGTTGGAACTGCCCCCTTGGATTGAGCTGCTCCTGGTTGCCCTTGCCTCAGCAGCATTCGTCAGCCTCCTCAAGCTCTTCGGCAAACTAGCTCTACGCAAACACAAGAGCGAGACCGCCTCCCGCATCTTCGGAAAAGCACTGCGCCCCGGGCAACTCATGGCCGCGACCGGCGCCATCCAAGCCTGGATCTCGATGTTCTTTTCCGACACCGAATGGTCGGCCGGAATCTCCAAAGTGATGCTCATCGGGACCCTCGCCTCAGGGGCATGGCTGGCCACAAACCTGCTGACCCTAGCCCGCGAAAGCCTGGAGAGACACTTCGGCTCATTCGACACCGAAAACATCGACGGCCGCCGCCGCCGCACCCAAATCAATGTCATGCACCGACTACTGGTGGCCTTGGCATGGACCCTCGTCGTCGGCGTGTTCATGTGGAACATGCCCAACGCGCAAGCCATCGGAGCCTCGTTGCTGGCCGGGGCCGGGCTCGCGGGCATCATCGCCGCCCTCGCCGCCCAAACCATGCTGTCGAACCTGTTCGCCGGGATCTCCCTGGCCTTCGGCGACGCACTACGCCTCGAAGACGTCGTCGTGGTCGAAGGCGAATGGGGATGGATTGAAGAGATCACCCTCTCCTACGTCGTCGTGCGCATCTGGGACGAACGACGCCTCGTACTGCCCACCTCCTACTTCAAAGACAACCCCTACGTCAACTGGACCCGGCACAACCCCGCCTTGCTGGGCACCGTCTACATGGACGTCGACTGGCGACTACCCGTCGACGAGGCCCGCCGCGAACTACGCCGGGTCGTCTCCGACAACCCACTATGGGACGGACGCCGCGCCTCCATCATCGTCGAACACACCATCGGCCCCTACATGCAAATTCGGCTCCTCATCTCCGCGGCCAACCCCGACGACCAGTGGGAACTACGCTGCGAGGTCCGAGAGGCGATGATCAAATGGATCGTCGCCAACCACCCGCACTGTGTGCCACGTATGCGCGTCAACACCTACCAGTCCAGCCTCAGCCCCGAGGGCCTCGACTCAACCCCAGAACTGCATATGGGCGACACCCTGACCCAAAAAGAAATGATGTCACGGCTCCCGCAGCAAGACCGACAGCTGAATTCGTGACCGGTCCACACGCCCACCACGGCCCCAGCCGCCGGACGCAAACAAACCTAAACCGAGAACGGAGCCAACCGGCCGGTAACCTGAGAACGTGAGCATCAGCGAACCCGCCCCCCACCCGGCCAGCGCCAACAATGCGCGAGGCAGCAAACGGCGTCAGCAAATCCTCGACGTGGCCATCAAGCTGCTGGCCCGCCACGGCTACCACGGCGTGTCCATGGACGACATCGGCGCGGCCGCGAACATCACCGGGCCCGCCCTTTACCACCACTTCAAAGGCGGAAAAGAGCAGATGCTCGCCGAAGCGCTCATTCCCGTCAGCGAACGCATGCTCGCTGGCGGCAAACAGCACTCGGGCGGACCCAACCCGCCCGACCCCGCGGCCGCCCTCGAAGCCCTAGTTAACTTCCACGTCTCCTTCGCCGTGGAATCCCCCGAAGTGATCGTGTTGCATCTGCACGAACTCGACCGTCTCCCCGAAGAACCTCGCAAAAGAGTCCGCAAACTGCAACGCGCCTACGTCGAGGAATGGGTCGGCCTGCTATGCCGCCTGCGACCGGGCCTCAAACCCGAAGAAGCCCGCGTCCTCGCCCACGGCGCATTCGGCCTCATGAACTCCACCCCCTGGTTGGCCCTGCGCGACGAAGTCACGCCCGAAGACACCAAACAGCTGCTCTGCCAAGCGGCCCTAGCCGCCCTCGCCCCGAAGTAATTCGCGACCTCTGGCCCCGGCGATACACTCAAAGCAAAGGCGACACATGCCTGAGTAACCGCCGATGGTCCACCAAGAGAGGACGCTTCTGATGACGCGACCGAAATCCGTATCCCTGCGTGAAGTCGGACCCCGCGACGGGCTGCAAAGCGAAGCCCCAGTCGAGACCGACGCAAAGGTGCAGCTGATCGAGAAGCTCTCCGCCACCGGGTTGCGGCGCATCGAAGCGGTCAGCTTCGTCCACCCGAAGGCCATCCCGCAAATGGCCGACGCCGACGAAGTGTGGAAACGCGTGCGGCCCGTCGAAGGCGTGCGATACTCGGCCCTAGCCCCCAACGCCCGCGGAGTATCCCGAGCCCTCGACCACGGATTCCGCGAAATCGAAGTGGTCGTGTCAGCCTCCGAAAAACACAACCAGTCCAACCTGAGGCGCTCCGTGGCCGAGTCTCTCGCCGAATTCCCGCCGCTGCTACAACAAGCCCACGCGGCGAACGCCAGTGTCGAAGTGATCGTGGCGACCAGCTTCGGATGCCCCTACGCGGGCGACACCGACCCCGCTGCGGTCGCCAGCATCATCGAACAACTGGTAGACCAAGGCGTCGACCGAGTCGCCTTCGGCGACACCACCGGGATGGCCACCCCCTACCGGGTGCAAGCCCTGCTCGACGCCGTAAAACCAGTGTCGAAAGAACTGCCTGTGCTGCTGCACTTCCACAACACGCGCGGTACGGCGCTGGCCAACATCCTCACCGCCTTGGACTACGGGGTGACCGAGTTTGACGCGGCCGTGGGCGGCTTGGGCGGCTGCCCCTATGCGCCGGGCGCGTCGGGGAACGTGGCGACCGAGGAAGTCGTGCACATGCTGCACGACATGGGAATTGACACGGGTGTTGATTTGGATAAGTTGCTAGAGGTGGCCCAGTTCGCCCAAGAGATGGTGGGCAAGGAGCTCCCCAGCGGGGTGCTGAAGGCCGGGCCGAGGACGCGGCTTAGCGCGCTATAGGTCTTGCCAGGCGCTGCGTAGCGCGGCTCAGGAGCGAGCACTTGCTAGCTAGGTTCGGTGAGGCACAGAGCCGGGGTTTCGGTACAGCGTGTCACGAGCGGTGTTGTCTGCGAAGGGGAAGGCCCGGAACAAAGCGAGCTCATCGAGCCGAAAGTGAATGAAAATCGGCCATGGGCGGTGTTACGATGCTGGTCAACAAGTATGCTCCCCGCGCACGCGGGGATGAACCCCGCAACGCGGCCATGAATTCAGAGGACAAGTGATGCTCCCCGCGCACGCGGGGATGAACCCGGGACAGACCTAGCTAGGATCGCTGATATCGAATGCTCCCCGCGCACGCGGGGATGAACCGCGGCGAATTCTTTCTACGCTGTGGGGTTGGGGATGCTCCCCGCGCACGCGGGGATGAACCCCCTTCATCCCCTTCACCATCTCCCACACCTACATGCTCCCCGCGCACGCGGGGATGAACCTGAGTTCATGGGTAAGAGAGCGCGAAACACCCTATGCTCCCCGCGCACGCGGGGATGAACCTATCGGCGTGTGTGTCATTGGCACATATACCAAATGCTCCCCGCGCACGCGGGGATGAACCTGATCGTGGTCGATATCAAAAATGTTCACACCAATGCTCCCCGCGCACGCGGGGATGAACCGGTAAAGAATATTCGTAAGGCAATGAGAGATAAATGCTCCCCGCGCACGCGGGAATGAACCCTCAGGCCGCAACGTAGCGCTGTCTGAACTTGCATGCTCCCCGCGCACGCGGGGATGAACCTCCGCTTATCTTTTCGGTGCTGCCTGGTGTTGCCACGAAAGTCGGTCTGCACCAGTAGTTTCTCGTTCTTCCTATCCTCAGTTTGAACATGTTCAAAAGATCCTGTACGCTCAGATTCATAATTGAACACGTTCAAATCGTGTCCGATAGAAAGGAACCCCCATGGAAACGGACATGGCCATCGTCAGCTACTCGGTCTATCTTGGATTGGCCTTCGTGCTGACAGTCTGGGTAGGGCGCACCCTGGGCAGCAACGGCTACCACTTCATCAAGGACGTCTTTGCTGGCGACGAAGAACTTGCCACCGCTGTCAACAAACTGCTGCAAGTCGGCTTCTACCTGCTGAACTTGGGCTTCGTCGTCTTCTGGATGCCCGTCACCGAAGCCATCCACACCCCGCGCGACGTCTTCGAGACGGTCGCCTTCAAGCTGGGCGCCGTCCTGCTCATTCTGGGGGCCATGCACGTTCTCAACGTTGTCGTCCTCAACCGAATCCGCCGCAATGGGAATGCGTCGGCGGGTTCACTGTCACGACTCGAGCCACCCCCGCCTAGCAGCGAGCCCAAGCCCAAGGTCGCCACGTAGGATCGAAATCGTGACAACACCGGCTTCAGACGCGGGTAAACGCCCTGAAATTAGCCCCACCCAGCCCAGTGGAGCAGCTGCGTATACAAGTGCGCGCAGCAAGGGCGAACGCACCCGACAAACCATCATGGACACAGCCCTCAAGATGTTTGTCGAGCATGGATACGAAAAGACCACCATGCGTGCGATCGCGGCTGAAGCCGGTGTCTCCGTAGGCAACGCCTACTACTACTTCTCCTCCAAAGATCACCTCATCCAGGGCTTCTACGAACACAGCACCACCCGGCACGTCGCGCGAGCCCGCGCCCGAATAGCAGCCAAAGCCTCCACCGAAAAGGCCGGGAAGCCAAACCTGGCCGACAGCATCGAAATAGCGTTGGTGTCATGGCTGGAAGTTTCGCGGCCCTACCACAAATTCGCCGGCCAGTTCTTCCGCAACGCAGCCGACCCCGACAGCCCACTGAGCCCCTTCTCGCCCGAATCGTCCGTCTCTCGCGAACGCACGATCGATCTCTACCGAGAAATCCTGCGCAACACCGCGACCAAGGTCCCGCCGCAAATGACCGAGACATTGCCCCAGATGATGTGGCTACACCAAATGGGCCTCGTCCTCTTCTGGGTGTACGACAAGTCCGACGAGCAGACCCGAAGCTACGCGCTGGCGCGCAAGACAGCACCCATGGTCGCTCGGGCGATCACGCTATCGCGCTACAAGTTGCTGCGGCCATTCGTAAAACAGGCCGAAGACTTGATGAACGATTTTCTCCTCGGTGACAAAGCTCCGAAGGAGAGCGAGCACATTGAGCCGAAAAGTGAATGAAAAACGGCCATGGACGGTTTTACGTTGCTGATCAAGTGGCAAAGCTCCCAGCACACGCGGGGAGCAACCTACCAGACTGACTTTCGTTCGCAAGTGACATAAACGTTCCCCGTGCAACAGTCTGTTTTACCGCTAGTGAAGAGCATTTATCTGATAGTTAGATTCCATGAAGCTGATAACTGTTACTGAGGCTTCGCGACACTTCGCAGCTACGATCAACGAGGTCGAGCGAGGCGAGACGATCATCATCACTCGTGGCGGACAGCGTGTTGCCAAGCTCGTCCCGACGCCAAAGGTCAATGGTGGTGAGTTCCTCAAGGCGATGGCCGACTTCCGGCAGAGCCTTGACGAGCACCGGGAAGCAGATGTTCGCTCCGCGCGAGAGGCTGTCGATCACGATTCGAGGAACTTGTGGGACGACGAGTAATCCTTGACACGGGAGTGCTGGTTGCTGCCGTGCGCGGGAGGATTTCGCTGGACTCGGTCTGCTTCGACGATGACGACATCGCCATCGCAGCCGTCACGGTTGCCGAACTGCTGGCGGGTGTGGAGCTGGCCAATGATTACAACCGAGGGATGCGTCAACGCTTTATCGATACCGTCTTGGCACTTGTCCCAGCTGAGGATTACAACATGACTGTGGCCAGGGTCCACGCGAGGCTCTTGGCGTATGTGAAGTCCCAGGGCAAGAAGCGAGGCGCCTACGATCTCATGATTGCCGCAACGGCCGTGGCAACCGCCCGATCGGTTGTAACGACAGATGAATCAGCATGTTTCGATGAGCTCCCAGGGGTTTCAGCGATCGTAGCGCGACCTTAGTAAGCACAGAGCGGTTCCTAAGGTGTGGTTGCTTCGGGCGAGTGGCTCCAGGTGACACGTACGGTCACGCTAGATACACATTGCTACACCCCTCGCAAAAAAGTCGAAAAGTATATGAACGATTTCCTGATCGGCTTTACCGGCACGACCGTAGCGCCTGAGTCACCGTGAATGGAATTCGACTGATGGCAGCGCCAAGCTTTAGGTCAATAAGTGTTTTCCATGCACGCGAGGGCTGCGCTAGTCCAGCGTTATCGTCACCGGTTCGCTTTCCCAATCGGCCATGACCGCTTTGAGCTCGTAGTCTCCGCTGGGGAGCCGACGTGCTTCCCCCGCGCATCCTTCCGCCGAGGCAATGCCCTGGAAGTTGAATTGCGCCATCTCGCCGTCCCCGGCGGGGAGCTCGTTTGACTGAATGTCGGAGTCGTCGCCGCAGTCGGCCGAGCTGAAAACTTGCTCGGTGCCCGCCAGCGCCACCAAAGCTAGCTCGTCAATGGGGGCCAGGCACGGTTGTGAGCTGCCGTTGGCCACGAGCACGCTGGTAGGCACGTCGGTGCCAGCGGCGGCCGACTCATAGGCTGGCACGACCTGCAAGCTGACGTCGTTTTCTTCGCAATCGGCTGGCCCTTCGGGTTCGGGCTCTTCTTCGTCGGGTTCTTCGCCGTCGACGTAGGGACGTTTGACGTCGCGGCTGGGGGTGGCGTCGTCGGCGGGGACTGTTGCCTCCTCGTTGAGGACTGTTTCCGAGGAGGTGTTCTCGGTGTCGGTGTCGTCGTCCCCGCTGCCGATCGCGCGGCAGGCTATCGCGATCACCATTACCAACGCGAGCAGCGCCCCGACGGCGATCGCCCGCCGTCGCCAGTAAACACCCGGTTCTTCCCGGCCCACAGTTAGTCGCATGATGGGGAACGCTATCGCAGCTCACGTCCCCGGCGCAGCCGCGACACGCACCCGGTTCAGGTAAGAGAGAATGGGCCGCATGGATTCTGTTGCCCCCGATTGGCTCGCCAAAGCGCTCATTCCCTGGTTTGAACAGAATCAGCGCTCCGAATTGCCTTGGCGGCAGCCTGGCACGACCGCGTGGGGAGTGCTGGTTTCGGAGGTGATGAGCCAGCAGACGCCCGTGGCTCGGGTCGCGCCCGCGTGGGAGGCGTGGATGGCGGCCTGGCCGACCCCGGCCGATCTCGCGTCGGCAGCCACCGGGGACGTCTTGCGCGCCTGGGGCAGCCTGGGCTATCCGCGCCGGGCTCTGCGGCTCCAAGCCTGCGCCGAACGCATCGCCGAGCACCATGGAAACGTGGTGCCTCGCCAGTTGGACCAGTTGCTCGAACTGCCTGGCATTGGCACGTACACGGCCGCTGCGGTCGCTGTGTTCGCCTACCGGCAACGTCACCCGGTCGTTGATACGAATGTCCGGCGGGTGGTGGCCCGGTTGGCGGGCGAGCGTGACGCTGGCACCGCGACCACCAAGCGGGACTTGGCCGCGATGGAGGCTTTGCTGCCCGCCGACGAGGAGACTGCCTCCGATGTCTCCATTGCGATCATGGAGCTTGGGGCGCTGGTGTGTACCGCTCGCAGCGCCGGATGCGAGGTTTGTCCGCTGCGGGAACGTTGCGAGTTCGCCTCGCGGGGCCTCAAGCCGTTGGACGGCCCTAGCCGGAAGCCGCAAAGGTACGCGGGCACGAACCGGCAGGTGCGCGGCTTGATTCTCAATGAGCTGCGTTCCAGCCAAGGGACGATTCCACGAGCTCGCATTGACGCGGTGTGGTCTCAGGAAGCGATGCGTAACGAGGCGTTGGCGCAGTTGCTGGAAGAGGGGCTTGTCGAGTCTGATGGTGCTGGCAACTTTGGTTTCCCAGGTTCGCTCTGACCCGAGGTGAGTCCTGGCGCGGGTTGAATGGAGAACTCAGCCGCTGGTCGACCCAGCTTTCGAAAGCGACCGCCTGGGCCGCTGGTGCTCCCAATTTGCTCCCAGGTTCTCCCCAAGGTGGGAGCAAAGTAGGAGGTGGCGCATGAGTGATCCCTCGCGCGGCGGCCCCGACTGGTCGGTGAGTACGGGTCGGCAGCGGACGCCGCCGGTGATTGGTGCCGCTGCCGCGATGAGTCCCGATCCCGGCACGTGCCTTGTCTGGTTTTTAGTTGTTTTGCCTGCTGAAGGTGCATATGCGTACCGGGAAAGGTCGTCAAGATCCTTCTCACTTGCGCACCAGAGGGCTAAACTGGGGGTTGAGAAATCTTCACTTAGCTGGGTGGGGCATGAACTTAATAAGGGTTAGTTGGTGGTAGAGCGTCCCACTCTCCGGGGCGCCAGCCCAGCGTATTCCCGCGATTCGCTGTTGCTGGGTAAATCCACCGGTCCTGGAGGCCGCCCCTGGCGGCGGAATACTACGACGGTGCGGCTTACGCGCAGGAGAAGGTCGCACCGACCGCAATTCGCCGTCGATAGTCTGGCCGGGAGGGGCTGCGGAGTCCGCACCGCGACTAATCCATGAGGTGCCGCTGAGGTGGGCGCGCAATGACCTCGGCGGCATCGTCATGCCACGTTGCCGCAGGAGGGCATGTGATTCACACATGTACATTTATCGATGCTGGGGCCCCCTTAAAATCATCCCAAAGTCGCCCATGTGGGGTCAAGAATCAACTTATCGCCCTGTGGATAACTCTTCGACTGCCTGACTGCCTGACTGCCTGACTGCCTGACTGCCTGACTGCCTGACTGCCTGACTGCCTGACTGCCTGACTGCCTGACTGCCCGACTGCCCGACTGCCCGACTGCCCGACTGCCCGACTGCCCGACTGCCCGAAACTCGACCCAGCCGGATAAACACGCTAGGCGGTCGCGCTTCCACCCAGCCCCACGATGTTTCGCGCCACCGCAAGCACCACCCCGAGCACCACCCCAAGCACCACCCCAAGCACCACCCCAAGCACCACCCCAAAGACACCGCCGCAGCGGCAAGCCATCAGCCATGTTGTTCGTGCAGCGCTTCCAAGTCCCGCAGCTGACGCCGGTGCCGTCGCCGCAGTCGCGCCGCGGCCTTGCGCCCCGAGCGTTTCCGTTCGGCCACGACCGCCGCCTCCCGCGCCTTCCACGACAACAATGTCTCGGCTTCCTGGGGCGCGACGCCCTCCACGCCAAAGTCGCGTAGCAATTCGCGCCGTCGCTGCACCTCCTGGAGGAAGAACCGCCGCAGCAACCACGCGGCCAACACCACCGCCGGTAGGCCCTTAACCAACACCCCGATGAAAATCCCCGGAGTACCCAGCCCGAAGCCGTCGCGCAGCAACGGCGAATTCCACAGTGCATGGAAGCCCACCGCTGCCGCGAACGCTAGGAACGCCAAACCTAGCCGGTGCGACAGCGGTTTAGTGCGCCGCACAATCACATAGGCGATCCCGGCCCCGACTATCGCGGTCAATACCGCGTGAGACCACAGCCCAGCCAGAATCCCGCGCACAATGAACGTCGACATGGCCGGTTCGGTCACGTCGCCGGTGCGCTGCATCATCGTGGCCGACAGCGCGAAAGCGTAACCCTCGATCACCTGAAAACCGACCCCGACGAACACCCCGCAAAAGATCCCGTCCAAGACGCTACGCAGCCGCCACGGCGCCAAAAGCGCCACCATGACCACCCCGACGGCCTTAATCAGCTCCTCGACAATCGGCGCGCCCAACACCGGCGACCACGTCTCGGCCCAGAGGGGGCTCACCGCCGTGGCCAGCAACCCGCGCACCGCGCCCACCGCGAAAATCGACGTCATCACCGCGACCGTGCCGCCCCACAGGAACGCCACCACGTGCAGGCCAGCTGGCATCGACTGCAACCACGCCATCCGCCGATACAGGGCGATAAACGGGATCGCGAACAGCGCGAACAATCCCGCGGCCGTCGCCGCCGCACGCGGATAGGCCACCGCCACCGGCACCGTGTGATGCAACAACAAGACCGACGCGGCCACGATCAAGAAGCTCGCCGCCCACACTGGGGGCGAACGAAACAGCCGCCAACGATCCCGCTGCGTGTCCTCCGCCCACAGCGATGGCCGAACTTGGGTGGTGGTCATGCGGCCCCTCCGAAGTCCAGACTGTCGATCAGCCGCTCGATAGCCTCCACTGTCTCCGAATCCAAGGCGGTGCCGGAGGCCGTCACTTCGACGCGCACACCGTCATAGACGAACGCGCACAGGAAACCCGAACCCGAAGCGGTCAAAAACGACCGGCCCGCCCCGACAATCTGACCCGCCTGACAGGCGCGGTCTTCGGCCATGTGGACACCCGGCTGAGCGGCGATAAGTCGCTCCATCTCATCGATGAGATAGTCGGCGCTGAAATGGTATGGGGCCTGCGCCTCCACGGCGACCGTGGCGGAGTTGATGGAGAACTCGGCCCGACCCTGCTGAGGTTGGTGGAACCCGGGCCGCATCTCGGTTCCGGGGGGAGCCGTCACCGTCACGCCGGGGCTGAGCCGAAACGATTCACCAGTGACGTCTACTTCGCTACTGATGGCCTTGTTGAGTAGCGGCACGCCCATCGCCAGCGCGACCGTCAGTGCGACGATGGCGCTGCTGGCTGCCAGTTGCCCCCACCATCTGCGCATTGAGTGCCTCTTCCCCGACCTTGATCGGCTCAAGCCTAGTAACACCTTCGCACACAATCGGCGATGGCGCAGCAACACTTTCGCACACTGCTTCGGCGAGCGCGCAGTGCATTGAGGACGGCCGATTGTGGCTGGTGGGGGCGGTGTGGGGCCTGGAAAACCTCACGGGCGCAGCATCCAATGCTGCGCCCGTCGGGCTGCGGTTCCTACTCCAAAGGAGCCGCACCTATAAAGTTGGTTTGCGCCACCGCCTCGTGTTTGTCGAGGTCGCCGTTGGTGGCGGCGGGTCGCTTCAGATGGTCGAACGCCGGTCAACGTCGTCACGTTCGCGAATCCGTCCTGTCCGGGGTCCGGATGCGCACGTGGTGATGTCGTGCGAATGACTAGCGTTCTCTCGTGCGGTTTCCCCGGGTCTTGCCGACTATCACCTTTGGTCACCGTTGCGTGATATGTCTGGTCCGGGTTCGCCGCAGGTTCCCTGTTGCGAATACGAGGTCGCGGGCGAGGGTATCGGCGAGGGTTGATAGGCCTTCGCCGCGCCCGGTGCCGCCTCGGCCCCATCCCTTGGTAGAGGGCGGTAACCGTGAAGCGCTCGTTGGTGTCGATTCAGTTATGTCGTTGGCGAGTCCGCTGCCAGCCGTCAGGGTGGACCGGCTGGATAGGTTGTGCAGTAGTGGGTGGGGCAAGCGTCTCCGGGCCTGGCGGCACCGGATGCGGAAGCGAACCCGAACGTGCGTCGGGAGAGCACGTCCTTTTACTGCGTGGCCTATTCAGCCGCTTCGCGAGGAGCGGGAATGAATCCGCCCAGAAGCTCACGTACCTCGGACTCTTTGTAACGGCGGTGTCCGCCCAGGGTGCGAATGGCCGATAGCTTTCCGGCCTTTGCCCAGCGGGTCACCGTCTTCGGGTCAACTCGGAACATGGCGGCCACCTCTGAGGGGGTAAGCAGCACATCCTCTTCAGTGGCATTTGCATGCATCGTCATGTCTCGTCTCCTCCACAGACTTACGAATCCTGTTGCCAGGTATTCGATTCAGATCAATCGTCCGTGCTGTCGGAGTTATCCCATATAGGCCAAACGGACAGTTTTGTATCAAACTTCCGTGTCATGTGAGTTAAGCCCTTCGCACAGGCCACAGTAGAACCCGCAGCTACTGGGCTTGTGGCTCCCGTGGCGCGTCCGGATTCGCACTTTTGCGATACCTCATCCGAACGGTCAGCATCGCCAACCGGCCGGCCAGTCAGCCCCACGGGCGCGACCCAACCGTCATCGAGTGGCACACACGTCGCAAAGCGTGACTTTCGACAACCACACCACTGCCATCGCGCCCACCAAAGGCAATAGACTGGAAGATACTGGCACGACCTGCCAACGTCCTTCCGAGCGGCACACCCAAGCCTAATCCGTGGACGCCACCATTACTTAATCGCGGCCATCACCTGGCCCGACGCATGTATTGCAAAGGAGCACATGCCATGAGCGTATTCGAAGCTCCGGTCGAGTTGGCCGGGCACGAACAAGTGGTCTTCTGTCACGATCCGTCCACGGGGCTTAAAGCCATCATCGCCATCTATTCCTCCGCGCTGGGGCCCGCGCTCGGCGGCACCCGCTTCTACCCTTACGCCAGCGAAGCCGGGGCGCTAAACGACGTCCTCGACCTGTCCAAGGGCATGGCGTACAAGAACGCGCTGGCCGGTCTGGACCACGGGGGCGGCAAGGCTGTCATCTGGGGAGACCCGAGCAAGGACAAGAACGAGGCGATGCTGCGCGCCTATGGCCGCTTCGTGGAGTCGCTGGGCGGCCGCTACATCACCGCGTGTGATGTCGGAACGTACGTGCAGGACATGGACCACATCGCCCGCGAGACGCGCTTTTGCACCGGTCGCAGCCCCGACCACGGCGGCGCGGGGGACTCCTCGGTGTTGACCGCCTTCGGCGTCTTCCAGGCGATGCGCGCCTCCGCCCAGCACCGCTGGGGTTCGGCCGACTTGGCGGGCAAGACCGTCGGCGTCGCCGGAGTGGGCAAGGTCGGCCGCCACCTAGTGGGCCACCTGACCGAGGCCGGGGCCCGCGTCATCGCCACGGACGTCAACTCCGTGGCCCAGAAGTGGTTGACCGAGAACTACCCGCTGGCCAAGTTCGTCGGCTCCACCGAGGAACTGCTAGAGCACCAGCTGCACGTGTACGCGCCGTGCGCGATGGGTGGAGCGCTCTCCGACGAGTCGGTGAGCACCATGAACGTCGAGATCGTGTGTGGAGCGGCAAACAACCAGCTGGCCCGCCCCGGAATCGACAAGCTCCTAGCCGACCGAGGCATCCTCTATGCCCCCGACTATCTGGCCAACTCCGGGGGAGTGGTGCAGGTGGCCGACGAGTTCGCCGGGCCGTTCAACTTCGAGCGCGCCAAGCGCCGCACCGAGAACATTTTCACCACGACGCTGGAGATCCTGGCCCGCTCGGCCGCCGACGGCATCCCGCCCGGACAGGCCGCCGACCAGCTGGCCGAAGAGCGCATCTCAGCCGTGGGCAAGTTGCAGGCACTGCGCCTGTTCTAGCCCGGGTTGGTACGGACAACCACGTTTAGTGACACACTGAGAAGGCGGCCTCGCAATGGCGCGGGGCCGCCTTCTTGAATTGAGCCGCGCTGATCAACGCTTTGTGGTCTCCGGAGTAATAAGCGTGAACTCCCTGGGGTCTTGAGCCACGTTCTCCACCCCGGGCCCGACTCCGGTGATGAGGCGCTCGTGCAAAAGCACAATGGCGGCAACCGAACCCAAAATTTCCGCCTCCACTTGCGCGATCTGGCTGATTCGTTCATCTCCCGGTGTCGCGGCGGCCATGGTGGCGATCTGAGTGTCTACGCCGCGTGTGCACCACTGCGAAATGTTGAACACGCCGTTGCAACTGAAGTCGCTCTCCAAGAACGAATACGGGTCACCCGAATCGAGCACAGTGGAACGCGACAAAATGAAAGCGTCGAAATGTCCACCAAGGACATCGCCTTCAACCTGCGAATACTCACGCACGGTTGTCGTCACCTCGAATCCGGCATCCTCCAGTTGCGAACTCACCAAAGCCATCACTTCGGCCAGCTGAGGGGTGTTGGAATAGGTAACGAGGTCAATGCGGTCAGAATCAACCGGCCCGGCCTCACCAAACTCAGCAGCGACATCGCTCCTCCACGGCACCGAGGGGCCAAACAACCCAATGGGCTCATCGGCATGGCCCGCATATAGGCCGTCGATTAGCGACTCCGGCTCAATCGCCTCCCGGGCCGCGGCTCGCAATCCCTCATCGGCAAACGGCCCGGTATCGGTGTTCAAATACATCAAGACACTGCGTGAGGTAGGGGAGTCCTGAACTTGCCCCGCATGCAGATGGACCAGCTCGCTAGCCGGGATGTTCTCGGCGATATCGGCCGAGTTGCCGCGCAACGCCATAGCCCGCTTATGCGGGTCGGCCACGTACTCGGCGCGGAAGCGAGTCAACGCGGGCGCGGCACCCCAATAGTCGTCAAACCGCTTCATTTGCGCCCCACCGTTGGTGGACTCACTGATACGAAACGGCCCGGTGGCCGCCCCGACCGGATCGACATCCCCAGAACGATAGGCCGAGGTAGCAAGAATCGCCAACTGCGGCGAAGCCAAACGCTGGAGCAACGTCGCATCGGGCGAAGCCGTCGAGACGAGGAGCGTGTGGTCACCAGTAGCCTCAGCCGTTAGCTCGATGCCCTCCAGCACCCGTGGTTTCGTGGCAGACTCAGCGGCGGCATTCAGCGCGTTCTCCACAGCGGCCGCGTCCATAGTGGTCCCGTCGTGGAAGCGCACGCCTTCGCGTAGCTCAATTTCCCACCTATTGTCGTCCACCATCGACCATCCAGTGGCCAGCGAAGCGGATAGCTCCCCATCTTCGTCCAAAGTGACCAAGGTTTCCGAGACCGACCAACGGGAGAGCAAATAGGCGTCGTTGGAATGCGGAGACAGAGCCGCCTCAGGCGGATCAGCCATGAGCACACGCAGCTGACGACCATCATTTTCGCTGGTGCAAGCAGTGGAGGACACCGCCAGGAGGGCGGCGCTGGCGGCTACGCCGAGGCGTCGTGCGAACGGGGCGGTTCTCCATGCTGGGGCGTGATCGTTCATTGCTCGGTTCCTCACAACCTGGTCCCTCGCAGTCTTGGGGCGGTGCTAGATGGGGTGCCGTGGCCGACAGCGGCGCAGATTTCGCGCGTGACGCTGTGGAGCCACCACCAGAGTATGCGAGCGTGTCTTGTCCCTATGAGACCGGAGCGTTGCGAAGGCTAGGGCCAAACGCTACCAGGTGCGCTGGGTGTGTGTTCTGTGTCTCGTCTCAGGCGTGGGGTCTGGTTAGTTTGGGGCGACACGCCGGGCGGGATGGGTTGTGGTGGTTGACTTCTGTGTTTTCATCCGGGATAGTTTCGTGCTATCCGATGTGACGGGCTGTTGTCACTGGGTTGGATGTGGTGGCACGGGTGTGCCTGTGCCGCAACGCCTAACGCCGGTTCGCTTCTGGGGAGGAGCGCCGCCACCGGGTTCTGTGTGGCCGCCACGGTAGCCGCTGGGGTTCTCGTTGATTCTGTCGCGAAAGCGACACGAGCGACGGAATGTCAATACCACGAGTGTGGCCCTGTGGGCCGTACGGTTAAGGGCACAGAAAAACCCCCACTCCAATGAGTGGGCGAAAACTAAATATGGAATCGGGTGGTCCGACGGACTCTGTCGACTAAACAAGCTTCCGCGGACCACCCTCACAGCATCAAGAAACGGAGTTCGTAATGCTACGAACCACCATACGCTTCCGTGCACCCAAAAACGAGTACTCAACACCCATATATTCGCACCTTTTTGACCCGCATTTGCCCAGGCAGATGCGGGTATCGGTGCTGCCTGTAGGTGGTGCGGCATGAGTACTCCCATCTATTCGACCAGCACCCAAACACCCGAGGCAACCGGTGAGACCGGCCCGCAGTGTGGTTCCTCGCCCGAGTCGACCACCGCGCAATCCGGCGTCGAGCTCGGTTCGAGCATCGACGCCATCGATACCGCCGCCGCCGGGCAGGCGAACTCCATGGGCGCGACCGGTTCGACTGGTACGCACCGGGATGCGGCGATGAACTCGGTTCAGGTCGCGGCCAGTAAGGCTACGGGTTCGGCATCGGTGACGACCACCGGTGCGGCCGCATCGTCTCAGGCTTCATCAATCGGGTCTAGGGATGTGGCTTTGATCAAGACCACTGGGGCGCAGGTGGTGGAGTTTGGTTTCGACTCTGGCGTTTATATGGTCTCTCCGCATCCGGATAAGGGGGCGGCTCTGGCGCTGAGTTTGCAAGGGGTGTCTTTGGTGATTCCGGTGGCTACGATCAGTCTGGCGCGGGGTCGGATCGCTGATATTGCGTGGGAGTCACCGTTTACGGCTCGTACTGAGCAGTGGCGTGAGGCGTTGCTCGACCGCGTGATCGCCGAGTCGGCTGAGGCGATCCTAGGGGCGGCATCATGAGCGCATCCAACCCGCAGCCATACCGTAAGGGCGCGATTCCGCAGATGCGTAGCGCCAACGGGCAACCGGCCCCGGCCAATGTCACGAGCAGGCTTTCCAAGCTCGATCTGTTGGGCGCACGCCTGGAGCCGGGCAAGTTCTATGGCCGGTTCCTCTCCGATGGGTATTACTACTACCTGTATGGCTCCTGGATGGGCGACTCGATCGCGGTGCATCGGGAAGAATCCAGGGAAGGCGACCCGATCGTGCGCGCCTACCTGCTGCCATCGGGCGCTTGGTGGATTAAGACCCTGGTCTTCGGCCAAGCCGCCTATGGGTTGAAACGTTTCGCGGAGAACTTCACCACCTACGCGGCCGCACATCCGGACCTGTGTACACACCACAAACCTGAATCCGAGTAACCAAGTGACCTGACCTGACCTGACCTGACCTGACCTGATCGGGTGGCGGTGTCTGGACACCAAAGACCGTCCGCCCTGTCGATACCAAAGACCTATCGCAGCTCACCGGCCAGGTGAGCAACACGAACACACGTGCTGGAAGTGTTCGTAAATCGCTGTGGTTGGGGTGGCCCTGACAGTCAAGCTAACTGTCGGACAAGAATGACCCCAACGTAACGGCACCGAACCCCAAAGGCTGAAAAGTCTTAGTCCATACACAGACAGCTCCATCGTCAACCTCGATGAAGTCACCGCCTGTGTTCGGGGCTCAGATAGTGCACTGTAGGCGTCATCCAGATGGTGACCTTGCCGCAAACGCGACCACCGTCGCTACTACCAGGCGGCCAAGCAACACCCGTTTGGACGAGGCCACGGCAGCCATCTTTCAGACCAGCGGGATAACCACATAACAACTAGCTCACAACAGAATCCCGGGCCCATGCCGGTTACGAGGACATCACCACCGCCAACGTGTGCACACCGAGTGGAGACCCCACCGAAGCACACCCGGCCCCATTGACATCCTCAACCGCACGTCCCAGGTGGCAGCGACCGCGCACCGCTGCCGCCAAGGGACACATCACCAGCAGATGCCAGCGGCAACCCGCATCCGGCCCGGAATAACCACCACAAATCCAAACCCGCACAGGAAAAATGGTCCACGCGGGGTGCGTGAAAGGAGCCCAAGGAGACATAACGGATACCGCGCCGGGGGCAGAGGCTCATCCCCGCGTGCGCGGGGAGCATAGTTCGGATGATGCTGTGACGCTCCAGCCACCGGGTTCATCCCCGCGTGCGCGGGGAGCATTCACCGGCGAGGTGGCCTGCGATGTTGCGGTAGGGTTCATCCCCGCGTGCGCGGGGAGCATTCCATGAACATTGCCAGACTTGTATCGAACGACGGTTCATCCCCGCGTGCGCGGGGAGCATCTCATTGTTGGGCTCGTTCGGTTCGTTTGGCGCGGTTCATCCCCGCGTGCGCGGGGAGCATCCCGGGTGGCTACGTAGCTATTGATGCGGTTAAGGTTCATCCCCGCGTGCGCGGGGAGCATAGAACGACCCGAATGATTGGGGCTGTTCGTATGGGTTCATCCCCGCGTGCGCGGGGAGCATTTTGATCCCTCACTAGAGGGTTTGGTTCTCTACGGTTCATCCCCGCGTGCGCGGGGAGCATTGCTTTGGCGCTGCGGTTCGTCGCCGCCTTTAGGGTTCATCCCCGCGTGCGCGGGGAGCATTCAAATTATCACGGTCTGTGATGGTCTCAGTTGGGTTCATCCCCGCGTGCGCGGGGAGCATACTTCTTGACCTGCACTGTAGCACGCCGATTGCTGGTTTTTTATTCACTTTGCTTGCGCCCGTTGAGGGCCGAACGCATCCGTGGAGTTGATCTGATGGCTGGCCCGATGTGCTTCGCAGAAGAGCATGCGGCAAGCGTTGCCATTATTGGTACAGGGCCGCTGGCCGATTCGCTGGGGCCTGGTGCCTGGGTGGTTTTGCGAGTCTGGAATGGCCGCCTCCCGGTCGGTCGGGGAGTACTTGATGATCGGTGTTCCTAGGAAGCCAGCGAGCACTCGCTGATATCAAGACTATGTGGATAGTCGCCGCGTGCGTCTGTGTGATCTGGTGCGGTCTCAGCGGGCTGAAACGCGAGGGTGCCATCGCCCTCGAACATTGGCGATAGTCGCTCCGGCTCCATCGAACAAAGGAGAACATGGGTGTCGTCGCCTGCCTCGACCTCAAGCTTGATCGACCCAGGCGTTGCAAACGCGACCTCGAAGGTGGTGCTGTGCGGCTCATTCCATAGCTCTACTTCGGCGGCCGGGTATTCCTCGATCTGCCAGCGGAAATGCGACAGGGCTGAGTCACTGTCCTCCATGCCGATGACCTCGGCGATTGCGGAGCGCGACGTACCAAATGGACAGTCCGGCTCGATAACCCCTGTCGAGCTGGAACCTTCACACGCGGTCAAGTAATCCCGCAGCTGGGAATTGACATCCTCGTTGGCGTCGTGCCGCAACTGGGCGAGCGACCACACCGGGAAAGGCGTCGGCGTCGTCCCCGTAGGACCCCTCTGGGTGCCAACGATATGCGAGCCCAGAAACAAAGTCGGCTCCGATGGGAAGCTCACCACTTCGAGCTCGTCATCATAGAAGACGTAGGCGCCAGGCAGCAGATAGATCGGCCTGGCTTGGTCCGTGCTCACTTCGGCGGTGTGGTCATTGACCTGCAGGAAGGTCGCAAAGTCCGACTCGATCGTGACCGGCGTCAATGCCTGGTAGATCCGCCATGCTCCGGCTTCCTGTTCGACGTCGAAGACATGAGTCGCCGTGAGTCCGTCCGCTGTGGAAATGCTGGCCGAGACGCGCACGTGGGTGTCTCCGGAGCGCGGCGGCACGTGAAAGGAAACGTCGTCAATGCTCCACAAGGGGCCATCTGCGTCATCCGCCAGGACGAGGGCGTTGCCGCCGGGATGTTGCCGCGACGCGACAAAGTTCAAAGCCGTCTCAACGTCACCGGTCTGGGCCGCCTCTAGGAACTGGGTGACCGACCGCAGTGGAGCGTTCTTGTGATGGACGTTGATCGTGGTCAAGACTCCCAACGTCAGTAGCAACGCGACGGCGATTGCCGCGCAGACATACCGCATCAGGCGACGATCGAGACTGTGAAGGGACATGGGGGAGGGGGAGGAGTTGGGCATAACTGGTCCATAGTGAACGGTCGGGGAGGTGGGAAGCCGCTCAGGCGAGATGGTTTTGGAACGCAAAAGCGGCGGTGGCCCTGGAGCCTATCGCAGCAAAGTGAATCTGTCAGTTCGTGAGCACCACATGTGTACCTGGCCTCACTATCAAACAATCGGCCATCTAGCTGGCTCTTCGCTCTGAATCCAGCCTGATCGGGGTCACCGGTGGACGAAACGGGGGCTCCTGGCCCCACCCTCTAGTGGCGGGCCAGAAACCCCCTTCACTGATCAGTTCGGCTATCGAGCCCGAAGGCAGTTAACCAAAGACGCAGTTGTCCCAGTCTGGAAACCGGTCAGCTGACATCTCCTCAAAGTCGTCCAGGGAACCAATCGCCATATCGGCGTTTTCGTTGACATGGAAATACAAATAGTCCAGGTGCATTTGGCAGGTGAATCGCAAATCGACCCCGTCGGCGTTGACAATCAGTTCGGCCAACCCGTGGTCGTATTCGATGGCTAGGTCGCCCCGTGGCTGGTTGCTTCGACCCATCGAAACCTCAACAGATGGTTCTTCGAGTACGCTCCACCGGAAGTCGCTGAAATCCTGATAGGAGAAGTTATTCAACGCAGCCCGGAGATTATCGGGGGTGGTGCCGAACGGACACCCTTCCTGTCGCGGGCCATCGGTCGTATCCACGCACAGTGTCAGATGCGACCGCAGCCGAGCATTGGCCACCTCGTCAACTGTGGACTTCAATTGCAAGTCGTCGTTCAAACTCACCGTCTGGCGTCTGTCGCGGTTGAACAGCTCGATCTGTTCTTCCCCCACTGAGAAGACGCGGCTACCCAGGACAACCTTGGTGTCGATCCCCGATTCGAAGACCTCCATCTCCTGGCTGTAGAACTCATATACCCCCGGCAAGACATAAAAGTTATCCGAATCCCCACGGCTGCGCCCGATCTCAGCCCGGTGACCGTTCGCCTCCACGTACGGCAACGTCTGCAAGTTTGTTTCCACGGAGCTGAGCGCGTGGTGGATGTACCACCGTTCGCCCCGTCGCTGCCCCATCATGAATTTTGAGGTCACCTCGGTCTCTTGCGGGCCGATAATGGTCACCTCGACGCGAGCGCTAGCCGTCTCGTCGGTGAACTCGGATCGGTCAGAGAACCACAACAAGGAGACATCGTCGACCTCCCACATGGTGCTGACAGCGTCAGGGTGCAGGAGCTTCGCGCTCTGCCCCCGGGGAGGAAAGGCGACATACTCCATTGCGGTACTGATGTCACCGGTGCGGGAAGCCTCCAAGAAATCCTGCATGGCGCGCACCGGCTCGCGCTTGTTGTAATACCCCAACGCCAGCGGCGTTCCCGCGACCAGCAGCGGAATCAACAGCGCGAGGACGAGACCCAGCTTGGCGGCCCGCCCCTTGCTCTTGAATGAGTCGAAAATCGACTTTTCTTCTACCTTCTCCTCGGGTTTGACTGGAGGAGGAAACGAGTGCTTTGGTTGTGAATTATCGAAACTATTGGCCATTAGAGGTCCATCGGTCAGGGGTACATGGCGAAGGCACAACGAAGATGGGCACTGACGTTGTATGGGGAAAACCGACCCCTCACATCCTAAAGGCTGCGGTCAAGGGGCAAACGATACTCCTGAGTAGAGGACTTTACCGTGGTCAGACAGCATGAAATCACGTGCGCGGCCCAACAAATGATCACTCGTCCTCAGCGGCCTCAGCAAAGTAGAGCGCCACATTCGACTCAGGAGTCTCGTTGCGTATCAAGTGTGTGGTCACGTGATTGTGGATGGATGATCGTTGGTTCGCCTCAGATAAAGTAAAGGATGGCAAAGCGTAGGCATCGAGATGGTTTTCGTCGCCGCCCTACGGCGAATTCCATCCCGCCGACCAGCGCTGGCGGATATCAGCGCGCGCAGGGGCACGGCGAGGCCACAGCGCCGCGACAGACGCGGCCCCGGACAGCTGCCTGGCGCCATCGAATCGGGGCCACTTTCTCCAGCCCGCCCTATCCCGGTTATGTCAAGGCCGCCCTGGTGCTCCTGGTGATCTTCTCCCTGGTGGCGGCAGCGGTGAGCCTCACTCGGTTCGCTTCGCAGATGGTGGCTCACTTCGGCGAACCGACAACGTCAGTGGAACATGTCGACATTGACCTCACCGTCACCGAAAGCGGTACCGCGCGGATTGTGGAGACCTTCACCTATGACTACGCCGAGGCTGCGGGGCAAGGGATGCGCCGTCATCTGCCCCATAGCGGCGCCATTGGTGAGGCAGGATGGCACGACCTTGGTTTGACCAATGTGAGTGCCCGTTCGCTGGAGGAGCCGATGCCCGTGGACATCCGCCCCGGCTCCACCGAAACATATATCGAGGTCGGTGACTTCGAGGCTGAACCCACCTTGACTGGTCGGCACCGTTTCGAGATCGCCTATACCTACGAGCGCCTTGTCGTCCACGATGGAGACGACGTGTCGCTGAATTTCGACGCCATTGGACGCGGCTGGGTCATCGACATTCAATCCGTGGCGGTGACCGTGCGGACTCCGGGACAGCCGCCCAAGGGTGCGTTCGCCGACCCGCCGATGCGAGCCGGATGCCGTGCGTGGCAAGGAAACTACTCCGAACCCTGCGACGAGATCACCTTCGAGCACCCCGAGGACGGGCTGGGCGTGCGGTTCACCCACGGGCTAATCGAGCCCGGTGGAGCCTTGAACACCTGGGTCACACTGGAGGAGTCGAGCGTGGTCAATGTGCCCGCACCGCGCCCGGCCGAGGAACCAACGTCCTCGGCATTTGCGATGGCCCCGGAGACTCGGGCGCTGCTGGCCCATCTGGGGTGGCTGGCTCTCGCCGGTGGGTTCCTCACAGTCGCGGCGACGGCCTGGTCCACCCTGTCTCAGCGCCGGGCCTCCGTTCGCTGGGTGGCTGCTCCGGTGTCGGTGGCTGGAGGCACCGCAGGGGCGGACCTCAGCGGCGCTGGCGGGGCCGGAGCCGGGGGCGGCGGTGGAGGCGGCGGTGGCGCGGGAGGTGGCGGCGGAGGCTAGGCATCCGGCCTCCGGGGCACTAAAACGGTCGGGAGCCACCAACCCCTTGGGCCCCCGACCGCAGCTAAGGACGGTCCGATGGCGAAGCGTGTGGCCAATCAGATAAGCCCGCGGTAACTCCGCTCATGGCATATAGCTACACCACATCACGCCGTTTCAGTAGCAACGTGCCGAGCGTTCCGGCTACCACCGCGTATCCGCCCAAGACCACCCCGCCGACCCACTGGTCGGGCAACGTCGGGCGCAAGTCCACGGGCTTGACCATGACCTCAGAGGCGACCCCCGGAAAGACCACCGGGAGATTCGAAACCCACTGGCCGGTGTAGCCCAAGTCATGCAGCACATTGAATACAACCAATACGACGACCGAAGTCAGGAAGTACACAATCGCCAGCGTCACGATGGCCGCAGTCTGCCGTTGCACCAAGACGCCAAGCGCGAAACCAAAGATCGCCCACAGGTTAAAGGCGAGCAAATTCAGCATCACCGCGCCAACGACCGAAGGGTTGTCCAGCTGAGTACCGACCCCTTGTGCGGACAGCGCGACCGCTCCAATGCCGAGGCTAATCACCTTGGTAACCAACCACATGCCAGAAGCGATGAGGACGACCGTGACAAGCTTGGCGGCGATGACGCGGTCGCGGCGCGGCTCGAAAAGGAACGTTGAGGTCAAGGTCCGGTACTGGTGTTCGCCTGTGACAATGAGGACCCCCAACAGTGCGACCACCAACAGAGCGATCGACTGGCCGGAGTTGTACATGGTGACCCCCAGGTTGTCCGGGGTCCCCAAGGACTCGTAATTGGCGCGAAGCTGCGCCAATGTGTCGGCGGAGAAATCCTCCATGGGTATGGTGTAGGCGCTCATGTAATGCTCGAACGACCCGGTGTACATCGTGAACTGCCACGCGTGCCATGCCGAGGCGATCGCGGCCGAGCCAGCGAGGACGAGAGCGGAAATCCACCACATGCGCAGGGTGAAGAACTTCAATAGTTCAGAGTGAATGAGTCCCTTCATGCTATTTCCCCTCCTGGCGGGTCAGGTTGAGAAATGCGGCTTCCAGGCTGTGCTGGAGAGACGAGACTTCGCGCAATGTGATCCGCTCCTGGGCGGCCAGGGCGCTCACCTGCTCGATGCCGCCATCGGAGAACAGCACCGCGCCTCCGGACATGGTCGCGGACAACCCCTTAGCTCTCGCGGCGGCCAGTAGCCCTGCGGGGTCCGAAGCGTGGGCGCTGACTTGCCCCGTGCCAGATTCCGAGCCGCACACCTGTGCGACCGTGCCCTGCGCGACCAAAGTGCCTCGGTTGATAATGATGACGTCCTCTAGCAGGCTTTGAATTTCGGCGATCACGTGCGTTGAGATCAACACGGTCCGCCCCTGATCGGCAAACTCGCGCAGCGCGTCGAGTATCCAGCGGATACCGCTGGGATCGAGCCCGTTGGTGGGTTCGTCCATGATGAGGACTTCCGGATCTCCAAGTAGCGCCTGGGCTAGGGACAGTCGCTGCCGCATTCCCCGCGAATAGGTGCCGTAGTCCCGGTCGGCCGCCTGCGTCAGGTCCACTTCCGCGAGGACATCGTCAACTCGAGAGGCCGGTATCCGTGCGGCCGCGCACAGCTGCCGCAAGTGATGGCGTCCCGAGCGACTGTCGTGCGCTCCGACGTCGTCGAGTACCGCGCCCACAACCGACGTTGGATTCGCCAGCTGGCGATAGATGTGACCGTGAATGGTCGCGCGCCCGGCCGAAGGCGTCACCAATCCCAGCGTCATGCGAAGGGTAGTCGTCTTTCCGGCTCCGTTTGGTCCGAGAAATCCGGTGATCCGGCCCGGGCGAACCGTAAACGAGAGCTGGTCGACAGCTGTGACCGATCCGTATTTCTTCGTCAGCCCGTCGACGGCAATGGGCGTCGTATCCGTTCTCTTCGGCAACGTAATCCCTCAAGCTGGTCAGTCGGTGGGTGAAGTTCTAGGGGGTTCGCGGCTGCGCGCACGGCCGGGAATCCCCTTTCGGATGACTCCCGGCCGTGCGCCAGGCCACTCAGAGCGCTATTGCGTGCGGACACGTCATACCGTCAGCTGCTCGGAAACTAGGTGCGCGTAGGTGGAATTGTTGTAGAGAAGTTCCTGGTGCGTCCCCGTCTCCACAATGCGACCTTCGTCGAGGACGATGATCACGTCCGCGTCGCGCACCGTGCTGAGCCGGTGAGCGATGACGATACGCGTGCAATCCAAGTCCGCCAGGTTGCGGTGAACCGCCGCCTCTGTGGCAGCGTCCAAATGACTAGTGGCCTCGTCGAGCAACAGCAGCTTGGGCCTTGTAGCCAGCGCGCGCGCCAGCACGAGCCGTTGTTGCTGCCCGCCGGAGAGGCCGCTGCCGCCTTCACCGAGGACCGTCTCATATCCCATCGTCATGTTTGTGATGTCGGTGTGCAGCTCGGCGAGTTGCGATGCCTCCATGACATCTTGTAGCGAAGCCTCGGGCGCGGCGAGAGTGATGTTATTGAGGATGGAACCGCTAAAGACGCTGCCTTCTTGTGTGACGACCCCGCATTGTTTGCGTAGGCTGCTGAGGTCGAGGTTGTGTAGTGGCTCTCCGGAGAAGGACACCGTGCCAGCGCTGGGGTGGTATAGGCCCAACATGAGCCGGGACAGGGTGCTCTTTCCAGAGCCGCTGCGGCCCACGATGGCGACCATGTGGCCCCGCTGAATGGTGACGTTGATGTCCGAGAGAATCGCCGGTCCGTCGCCGGAGTAACGGAACGAGACATCTTCGAGAGTGATGTCGCGTTCCAAGCTTGCCGGCAGGTCTCCTTGGTCAGTGTCTTCGGGCTTTTCGTTGAAGATGTCGCGCAGCCGGTCCAGGTGAACCCGTACCGTCTGCAATGACTTGATGCTCGCTCCCAGTTGGGTCACGGGCGCCAGTGCAGCGGCTGCCAGGGCGTTGAGCGCGAACATGGTGCCCACCGAGATTTGGCCGCCGATGACCATGTAGCTGCCCATGAGCAGCATCAACAGCGGCGTTGAGACGGCTAGCAGTCCGAGGATCGCGTCGAGCAGGTTGTCGAGGCGGCGGCGGTGAATCGACGCGTCGATCTGGTGGGAATACTTGGACGACCAACGTGCCACGGCCGCCTTTTCGGCCCCGGCGGATTTGACTGATTCTGCGGCGGTGATGGTCTCCAGCAGCACGCTTTGCGCGTCGCCGGTGGCGCGTAGTTCCCGTTCGGTGAATCGCTGGGCTCGGCGGGCCGAGCCCAGCATGATCGCGATTTGGAGTAGGGCGATTCCGAGAATGACCATGACGTAGATCCACGACTGGATGCCGATCACCATCAGGTAGATGAACAGCAGGCCGACGTCGATCACGATGGCCAGCATCTGTGAACTCACCACGTCGCGGATGTAGCTGGTGGAGGAGACTCGCACCAGCAGGTCGCCGCCTTGGCGAATCTGGAAGTACTTGTACGGCAAGGACATCAGATGTCGCAGGAATGCGCTCATCATTGACCAGTCGATGCGCACTTGGAACCACAGCAGTAGCTCTGCGCGTACGAGAGTGACCAAGGTATGACCCAGGGCGTATGCGGCGCAGCCCGCAGCGAGCACGTGGATGAGGTCCAGTTGCGAGGTGGGAAGTACTTGGTCGAGCAGATAACCGATGAGCAAGGCTGGCACCAGGCCCATGACTGTCAATACCATCGAGGCCGACAGGACCGCGGAGATTACTTTCGGGGAGCGGGGGATGAATGGTTTGACGAACTTCCACAGCCCGATTCCCATGCGACTGCGTTGGGTGAAGCCTTCGCCGGGTGTCAGTTGCAAGACTACGCCGGTGAACTGGGAGGAGAACTCCTCCTTGCTGATGTGGCGTCGGCCCGCGTCGGGATCGACGATGTCGACGAAGTCCTTGCCGATCCGTTCCACCACAACGAAGTGATTCATTCCCCAGTGGACGATAATGGGGAACGTCAGCTCAGTCAGCGAAGCGGGGTCGGACCGGAAACCTTGCGTGGTGAGCCCATAGGCGCGGGCCTGACGGGCGATCGCGCCCGCCGTGGCTCCGTCGCGGCCAAGGAACATCTCGTCACGGATTTCGGCGATCGGAGTGTGCTGGCCGTGGTAACTCAACACCATGGCCAGGCACGCCGCACCACACTCCACTGCTGTGGACTGCAACATGACGGGGACTCGGCGACGTCCGAGAATGCGTGTAGCCATCACAGTGCGCCTCTCGTGATGATATCGATCAAGATGGGCCGCACACCCTGTTGGATGGTGGCCGGGGTGCCGACATCGCTTTCGGATAGCGGGCTGGAGCTCACCAGGTCGACGAGCAGCATGTGCGGTGCCGGGTCTTCGGCTTCCTGCTCGGCGCTGACGCGCCCCTCGATTTCGACATCGCCCACCGTGATGGTGATGGTGCTGCCAACTTCGGGCACATTGTCATCGGCCATCGCCAAGACCACCGAGTTGTGGTCCGCACCCGCCAACACAGCCGCGGTGCCGCCCTGTACCGGATACATCAGACCTGCCACCAGCAGGGCCACAACCACCACCGATGCCCAGACGCCGTGTTTCCAGCGCGGTTTCATCTCGGTGGGGTCGAAGAAGATCTCGCCGCTGCCGCGTGGTCGTTCAGAGTAGGCGGCGAGGAACTCCTCGCGGAAAACACCCTGTTGGGGGAGTATTTCGGGGCGATCGGCGCTGCTCATACGGAGCCCTCGGGTTCGTGCGTTCGAGGAGCTTCCAGCCGCAGGATGTCTGGCACCAGGTCGGGCCGTGCCAGACGGGCCAGGCCCCAGGCGATTCCGGAGGTTCCGGTGAGGAGCCCGGGCGTCTCGATTCCGTGTGGCACACCGCTTAGCCACCCGTTCTGGCTGCCGTCGGCGATAAGCGTGTCCCAGACCCGGCCGAGTAGGTCGGCAACCTCGGGCTCTGACTCCGGATTGACGTAGTCGGAGGCGATGAGGAGGTTACCGACGTCTCCGTGACAGAGACTGTGGTTACCGATGCCGGACACCGGGTCTTGAGTGAGGCCAGTTTCGAGGGAGGCGAGCACGCCGCGCTGGCGGTCGAGTTCCAGCTCCTCGGTGAGGTGGCTGACAACGCCGGTTCGCAGCAATTCGCCCCGTGCGATGGTGACCCCGGGGGCACCGTGGCACCAGGCTCGCATGTCAGCCGAGGCGCCAACGTTGCCTTCGCGCAAATCAGGCCAGTTGCCGGTGTGGGGGTCGAACAGTGATTTCTCGTAGGCGAGGGCTTGCTCGATCGCTTCGACATAGGCGGGGTTGGGCGCGACTTCATGCAACCGGGCAAAGGCGGTGATGATGCCGGAGTTGCCGTGCGAGAACCCGGCCAGGGGCACATTGGGGTTGATGGGGGTGATCCAGCCCCAGCCGGATTCCATTTCCTTTTTGGTGGCTAGGAGCCGGTCGGCGCAGCGCTGGGCGAGGCGGAGGGCGGCTCCGTCATTGGTGACCGTCTCCAGTGCCAGGAGGGAGAAGATAGCCCCTGCGGCCCCGGAGATGACGTCGATGAGGATGTCGTCGTCGATGTACATCTCCATAACTGGCAACAGCGACGCGGCGGCGTGGGCGTATTCGGGGTTGCCGTGGCGGGCGGTCGCGTGTGCTAGCACGTACATGGCTCCACCGATGCCGGTGTATGCGCCAATTCCAGGTGGTTCGGGGCGTTCCTTTTCCCGGGCGATCTCCAGCATCCCGGTGGAGAAGTGTGACACGTGCTCGGTCAGTTCTCGGTATGTCTGGTGGGCAAGGTTTGCTAGTCGCTCGTCGTCGGTGACCGCGCTGACGGCGTCGATGGCGTGTGCGATCCCGGCATACCCGATATAGGAGTCGAGGCTGGCTGCTTGCAGTTGCCAGTACTTCTCTTCTATGAGGCCCAGGCCGATCCAGCCGATGCGGTCCCCTTGGCGGATCGCGAGATGGTCGAGCCGGTCGGCGATGTCCTTGGCCGCCTCCGCTGCCTGCTGGGCGCTGTAACGGCGCTCCGACCGCTTTCGGCTCCAGTTGGGCCAGGTTGCGCCTTCGTCGCTCATGGTGGTGGCAGCCACGGAAGAGCGGATCACCCATTCTTGGAAGGCCCGGTCATTTTCGTCGAGCCCAGCCACCCGGGCTTCGATTTCGGCGAAGGGCACGTCCGGGCCGTAGCCGATGGGTTGGGAGTCCATTCCCGCCCGAATCGCCCCGGAGTCGGCTTCGGTGTGGAAGACCGGAACGTCGCCACGGTGCATCTCGGCAATCTCATTGCGCAGCATGGCGATGCGGCATTCCATCTGTTGGTGTCCGCTGAGGACCCGGGCCAGCGAGCGGTCGCGGTCGAGACCGTCGCGCAGGAAGTCCGGGTGGGTGCTTTCGAGTAGAAGTCGGGCGTACACGTGCGTGGGACGGGCGATGAGCCGACTGGCAGTGTCGGCGAATGCGGCCAGAGGGCCGCCTTGGGCCAGAAGCTCGTCCTTGGCGTCATGAAGGATCTGGTAGCAAGCATTGAAGCCATCGGCGAAGTGGTCAACTCGTACGAGCAGGTCGTAGGGCTTTCCATCCGCGTCAATGGGCTGGTTGAGTTCGTCGTCCATCTCCATATGTTTGTTGACCAGCCGCATGTTGTCGGTGCCCTCGCCTTCCCACACGGGGATGGCCATGGGGGTCACTTGACCGCCACCGCCACCAAGCGCGCTGACGTCGAGACCGAACAATCCCTCGTCGTCCTTCATGAGGAAGCGGCTGGGAATCACCCCGATCGACTGCACGGAGTTGATCAGAGCTTGGAGCGCAACCGGCTCGTAGTTGGTGTCGGCGGTGGAAAGGACCGCGGAACTCTTGTCACTGTGGAGGAGTGACTCCAGATCGACCAGGACCGGGTGTTCTCCGGAGGCGAGAACGTTTTCGAAGTGGAAGTCGGTGGCGTGGAGTACGTACAGCAGCGACGTGAGCGCTCCGAGGCGCCACGCGTAACGGTCGGCGCCTTCCTCGTCGATCGAAATCCCGGATTCGATGAACTCCGACCATCCGTAGCCGCCCTTATCCCAGACGCCGAAGCGGCGCAGGGAGTGCTTGATGTCTTGGTCGTTGACCCAGGCAACTAGGCCGTCGAAAGCAGTGTCCATGTGCAGCGGTCGTGGCTTGAACGCGAGCTTTCCGTGGTCGAAGGTCAACAACGCCACGGAGCGACCCTCCCGGTGCTTGTCGCCAGCGCCGAATTCGATGCCTTTGAGTTCGTCAACCTCTTCGGAGAGCATTCCACGGGCGCGCAGGCCGCTCACATCATCGATGAGGGCTTGAGTCAGTTCGACGCAGGCCTCGATCCAGAAGTCAAGCTCGGTGGTGATGAGGCGGGCGAGCACGGGGTATTCGTCCCAGATTTGCCAGGAGGCATCGAGGTCACGCAGCATGTCGACAAACGCGGCGAAGCGATCCTCGGCGCTGTGGCCGTCAAGACGGCCCTCGACGCGGGCGACGTTGAGCTCGAGCACGGTGGTGCGGTCGATGTGGCTGAGCATTTCGCCGCCGGGCAGGGTCGCGAGTAGGAGGTGCACCATGTGGTCGGGGCGGCTGAGAATCCGGTCGGCTTCGGGCACGTTGTCGAGCATGTCGGTGATGCGCTGACGCAGTTCTCTCACCGCGCCTTCGAGGATGGGGCGCGCGAGTTCGAGCATGGAGATGTCGGCGACGATCTCGCGGTCGTCGGGGTCGACGTTCACACCATCGGTCCACCACCGGCGGAATTGTTGATACCAGCGAGGTTCCTCAAGAGTGCGTCCCATGACGGACTCCCGAGTCTCCCCGAGGTATTCGCGCAGTTCTGCTTCTGAGCCCATGCCCAAAGGAGCCAGAGGGTTGGCGGCCTGTTTCGCCTCGGCGCCGACGGATTTGAGCTCGCGCCACATGTCGAGGCGTTTTTCTCCGCGAATCTCATCGACTTCGGTGGGGCGGCCGTTGGCTTTTCGCTCGCTCAGGGTCAGAGCCAGCTGCCAGGGCAGTCCAGGCGAAGGAAAAGCGATCCGGCCCGAATCGTGGTGGGGAGTGGACATGGTGGTTTCCTTAGAACGGGGTTGGTAAGAGTCTTCAAGGTGAATGAAGTGGCCGGTAGGCTGATCGGCAAGGTCGAAAGACCTTGCCGATCAGGTTTGCACCGTAAGTAAGACAAGCGTCTTATATTTCAGTTAGGCGCAAGGCTGCTTCGGGTTGCAGACCAGGCCGCAACGGGTCCAGCCGGAGTACCAGGGGAGGCACCAGCAGCAACCCATGGTTCCGATGTGACCGGTTCCCGAAGCGCCTCCGACGCCGACGTCAGTTAGCTCGGCGTCGGTGATCGGCTCAAGGCCGGGCTGGCCCACAGGGTGGTCGGGCGCGTCGTTCCCGAGTGAACGACGATATTCTGGGTCTTTCCAGGCCCTAATCTTGTCCATTGTGGTTTTCCTTTATTTTGGGAACGAATCCGTTCCAGGGGGGTATTAACAGCAGCCACTGGTTCCCCAGGAGCAGCTGCCACACATGGTGTTGGTTGGAGAGCAGACAGTCACGGTCAGCGTGACCGTGGCGCAGCCCCAGGTGGTTCCACCACCGACGGAGTCGAGCTGTCCCTCGGGAAGCTCGGCGATGCCGACGGGGTTAGCCGGGAGTTCGGCCAGTTCCTCGTTGCTGAGGCCGGCGCGGTACTCGGGGTCTTTCCAAGCGCGAATTGCGTTCATTTTGTTCACCTCACTTCCTCTGTGGAATCAGCACTGTTGATGACAATTAGTGCTGTGGAGGTGACCTTTCCATGTGTGGGCACAAGTGATGCATATGCGCTGCATCACTGCCGCATATTGCTATACGCAAGTTGGGGTAGTGGGCACAACTAAATAATATTTGCGCCAATTAGGAAGAATGCGCGAAATTGTCCGCGCTGCGCCGAAGGCATCTGATAAAAATCGGGACTTGTGCAGGCGTGCGCATTCAAGCCCGGAGGAAAGTATAGGAATTCGCATGAACGATGAGAAATCGGACCTTGAGGCTTAGAGCTTCTATCAGGTTTCTCTTCCTACTGCGGTGGTGTGATGTCGCGCCTGGCCGCGTTGTCGGCCCTTGTCCATACCCAGCGGATATGGACAAGGGCCTCCGCCTCCCCACGCACTGACAGCACACCATCCTCGCCCCGGAAACAAACCTGATAGAAGCTCTTACAAAAGGCACTTTCCGCGATCTCGTCGGCTCGCTTACCTGCGTAAACTTCGCCTCCTGCGGCCTTGAATCTGCATTTTTGCATAAGCCTCCTTGTCAGGTGCGGTCTGCACATGACAAGAATTGAATCGGGCAGTCTCGCGCGAACGACCCTCTCTCAGGTGGGTTCCACCAACGGCCCGGGGTTCGCCTCGGGCGAACGATCATAATGGAGATGCGGCGGTGTGTTGCCGAATATCTCGATAGAGCGCTGAGCGCCGCAGCCGCCGATGCCGAATAAGAAACCGTACATCTGAGGCAGAGTCGTGCATAAGTTGCCAGTGGAAGTAGTTGACGTATTCGGCGATGGCCAGGGCCAAGAATATTAGCCCTGGCAAAGTCGACGCTCCTGGCGAGGTAATCGCGGCCCACCCCACGTAGGCACCCGCCAACACCAGCGCCGTCACATTGATCGGTTGGAGGGCACGGAAGAGGGCCAGGTGCCGGGGCCGGGGCTGACTGTCCTCGATCTGACGGACTTTCGCGGCCCAATAGGCCGCCCCTTGCCCGAGCAACAGTGCGACCAGGCCGAAACCGAGTACGTTGGGGAGGCTGCGAGGCACATCTAGCAGGACGAACACCGCCACCGCTATCCAGACGATGTTGATCAGTTCCAGGTTGGAGAGCGTTCGCAGGCGTGAACGCAGGCTTTGGCGATCCCTCCTGCTCATGAATCTGCCGGTTCGTCGGTCGTCGCTGAGGTCTCGGTGGTTCCCGCTGAGCAGGGGCCAAACGGCTCCGGTGAGGTGTGCTCATTGAGTCGGTAATGGGTGATGAAGGCCGTCACGACAGTGATGTCGACGTCCTCCAGCGGAAGTTGGGCGCCCCAAGCCTGTAGCGACACCGTGGCCTCCTGACCTGGATATGGACTCATGAACGTGTAGGTAAATTCGCTGATGGTTTCGGCCAACGCCATAATGTCGGGCGCGTCTATGGCGGAGGGATCATACGTGAGCCATACCGCGCCATGCTCCAAACTATGGACGGCGTGCACGTCCAAGACCGGATCAGAGTAGACGGTGCCCGTGCATTCTTGCCAAATAGAGTTGTGCGGTCCCCCTGCCGGTGGCGTGACCGGATAGCTGACGTCGGTGTCGACATGGTCGCGGTCCAGTACCCACGGGTGGGTGAGGTCAGATTCTGAGATCAGACCGTCCTGGACTGCCTCGACTGTCTCCCAATATCCGTCGAAGTCATCGTAGTAGGTGATGACGTCGTCTAGGAACTCTGCGGAGGCCCCAGCCTCTGCGGTGCCATCCTGCCCGTCTGAGGAGGCCTCGGCTGCGTCTCCATACATCATGCGATACGCGGCCACCAGGGCAATTACCAGGACGGCGACCATGGCGAGGGACAGAGCATGAAGCGCGAAGCGCCGTCGTGGGTGCCCATCGTTGGTTGAGTGAGATGCGGACATGTTTGGGGTGGCTCCGTTCTCGATGGTGCCGATGGGCGGCAGTTTTGAGGTATGGGCGCCTCAACCCATCCGCCTTTCACGTGAGGTGATCTCGCAGTGCCTGGCGGACGATCGTGGCAGTCAAGGGGCGCTGTGGACTAGACGAGGTGATTCGTATTTTTGCAGGATGCAGCGTCGAACGAGGCCTTCGTCTTGGTCGAGGACCGCTTTTTGCATTACAGAGACCGGTTCGGGAAGTTCGATCCCGTACTCGTCGGTGAACATGCTTCGGCAGTCCCGAATGACATCGAGAGCCTTGATGGGGCCCTGATTGAAGAATCGTGCCGCGGCGAGTATCACCCAGGTGTCGGTGTTGGAGGGTTCCTCGTGTAGGAGGTTCTCAATGTCAAAGTCGAGCGCTCGGCGGGTGTGGCCCAATAGCTCAGCGGCAATGAGGTCTTGTTTTACGCGTAGATACTCGGCATGGAGACCAGCTCCGGCGGACCGGCACCATTTCGTGGGGGGGAGACCTTCGGTCAACGACCCGCTCCAGTAGGTCAACGCCTGGGTCAGCTCGGTAATTGCTTGGGAATAGTCGCACTGACCCAACGATTGCCGACCCCGCATGGAGGAGTACCGAAATCGGTAGAAATCAAGTTCATCGGCATTAATCCGGAGCTGGTAGGAGGCTTCAGGGCCGCGTCGAGTCTCCAGCCGCTGGCCGCCGTCGGGTTCGACCTGGTTGAGGAGGGTGCGGGTGCGAGCAATTTGGGTTCTTAGATTGGCTCTGGCGGAGGCGGGCGGGGAGTCCCACATGCATTCTAGGAGTCTCCTGGTGGGTACGGGGGAGCCGGACTCGTACAATAGGGCGACCAAAAGTGCTCGTTGAGTCAGTGAAGTTATGTGCAGGTCATCGGACGGACCTGAAATAGTAAATGATCCTAGAGTTTTGAAGTACATGTGTGCATCTTTCAACGAAAAGGATGTCAGCTTCCAAAGTCACGAGCCAACGCTCGTGATATCTGTTTCCTCCTGCGCTGAACAGCATGGGGTGATGCCATTCATAGACTCTAAAAAATATCCAAAGATTCGCATATTCATGTCATTTTTGATCCCGGCTAGTCAGTTGTGGACAGTCTGTGTTCGTGCCATCCCACTCAGGTCGCAAATGGTGCGCATCTGGCAAATAGGACTATTTGCCAGCCCAAGTGGACGACACAGGCATATGGAGGCCCTGCTCAGGTCATAGTCTGTGTTTCCTGGTTGATCCGTCGTGTCATGTGAGCAAACTAGAGACCGATGAATCATGGGATGACCCTGATACTTACATATGTCCGGAGTGACTTCAAGTGGTGGCCGAGGATAATTCGAGTAAATGTCACGTTCGTAGTTGAAGAACGGGCTTTCCTGCTATCAAAGCGATTTCCTATTGCGCGAATATTAAATGGAATATCAGCAGTATTAGTTCTGAACGCTTTATGAAAGCGCTTTCATAAAGCGTTCCCTGGGGCATGGGGCATGGGGCATGGGGCAAGCGAAGAGCGGCCACTAGGAAATGGCGTCGATCGAATCGCAAGCCGCCCGCTGCGGCTTGCTGAAAATTAAAGCCCTGAAGGTGGTGCCGTTGGCATGGTTCTCGTATAAGCAGGGGTCGCCAAGCGGCTGAGGGGAGTGGGCCCAGGGGTTTCTCTGCGAGGTGGCGGCCCTGGGAGCCTATGCGGCGGTCGTCCGTGTTGGCTCGGGGCGCAGCGGTACTTCAACTCGCCCACAGCTGAACCGGGGGCGGGTGTTGTGCGGGGGCGGGGAAGGGGTTACTGGCAGTCGGGGCACAGGCCGCGGAAGATGATGTCCGCATCGCGCACGGCAAAGCCGTGTCGTTCGTCGCCGGGGAGCCAGTTGGCCGGGTTTCCATTGGGGTGGACGTCGCGCACGGTTCCGCACTCGTCGCACACCAGGTGGTGGTGGTCGTGTTCGACGTTGGGGTCGTAACGCTTGCTGCGGCCATCGACGGTGACTTCAAGCACTTCGCCCAGGGAGACCATCTCGTTGAGGGTGTTATAGACCGTCGCGCGCGAGATTTCGGGCAGCCTTTCGTTGGCGAGGCGGTGAATCTCCTCTGCCGTGTAGTGCACGTGGCTGCCATCTAGGGTCTCGGCAATAGCTCTACGCTGCGGCGTCATCCGCCACTGCCGGTCTCGCAGCCTCTCAATCAGGTCGCTCATGGTGATCTTTCCGATGCGGTTGTGGGACGTGACCATTCTAGCCGCTCCGGCTCGAACTCTTTTAAGTATAGACTAGATCTTGACTTAGACTCGGTCTAAGATAGGTCTTGTTCGAGGGAAGTGGACACGATCGAGCCACCGACGCGGCACACTTCCTTTACATCGGGCACTACGAGAAACCACATTGCGAGGAAAGAACTATGAGCGAGGCGCTGGACAACACCGCCGGGCCCCTGACCACTGAGTCTGGTGCTCCGGTATCAAGCAACAACCAGAGCGAGGCGGCCGGAGTCGGCGGACCGCTGCTCATTCAAGACCAAGTGCTGCTGGAAAAACTGGCCCACTTCAACCGCGAACGCATCCCGGAGCGCGTCGTCCACGCGCGCGGCGCCGGAGCGTACGGAACCTTCACCGTCACCGCGGATGTGAGCAAGTACACCAGGGCCGCGTTCCTCTCCGGAGTGGGCAAAGAAACCGAGACGTTCCTACGGTTCTCCACCGTGGCCGGAAACCTTGGGTCGCCCGACGCCGTGCGTGACCCGCGCGGATTCGCGCTGAAGTTCTACACCGAAGAGGGCAACTACGACCTAGTCGGAAACAACACGCCGGTGTTCTTCATCCGCGACACCATCAAGTTCCCCGACTTCATCCACACACAAAAGCGCGACCCGTACACCGGATCACAAGAACCAGACAACGTATGGGACTTCTGGGGACTCAGCCCAGAGTCGACCCACCAAGTGACCTGGCTATTTGGCGACCGCGGCATTCCGGCGTCCTACCGAAACATGGACGGCTTCGGCTCCCACACCTACCAGTGGGTCAACGAGGCCGGCGAGGTCTTCTGGGTGAAGTACCACTTCAAGACCGACCAGGGCATCAAGTGCCTCACCCAAGCCGAAGCCGACAAGCTTGCCGGTGAAGACCCAGACTCCCACCAGCGGGACCTGCGCGAATCCATCGAGCGTGGCGACTACCCGAGCTGGACGGTGTACGTACAGGTCATGCCCGAGGCCGAAGCGGCGAACTACCGGTTCAACCCATTCGACCTCACCAAGGTATGGCCGCAAGGCGACTACCCGAAGATCGAAATCGGAAAGCTGGAACTCAACCGCAACCCCGACAACGTCTTCGCCGAAGTCGAACAGTCCATTTTCTCCCCGGCACACTTCGTGCCCGGGATCGGGCCCAGCCCGGACAAGATGCTGCAAGGCCGCCTCTTCTCCTACGGAGACGCACACCGCTACCGCGTGGGCGTCAACGGAGACCACCTACCGGTCAACCAACCGAAGGCCACGACCGCCCGCAACGGAAACCGCGACGGATTCCACTACGACGGACGACACGGCGGGCAGAAGAACTACGAGCCAAACTCCTTTGGAGGCCCGTACGAAACCGGCCAGCCGCTGTGGAAACCCATCGAGGTCTCTGGCCAGACCGGGGAATGGGAGACACCCAAACACGCCGACGACAACGACTTCGTCCAGGCGGGCAACCTGTACCGACTCATGAGCGACGACGAAAAGGAACGCCTGATCACCAACCTGGCGGACTCGATCTCACTGGTCTCGCGAGACGACATCGTCGACCGGGCGATCTCCAACTTCGCCAACGCCGACGAAGACTTCGGCAAGCGACTCACCGCCGCGGTGAGCGAACGTCGCCAGAAGTAACACGTCCCCGGTTTAACTCTGCGGCTGTGCCAGCACAACCGCTAGAGGAGAACCCGACCCAGGGACAACAGACCTTCCGCTAAGTAGGGTATGGCCGGCCGGAACCACATGGTTCCGGCCGGCTTCTGCGTGCGCGGCCCACACCCCACAGCACAGCAATCGGCCCACCGGACCCGCCGCAGAAAACGCATATCGCCATGGCAGAGAAGAAACTAGCGCCCTATTCGTCGGCCACAAAGGGTAAGCATGATGTTTTTCCAGGAAGCGGGAGAGATTTATCGAACCGTTACCTAGAGGGTCATTGATTTTAGCTGTGATTGGGATAACTCTGTGAGCAATTAGCGCACGTGAAACACAACCTCAGGAGTCACACGTGACCACCCACACCAAGGAACCCACCGTCACGACGGAACCCGAAGTCGACGAACGCGACCGACGGCGCAGACTCATCGGACTCACTCTCGGCCCCCTAGCCGCCATCGCCGTCTACCTTCTCCTCCCCGACACCCTCAACAACTCCGCCGCCATCGTCGCCGCCACCGCCACCCTCATGGCCATCTGGTGGATGACCGAAGCCATCCCCCTACCCGTCACCGCCCTAGTGCCACTGGTCGCCTTCCCCTTCCTGACCAGCTTCTCCCGCGACGAAGACGGCACCATAGTCGGCGAAGACGGCTACGTCGGCATCGCCGCCGTAGCCTCGCCCTACGCCAACCAAATCATCTTCCTGTTCATGGGCGGATTCATCCTCGCCCTCGCCATGCAGAAGGTCAACCTGCACCGGCGCTTCGCCCTAGCCGTCCTCAGCGTCGTCGGCAACAGCCCCGCCGCCCTGATCGGCGGATTCATGATCGCCACCGGATTCGTCACCATGTGGGTGAGCAACACCGCCACCACGATCATGATGCTGCCAGTGGGGCTAGCCGTGCTCGCCCTCGTCAGCAACGGCAAAGACGGCCAAGAAACCACCGACAAGAACTTCGCGACCGCGCTCATGCTCGGCATCGCCTACGCCGCCTCCATCGGCTCAGTCTCCACCATCATCGGCACCCCACCGAACGCCCTCATGGCCGGCTTCCTGAGCGAAAACCACGACATCAACATCAGCTTCGCCCAATGGATGATGGTGGGCCTACCCCTGGCCGCCATCTTCATGGTCATCGCCTGGTTCGTCCTCACCAAGATCATCTACCCACCCACGATCCAAAAGCTGGCCGGAAGCCGCGAACTCATCAAAGAACAACTGCGCGAACTGGGCCCCATCACCCGCGGCGAATGGACCGTGCTGGGAGTCTTCGTGCTCGCCTCCAGCTCCTGGATCACCTTCGGCATCCTGGCCCAAAACGACGGCCTCGTCGAACGCTTCGCCTGGCTCGACGTGGTCTCAGACGGCGGCATCGCCGTGTTCATCGCCATCTTGCTATTCCTGCTGCCCATCGACTCCCAAGGCAATAAGGCAATGGACTGGGACACCGCGAAAACCCTCCCGTGGGGAATCCTGCTGCTCTTCGGCGGCGGCCTCTCCCTGTCCAGCCAATTCACCCAAACCGACCTCAGCGTATGGATCGGCCAACAAGTCGGATTCCTCGACGGAGTCCCCGTGTGGCTGCTCATCCTCGTCGTCGCCGCCACCGTCCTCCTGCTGACCGAACTGACCTCGAACACCGCCACCGCAGCCACCTTCCTACCCGTCATGGCCGGAATCGGCATGGGACTGGGACTACCCGTGTTGGCCCTAGTCATCCCCACCGCGCTCGCGGCGACCTTCGCGTTCATGCTGCCGGTCGCCACCCCACCCAACGCGATCGTGTTCGGCTCCGGGCAAGTCCGCATCGGACAGATGGTGAAAGCCGGTGCCGTGCTGAACATCATCAGCCTCGTGGTTGTCCTTCTAGGAATGTACGCGCTGGCCAGCTGGGTCTTCGATATCGCACTGTAAGGAAAGTGGGGAGGGGCCAAAGATTGCGGCCCCTCCCTTAACGGAACATCGCCGATCGCACCAACTCGCTAAAGTAGGCCCATGGCCACCCACTCTGAACGCGACGACCTTGGCGTCAACGACATCCAACAGCTCCGCGACCACTACGCCACCGGGCACACGAAACCGATCCCGTGGCGGCTCGAACAGCTCCGGGCCCTGCGGCAGTTGTTGCACGACCACCGCAGCGACCTAGCCGACGCACTTGCCTCCGACCTTGGCAAGCCCGCGACTGAGGCATTCATGACCGAGGTCGATCACGTCGGCTCCAGCATCAGCCACATGTTGAAGAACCTGCGTTCCTGGACTCGGCCGCAGCGAGTCCACACGCCGCTGCACTTGCAGCCGGGCAAAGCCTACACACTGCGAGAACCCCTGGGGCTCGTCTTGATCATCGGGCCGTTCAACTATCCGGTTCAGCTGACTTTGGGTCCGTTGGCGGGAGCCCTAGCCGCTGGCAACTGCGTGGTGTTGAAGCCCTCCGAACAGACTCCGATCGTCTCGCGCCTGCTGGCCAAGCTCATCAATGACTATGTGGACAACCGAGCCGTGTGCGTGGTGCAAGGCGGGGCCGAGGTGGCCGAAGACTTGTTGGACGAGAAGTTCGACCACATTTTCTTCACCGGATCGGCGAGAGTGGGGCGCATCGTGGCCGCGGCCGCGGCCAAGCACCTTACGACGACGACCTTGGAACTAGGCGGCAAGTCTCCGGCCATTGTGGAGCCACCGGTTGACATGAAGACCACGGCCAAGCGCATCGCCTGGGCGAAGTTCCTCAATGCCGGACAGACCTGCATCGCCCCCGACTACGTGATTGCCCTCGGCGGCAGCGGGCAAGAGCTCATCGGTCACCTGCACTCGGCAGTCCAATCGATGTACGGGCATTCGCCGGCGGCCAGCCCGGACTATGGGCGCATCGTCAACGAGAAACACTTCGACCGCCTCACCGCCTACCTGCGACAGGGACGATGTGAATTCGGGGGCGGCTACAACCGCGACACCCGCTATGTGGCTCCGACCGTACTGAGCAACGTCGACCCCGAGTCGCCGGTGATGCAGGAGGAAATCTTCGGGCCGATCCTGCCAGTGGTCGAGCTGGACAACATCGACCAAGCCGTCGACTTCGTCAACGCACGTGAAAAGCCACTGGCGCTGTACGCCTTCACCCGCTCGGACTTGACCAAACGGCGGCTGCTGACCCGCACCTCCTCTGGAGGCGTGGGCTTCGGGGCGCCCATGGTGCAATTCGAGGTTCCGAACCTGCCATTCGGTGGGGTCGGAGAATCTGGCAGCGGCGCCTACCACGGCGAATACACGATCGACACCTTCAGTCACATCAAGTCAGTGGTCGACAAGCCACTGCACCCGGACACGCTGCGCGCGGTCTACCCGCCGTTCCGGCAGCTAAAGGATTCGATCATCCGGCGACTGCGATAGGCGGCCTCGTCATCCTGTGCCCCGGTAACCCCGGGGCACAGCTGTTTTCGGGATGCGCCATCGTCGGACTTCGGACAACGAGGGCCCGATTAGGCCAATCCAGCCCTGAGAGGTGCTCGCGTTGTTAGCATCGGGCCAAGAGGACCAAGGAGGTTGCAGCATGTTCAACAAACCTCGAAAAGTCAGTCGAACTAGGGCCCAGGACGTGGTCAGCGAGCACGCGTCCGTAGAAATAGAGTCCGAGACGATGGTGGCAGAAGGTTGCCCCAATGACGATGCCGTCTGGGAAAAAGCGCGGCACAGCAGCGAAGACTCCCCATCCAAGCCTCAGAAAGATCGCCGGGCCACCAGCGCCTGAGACCATGCCCCCACTCGACCCCAGCATTCACCTCGCGGACAAAGGCCGACCCGGCCCACACCACGCGGTGTCAACCGCGTGGGTACAGGCCGAGCCGGCCGACTGACGGCGGCCAGTTTAAGCCGCGGTTGTCATATCCCGACGACGGAACAACCCCACCGCGCCAGAGGCGACAATGAGCGCCACCAGCGCAAGGGCGACCAATGGCCACGCCTGTAGCGAATCGGACGGAACTCGTGCCACATGCTCAAACGGCGACAGTTGCAAGAACAGCTCCGGTGGGTCCAGCAGCGGGCCGAAGTAACCCATCACGATGCCATAGATGGCCACGAACCAGGCCAGGTTGAGATACTTGGGCCCCAACGCGAAACCGAGACCGGCCAACGCGATGATCACGGCAATGGCCGGTAGATATGCCAGGTGTCCGACCAGGAGTTCCGGCACATACCGAGCCTCACCCAACACCAACGCCACGGCCAAGCCCATCGAAAACCCGGCGGCCACTAGTAGCGTGAACGCGCCGATCAAAGCCGTCGCCAGGCTTGAGGTAACCCACGTGAGGCGACTGACGGCCGTGGACAAGATAGCTTCGGCTCGCCCCGAATTCTCCTCGGAGCTCAGCCGGTGTACCGAGACGATCGCGTAACAGGCCGCCAGCGTCGAGGTGAAGAACACCATGATCGACAGGAAGCCTTCCAGCATCTGGGTCTCGTCGCCGCCCATCACCGCGACCATATTCTCAGGCAGGTCGGTGAAACTTTGCTGTACCGAATCGGCCAATGACCCATAGAGCAACCCGGCGATGCCCAGGCCCACGGCCCAGCCGATGATGTTGCTGCGGTCCAGTCGCATAGCCAACGCCAACGGGTTCGACAGTCGCTTGGTGGCCGAGTTTCTGCCCAATCGGGGGGCCACGAAACCAGCGCCGACATCGCGGCGAGATTCCAGGGCGTAGGCGACCAGCACGCTGAGGACGGCCAACGCTAGGCACAACACCAGCGGCCACCAGCGGGGGTCGACGAAGACCCGGGTCTGTTGAGCCCAGGCGAAGGGGGAGAACCACGACAGTGCGCTGCCTTGTTCTTCCAAGACATCGCCCGCGCCCCGAATCACCACGGCGGCACCGATGAGGGCCGAGCCGATGGCCGTGGCGGTACGGGCGTGCTCGACTGCCTGGACGGCGATTGAGGTCAACGCGGCGAACACCAGGCCCACGCTGGCCACGGAGGCCCCAAAGAGTATTACTCCACTGGCGCCGTAGCCGGTCCCGCTCATCGCTACCGCGATGAGGATTCCCAACGCGGCGTTGGCGATGAGCGCTAGCAGCATGGCGGCGGCGAGAGGACTGTGTCGACCGACCACACTGGATCGTGTCATTTCGGTGCGTCCGGTCTCCTCCTCTTGGCGGGTATGGCGCACGATTAGTAGGACGTTCATGAACGCCGCGCCTATGAGCAGGTAAAACCCGTAGACGGCCGCGAAGACAGTGGAATATGACGGGTCATCCAGGCCGTAGCCCGGCCCGGTCATGATGGTTCCCGCTGGGCCCTGCATGAAGCTGACGATGGCGGATAGGTCCTCTTGGGACGGATAGGCCAGCGTGATCGCGTTGGAGAAGTAGAACGCCATGAACGCGAGGCCGATAACCCAGGCGGGAAGCTTGATGCGGTCGCGCCGCAGATTTAGGCGCAACAAGGTGCCAGTGGCGGTCAGTTCCTTCATGATTGCACCTGCTGGGCCTCAGCGCCGTTGCCGTAGTGGCGCATGAATAGCTCTTCCAAGGACGGCGGATTGCTCACCAAGTTGAGGATTCCCAGGTCCGCCAGTTCCTTCATGACCGCTTGGCTGTGGTCGGTGTCCAGCGAGAACGAGGCCCGGGAGCCTTCCAGTTTGAAGCTGTGAACGCCGTCCATGTTGGCGATGGCGCTGGCGTCCTCGGCGGTGGTGACGGTGACGCTGCTGCGGGTCAGGTGGCGCAGCTCTTCGAGGCGACCCGACTGCACGGTGACTCCGTCGCGAATGATGGTGACGGTGTCGCACAGCTTCTCGACCTCGGCCAGGATATGGCTGGAGAGAAGGACGGTGCGCCCCTCGGATTTGAGTTCGCCGATGAATTCTTGGAATGCCGCCTCCATCAGCGGGTCGAGCCCCGAGGTGGGTTCGTCGAGTATGTACAGCTCCACGTCGGCGGCGAGGGCGGAGATCAGCGCTACCTTTTGCCGGTTTCCCTTCGAGTAGGTGCGACCCTTCTTTCTGGGGTCGAGTCGGAAACGCTCGATAAGTTCCTCTCGGCGCTTGGAATCGACGTTTCCTCGCAGGCGGCACAGAATGTCGATGGCCTCGCCCCCGGTGAGGTTGGGCCACAGCGTGACGTCGCCGGGAACGTAGGCCAAGCGGCGGTGTAGGTCGACCGAGTCGTGCCAAGGGTCGGAGCCGAGCAGGTCGATGTTGCCCGAGTCGGCCTTGAGCAGGCCCAATAGGACGCGGATCGCGGTGGACTTCCCGGCCCCGTTGGGGCCGAGGAACGCGGCTATTTCTCCGGATTGGACGCTCATGTCAAGTTCGCTCAAAGCGGTGACGGAGCCGAATGTCTTGGTGAGCTTGGAAATGTTGATGACTGTGGACATAATCGGGACCCTTCTGGGGGTGACGTGTGATGGTTGGCGGGCGAGGCGCTAACTCGGCGTCGGGTTGCGCCTCGGCGTCGCGCTCGGGCGGATCCGATACATAGCTGAGGTAGGCGTCGAGCATTTGTCGGTCGGTGAAGAGCCCTTGGGTGTATAGCTCCAGGGCCGGGAGGGTGACCCGGTCAACGTATTGCTGCCAGGTGGCTTCGGTGGATTGATCGGACAAGAGACCGAATTCGATCAGCATGCTTCCCATAGCCGCGTTGGTGAGGAAGCGAGCTCGCCCGGCGGGGTCGATGCTTGGTTTCAACGTTCCCAGCTCGACGCCTCGCTCCAGATACGTCTGGGTGTGTTCGATGAGGCGTTCCATGAAGTCGCGGGCGAATTGTCCGCCAGCTTGGAGGTCGCGGACCATGTAGCGAGTGAGGGTGGTGTATTCGGCGGACGAAGCCAGTTGCTGTATGAAGGTCGCGGTGGGGTTCTCGGAGTCGAACTTGGCCGCCATGAGACCTTCCACCACGCTGAGGATGTGGGCGTCGCAGGCGGAGCGCAGGCCGTCTTTTGATCCGTAGTGGTGGCGTATGAGTCCTAGTGAGACATCGGCGTGGTTGGCTATCGCCCGCAGGCCGGTGTCGAACCCGTCGCGCGCGAATAGCTCGATGGCGGCATTGCGGATGCGTGCGGCGGAGGAGAGGTCATCATCGGACGGGGCTATACGCATGTATCAAATGCTATACGAGTGTATAGCTTTGGTCAACTGACTTCCTTACGTTGTGTTTGTGCAGCTCATTCGGAGTGTGAAACCAACCTCGCCGCGCGTAGTCGCGCCATGCTCGACTTGACGGGCTAAGACTCGCGGTGGTTGTGAGCATCAAGAAGCCACGTTCCCTGCGTATGTACAGGTAGCGGGGGCTGATCGATTCACATGCCGCAACCTTGCTTTTGATCGAAGCCTTGTGTTTCACGAAAGGAGTACGTGGCCGTATGCCAGGTTTACCCTGTAAATACAGCCACTATCAGCGTTCGGTTTCTCATTAGAATTCTCTCCGACGGCGGCGGAACTTCTCGATACTGGCACTGGCTCGAAAGGTTCCCGTCATGAGCAACGAATACTATTACCAGCAGCCCCAGCCAGGCCAGCCCCAGCCAGGCCAGCCAGCACCGGGAGGGGCTGTGCCTTATTACGTCAAAAAGAATCCTTGGTACCTGCGTTGGTGGGCGATAACCCTCGGGATCGTTGGCGTCGTTGGCGTGTGCTGCTTTGGGGCGCTCGCGTTCGTCTTGGTCGGAACAGAATTGGACTCCGACTCTGCGGACAATGATGAAGATTCTTCGGTCGCATCCGACATCGACGAGGAAGAGAACGACGTTGAAGCCGGTACCGAAGCTGAGGAGGAGAGCGAGGCGGACTATTTTTCATCGACCTTCCCCGTTTTTGCAGCCTTCACCGAGTCTGGTTCGGGTGACAGCGTGATTGACTTGCCCGCTGGGCAAGGAATCGTTACCGCCAGCCACACTGGTTCGTCAAACTTCATCCTCACCACTCTCGACGAGAGTAATGAGATGTCGGATCTCCTAGTGAACACGATTGGCAACTACGAAGGCACCAGCGCGTACGGTCTCGATTGGCTCGGCATGGACTCGGCTTCGTTGCAGATTACCGCCGATGGCCCATGGGAAGTCACGATCGCGCCCATCGCTGACGCACCAAAGCTGGGCGATCCTGAGGAGTCCCAAGGCGACGGCGTATACCAATACAGTGGTGGGGCAGCCAACTGGGCGCTCACTCACCAAGGTGAAGGGAATTTTATCGTCACGTATATCAGTGACTCGCTGGTTGGCTGGGATCTCTTGGCAAACGAAATCGGCAACTATGAGGGCACGGTAGCCGTGACGTCTGGGCCCGCAGTGGTAACGGTGAACGCTCGAGGGACCTGGGCCATTATGTCCTCCTAGCTTTCACCGGAGTCGACTCGCCCAAATGGGCACACCAGCGCGCTTTTCTAGCCGTGGTCTCGGACCAGGAAACAGCGTTTATGCAGGGATAATAAAGTTGAACTACAGTTAGTTGAACTGTAGTTCAACTAACTGTAGTCGTGGTGAAACAGCCGAAAACCAAGTGACATGTCCGACCAAGACCCGCGAGTACGAAGTTGGCCCTGTTCAGCGGGTCGGGTTTCACCAATGAGCTGCGAAACATGGCTGGCCGCGAGGACGTGGTGCTGATCGGACTAGACCAGCTATACGGGCGCGACCGGGTCTGAGTCAGGCAACAATAAAACTCAATCATTGAGCCTGGGGCTAAACCTCCGTGCGGGAGCGAGATGCCGCTCAGTCTTTTCGACGAGTTCAAGGACCGGTCGAAACCACGGTTGCCGAACATCGAGGATCAAGATCAGCGGCCTCCCGCCGTCACCAGGCCGGTCTCGTAGGCACAGATGACCGCCTGAACGCGGCTTTGCAACCCGAGCTTAAGCAGGATGCTCGACACGTGCGACTTCACGGTCGCCTCCTCAACGAACAGCGCCCTGGCGATCTCAGCGTTCGAACCGCCGCGGGCCACCTGCACGAGCACATCGCGTTCGCGCGGAGTGAGAGCGTCAAGGTCGCCGGTACGCCCAGGATCTGGGCTGAGCGCGGCGAAACGGGAGATGACCCGCCGCGTGACCTGAGGCATGATCAGGCCATGGCCAGCGTCGACCGCGCGGATCGCGTTGACGAGCGTCTCCGCCGGAGTGTCCTTGAGTAGGAATCCAGCGGCCCCGGACCGCAGCGCACCGTAGACGTACTCATCGTCATCGAAGGTCGTTACGACGATGACATCCGGACTGTCGGTACCGGCTTTTGTGAGCCGCCGCGTCGCCTCGATACCATCCAGCCGCGGCATGCGCACGTCCATCAGCACAATCGACGCTTGGTACTTGGTGGCCAACTCAACTGCTTCGAGACCGTCCCTTGCCTCGGCGACGATCTCCAGACCCGGTTCGTCCTCCAGCAACGCGCGAAACCCCGCCCGGACGACCTTCTGATCATCGGCAAGAAGTAGACGGATGGTCATATTATCCCCGTTCTGGGCGACAGGTGCCGAGGAAGGCGCGCGTGAACACGCCAACCGTCGGCGGTGGGCCCGGCTTCTAGGTGGCCGCCGAGGAGCTCGGCACGTTCAGTCATCCCGACCAGCCCTGAACCTGGCGCAGCCGCAGCATCGCAGTCACCGTTGTTGGTCACCTCAATCCGCACCGCCTCGTCGTCAACATGGACCACGACCGAGGCTCTGGCCGGGCCCGCGTGCCGCACCACGTTGCTCAGCGACTCCTGCAAGATCCGCAGCGCGGCCCGTTCGACCTCGGGGTCGAGTGCGGCCATCGAGCCGGTCACGAAAAGATCGATGTGGTGATCCGGTCCACTCATAGCCTGGACGAGCACCGACAGGCTCGCCTCATTGAGCTGTAGGGAGGGACCGGTTGGCGCGGCACCCTGGCGGATCGTCGAGACCGCCAACCGAGTCTCGTCCAGCGCGCTCTGCGCCAGGCTCTCGATCTCCTCCAGTGACGCGGCAGCGCGAGCCGGATCATGCTCGATCCGTTTGCCAGCCGCTCTTGCCTGAAGGGTGATTCCCACCAAGGAATGGCCCACAGCGTCGTGGACCTCGCGGGCGATCCGCAGTCGCTCTTCCTTGACAGCCGACCGGATGTGCGCCGCACGAGCGGCTTCGAGTTCACGATTCTGCGCTAGGAGCATCTCGCGCTGTTCGCCGCGTAGGCGCAGGAGCGCTCCGGCGACAACGGCCAGAGGGATCAAAATGGTGTTGCCAACGGTCACCGTGAGGTAGGAAATGCCAGTGGTCCAGATTAGACTCCCACTAAGGGCCAGGCAGGCGGGCAATCCCACCCCGACGGTCGAGCGGACAGGTGTCAGGTAAGCCAGGCTGAACAAAGCCAGTACCGCGCCCAGGGGGCCGATGCCAATCGGGTGACCAGCGGCAACGGCGACAGCCGCAGCGGCACTCGTGACGACAGCGACCGAACGCGGAAACTGACGACGAACGGCCAATGGGACTGTCATGGCGAGCACGAGGATAACGGTGTCCACTCCGAGATCGCGGGTGACGCCGAGCCCGCCAGTCTGCCCCTCCATCCGAGCACTGTCCACAGCAAACACCACGAAAACAGCAGCGCCGAACACGTCGACGAGCACACGGTATCGCGGGCTACGGAGCACAGCGCTTTCTCGGAACATGAATTCAGCGTACGCAGCGACGCAGACGGTCGCCTCCGTCTTAAGTGGGAGAAACGATCCGTCCCACTGTCGATGCGTGCCCGCCTCAACGCGAGCTAGCGTCATCGCTATGTCACGTTCCAATGCCGGGGCCGCTGTCTGGCTTGAGTCAGTCAGTAAGAGCTACCCGGGAAAACCACCCGTTCAAGCGCTTCGCGAGGTCTCCCAGGCATTCCGCGTCGGCACCTTCACGGCCATCATGGGGCCCTCGGGTTCCGGGAAAAGCACACTGTTGCAGTGCGCCGCCGGGCTTGATCGGCCACAACGCGGTCGGGTGTGGCTGGGCGACACCGACCTCACGCGGCTCAGTGAACAGAAACGCACGATCCTACGCCGCCAGCGGATCGGATTCGTGTTCCAGCAATTCAACCTGATGTCGGCACTGACAGTGACGCAGAATGTCGAACTACCACTGCGTTTGAATGGGACGGCGATCGACGACCGTCTCATCGACGCAGCGCTTCGGCAGGTCGGCCTAGCCGAGTTCGCGCACAGGCGGCCCGCCGAACTATCCGGCGGACAACAGCAGCGAGTCGCAGTCGCCCGAGCGGTAGTCACCCAGCCTGAGGTGATGTTCGCCGACGAACCAACTGGCGCGCTCGACCTACGAAGCGGCCGAGAGGTACTTGAGATATTCCGTGCAACGGTCGACGAGAGCGGCCAGACGATCATCATGGTCACTCACGACCCACAGGTAGCCTCGCATGCCGACGCCGTCCTGTTTCTGGCCGATGGGCGGATCGTGAGAACTCTGCCCGCCTCACCGGCCGAGGCAATAGCGGCCGAGCTGACCCGCATCACCGGTCCGGCGGTGCGCTAATGCTCCAGATCGCCATGCAGACCGTCCGGGGACGGATGCGCACGTTCGTCAGCAGCCTCCTCGTCCTCACCATGGCGGTCACTGTTGTCACAGCCAGCGGAGTACTCGTGGAAACGGGGATGCGCGGCCAAGTTACTCCCGAGCGATTCGCCGCCACCGACCTCGTCGTGGCCGGTGACCAACGCATGGCACCGCCGCACGGCGACGGAGATTCAACCTTGCTCACCGAACGCGTGCAGCTCGACTCAAGCCTCGCCAGCGACATAGCCGCCATCGACGGGGTCGAGAACGTCGTGGTCGATCGGGCAGTGACCGTCACTGTCGGCGACGGGGACAATGCCGAGACTGCCGTCGGGCAGAGCTGGAACAGTGCCGAGCTGTGGCCCCTCGCCATGACCGACGGGCGAGCCCCACAAACCGAAGCCGAAATCGCCGTGGACCAACGGATCACATCCGCAACAGGCTGGTCAGTGGGCGACACCGTCCGGGTCGGAACCTCCGAAGGAGGCCTTGACCTCACAGTGGTCGGAATCGCCAACGCCAGTGACCGCCCGGCAGATCGGCTGCAAGCGGTCTTCTTCACCGATGAGCGACTCGCCTCGTTGACCCTCAATCCAGACCGCGCAGACGCTATCGGCGTCTTCCTCACCGACGGTGCCGACCTAGACGAGACCGCGAACAATATCGCGGCAATACTGCCCGATCGAGCAACCATATTCAGCGGACCCGACCGATCCCGGCCCGAAGCGCTTGCGCAGTTCGGACTGGACGCCGAGTTGATCGAACTCGGCGGCGGGTTCGGCGGGACCGCACTGATCCTGTCGATCTTCGTAGTCATGGCGACCCTTGGCATGACGATCATGCAACGTTCCCGCGAGACCGCCATGATGCGAGCGATCGGGGCCACAACCCGCCAAGTGCGGCGCATGCTGGTCGCCGAGGCCGCGATCCTCGCAGTGCTCGCGGGCATCCTCGGTGCCCTTCCGGGCCTGCTGCTAGGACAGATCATGTTCGGCGTCCTGCAAACGGTCGGGGTGATCAGACCAGACACGGTACTGCGCTGGAGTGCCTACCCTGTCCTCATCGCTACAGGCGCCAGTATCGTCGCCGCAGTGACCGCAGCCTGGTTCGGTAGCCGCCGGTCCGCGCGGATCCACCCAACTGCGGCCGTGGCCGAGGCAACGTTGGAACCACGTCGCATCGGGCTCCTCCGCACGCTGCTCGGATTCGTATTGATCATTGGCGGTCTGGGTCTAAGCTTCCTGGCTGGCAGGCTCCCAGGCGAGGACGGCGCAGCCGCGAGTGTCGGAGTCATGCTGCTGCTGTTGTGCGGTATTGCCGCAGTTGGCCCGATCCTGGCCCGAATTCCGGCCTACCTTGGCGGAGCCATAGTCGGCCGGCTAGACGTGGCCGGGTTCCTCGCCAAAGCGCACCTGCGCACCCGGACACGACGACTCGCCTCAGCCGCGACCCCCTTGGCGCTGGCCAGCGCGTTGTCCGTGGTGATGATCGGTGTGCAGAGCACCGAATCCGCGGCCACCGATCAGCAGGACCGCGACCGGTTCCAGGCCGATTTCGTGATCGAAGCGCCTGCGGGTATCTCGGGGGATTTGCTGAGGCGAATTCGCGACGTGCCGGGCAGCGAGGCTGTGGTTGCGTTCCAGCCGACGACCGCAGGGGTGATGCGGACGGAGACGTTCGACGAACCGTACTTTCAGATGGGTGCTGCGGTGGCCGTCTCGGCCGACGGGATTGGCGACGTGCTCGATCTTGATGTCTCTGATGGATCACTTGAGGCGGTAGCCGGGACCGTGGTGGGGATTTCACGGGAATTGGCGCGGACTACTGGGTCGGGCGTCTCGGACTCACTCGACGTGTGGTGGGGCGACGGGACTAAAGACTCGGTCGAGGTGGGAGCCATTTACGAAAGGTCCCTTGGTTTCGGTGATGTTGTTGTCGACATCGACCATGTCAGCGCGTTCTTGACCGAACCCGCCGCAACTCAGGTGCTCATCGCTGGAGAAGTCGATACTGAGTTCGTGGCCTCCATTCCTGGCGCTCAGTCCTTGGATCGCGCGGCCTATGAGGCACGGAAGGAGGCGGCGGCGGTCGACACCGAGCAGCCGGTCAACTTGATGTTCGTGGGCTTGCTGGTGGCGTTCATGGTGGCCGCGGCGGTTAACAGCCTGGTCCTGGCAACGGGCGAACGCCGTGGGGACTTCCGGTTGCTGCGTCTGGTCGGAGCAACCGGAACCCAGATCAGGCGCATGATGCGGTGGGAGGCGGTTGTGATCGCCCTATGGGGGACTTTTATGGGTTTGTTGATCGCCGCAGCCACCTTGGTCCCGTTTAGCCATGGGCTGACCGGCAGTTTTGAGCCCACGTTGCCTTGGTGGCTGCTGCCAGTGGTAGTGATCGGTAGCGTGGCTATCACCGTGGTCGCGGTGCTGCTGCCCACTCGATTTGCCCTTCGCCGCCCGGTGTTTTAGGCAAAGATTTTTGCGTAGCGAAGGGCTATATGGAATCTTGCGGTTCCAAGTGGGTTCCTGGCCAGCATCGGAACAACAGTCGAGCCCGAAGAGCTTGTCGCGGCGCAGCTGAGTCGGGTCCGCAAGTGCCTAACCTACATACAATGTAGCCTACATGCAGCATAGGCTACATCTATGGCTGGTTTTGTTAACAGAAGGTCCGAACTCGCAACACTCGACCGGTGGTGGAAGGCTGAACGATCAAGGCCCGGACTCATCTGGGGCCGTCGCCGCGTCGGGAAGACAGCCCTGATCACGCACTTCGCCCAAGACAAACGCATGGTCTTTTACACCGGAATTGGTGGGACTGCCGAACTAGAGCTGCAAGGACTGTCTGAAGAAGCAGCCTTTCTCAGCACCCCGGAACGAGATCTCATCGAACAGCCGTTCCGCGACTGGAGAGACGCTTTTCGGTTCCTAGCGGCACGAGCCGAGGAAGCTCCCTTGCTACTGGTCCTAGACGAGTTCCCTGAACTCCTGGCCGGCAGCCCTGAGCTCCCTGGTCTCATGCGCGCAGAGCTCGACCGGCATGGCGGTCAACCCAAACTTAAGATTCTCTTGAGCGGTTCATCTATGAGGGCTATGTGGCAGATGCAGGAGTACCGTGCTCCCCTCTACGGCCGGTTCGACCTGACTATGCAGCTCCACCCATTCCGCCCCCACGAAGTGTCAGAGATACTCACCCGGCTATCTCCAGCCGACCGGGCACTTGTTTACGGCATTCTGGGAGGTATTCCGCTCTATTTGACCATGTGGGACCAAGACGCCACCATCGGCGAAAACCTGACCCGGCTCCTGCTCAGCGGTGAAACACCCTTGTACAACGAGGGCAAACTCGTCCTTGCCACAGAACTTGGCTCCGGTCGACTAACCAGCCAAGTCCTTTCCGCGATCGCCGCTGGACGAACCCGATTCCACGAGATTGCTGACGCAGTGGGCACTGACCCAACGCGCACCATCGAGAGGTTGACTCAACTGCGCCTGATCGACCGCGTTATACCCGTAACCGAAGATCCGGCAAAGCATCGACGGAGAATTTATCGCATCAGGGACAGCTTTCTGCGCTTTCATCTAGGTGTACTCATGAGGTATCACTCCAGGATAGAGGCCGGTTCACCCGAAACGGTCCTTCCTGCCGTCATGTCTTCACTTGACGATTTCATGGGTATCGCCTGGGAGCAGGCATTCCGCGACCACCTATCGCTTCGCGCAGTAGAAATTGACCCTGAAACCGTCGACATCGGCCCATGGTGGCGCGGAGACGGAAAAGACGAACTCGACGCCGTGGTCTTGGCGGGAAGGGGGAGAACTCCCGTCCTGGTCGGGGAAGCCAAGTGGGCAAAAAAAGTTCGGGCTCAACGTCTTCTCAACCGCATGCGAACCAAAGCCACGAACCTAGTCGACGACCCGGAAACCCTTCGGTTCGCCATCGCCGCCCGCGAATCAGTCGAGGACGCACCCGAGGAAGTCTGGACCTTCACCGCAGCCGACATATTCTCCGCCCGAGCATGACTTCCCTCGGCTGCGACGTTTGTATAAACGACACCTTCGGCGTCGTGGGCGCTTTTGGCTGCGTAAACTTCGTCTGCTGCGGTCTTGGGCCTGCGCTTTCGCATAAGCCTCAGTGAAGTCACCAACTGGGTCAGGGGCTTGGCGGCTTTTGCCGCAAACAGGATTTGCCCGCCTTGGGTCGTATGCACTGGTAGCTGACTGGTGCGAGCCGGGCATGGCACCATCGGTCAGTCCGCATAAGAAAACCCGCCGACCAAACGTTTAGCTGGTAAGCGGGCCGCATTCCTGGTGGCCAGGGCCGGGATCGAACCGGCGACCTTCCGCTTTTCAGGCGGACGCTCGTGGCCTCCTCAGTGAAATTCTGCCCTGCGAGTTCTTGACACACCTCATCATGCAACCTACCTGGTCACTTGTCCAGTTGTGATTAAGTTACCTACCTTTGAGCCCTTTCTCACGCGAAAAACGATGAAATTGACGTCTTTAACTGATATTGTCGTCCTATGATCTTGCTCAGCTTCACGGTGAGGAACCACAAGAGCATCCGTGACGAGCTCACTCTGGACTTCATCCGACCAGCGCTTCGCACCCTTAAACCGAAAGAGGGCCAGGAGTGGGAGAGCTACGTCTACCCACTAGCCGGAATCTTCGGTGGGAACGCGACTGGTAAATCCGCGCTTCTGGACGCCCTTGGCTACACGTTCTCCGCGATCCTCAATTCGTCAACGACCTGGCAGGCTGCAAAGTCAATGCGGTGGGAACCGTTTGCCCTCGACAATTCCCCAGCGGTTGAGACGAGCACCTTCGAGCTGGATTTTGTCTATGACGGAAAGCGCCACCTATATGGATTTGAAGTGGACGCCAATGGTATAGCACGTGAGTGGCTGCGGGATGTCCCGAATACACGATGGCGAACTGTGTTTGAAAGAGAGTCCGACAAAGGCACTCTGTACCTGCACCCCAAGTTTCGCTCAGTCGGGAAGGTCACTCGCCGTGAGTTGGTGATGAGCCGAGCGCTGCTTTTGGAACACCCGCAGCTAGCACCGATCGCGAACAATCTAGTGGAATCATTTGATTTGGTTTCAGTGAAGGACACCCATCGCGAACACCGTCTTAGATCGATCGCCGATTCCTTGGTAGATGGCACCATCACCTTTGAGGACATCGAGACCCTGCTTCAGGTTGCCGATATCGGAGTCGAGAAAGTATCTGTACAAGAAGAAGAACTTCCAGAGAATGTTCGGGAAGCGCTTAGGGTGTTTATTGGAAAATTCCAAGATGATATAGAGGTTGCCTCCGAGGAAGGAGCAGAGGAGGAAGACGCGGCGACTCCTCGTTTCGAGCTGGGCGACAAAGTATCCGACATGGTCATAAGGAATCTGCTCTTCACCCACCGTGGGGTCGGTGAAGATCGTCCGGCATTCTCATTCCACGATGAGAGCAACGGGACGATTGCCTGGCTCGCGGTCATGGTTCCCGCGCTTGAGGTCCTTCGCAAGGGAGGTCTGTACTGCGTGGATGAGATTGACTCCAGTCTCCACCCGCATCTTCTCGACGTGCTCCTGAGCGTTTTCGAAGACCCTGACTTGAATCCAAAGCGGGCACAGCTATTGTTCACGAGCCATGATGCCTACATCCTGTCTCCGCTCAGCGACACCGACCTCGAACCAGAGCAGGTGTGGTTTACCGACAAGTCATATGACGGGGCCACGGAGCTATCCTGCCTGGCAGATTTCCCTCGACATCGAGACGCCAACGTCGCCAAACGATACCTCCTTGGACGTTACGGCGGCACCCCTCGACTCGCCCCCGGATCACTGGCTCCGCTGATCGAGAAGAAGGCCCCCCGCAGTGGCAAAACAGCAACGAGGTTTATGCAAAAGGCACCTTCTTCGTTCTCGTCGGCTCGTTTACCTGCGTAAACTTCGCCTCCTGCGGCCTTGAATCTGCCCTTTTGCATAAATCTCAACGTAAATCCAGAAAATCTCGCAAGGAATATCGACGCCTGTTGGTGGTCACAGAATGCGTCGTGACCGAGAAGCAATACGTGGAACGACTGGAACAATACCTACGTGCTAGCAGGTTTCGGGTTTCAGTCAAGTCTGTCGGAGTAGGAAAAGACCCTCGGGAAGTCGTAAAGAAGTGCATCGAATTCAGAAAGAACGCCAAGGATAAAGATAAAGCGTTCGATCATTGCGTCTGTCTTGTGGACGTCGACCAACACACGACGCTTCAGGAAGCAATAAAGACGGCGCAACGAGAGGGAATCGACCTCATTGTCTCCCGTTTGAAGTTTGAAGTCTGGCTACTGTGGCACGCATCCAACTCGACCTCGGTGAGGACTACGAAGCAGCTAGATGACCTTGTAGCCGATCACAAGCTACTAAGTGAAAAACGCCTCTCAAACCAGTTCCCAATCGACCAGGTGTTCGAGGCTGTTCGCAGAGCCCGGGCCGCGGACCCAGAGCTAAGCTCGGGCAGGGTTGGGCCCGATCCTTCAAGCGCGATGCCAGTTTTGGTGCAACTAATGTGCGGAGAAAAACCGTAGGGCTGTCATAGACCGGTGGGCTCGAAGAGGCTCTTCCCAACAGATTCACCACCTGAGCCACGACCCTAGCGGCCCTATTCGGTCCACCCCTGACCCCGGTGAGCCGTAGCCTGCCGGGAATGGCGGTGATGGATCGGAGATCGCGATTACATGCCATGCGGAATGAAAACAACCCGCCACCAACACTTTTGCTGATAACGGGTTGATCGAGTTGGTGGCCAGGGCCGGGATCGAACCGGCGACCTTCCGCTTTTCAGGCGGACGCTCGTACCAACTGAGCTACCTGGCCATCTCACCGAGAATATTACGTCCTCGCGTGAGATACGACGAGAACTTTACCGCATCTGGCAGGGGCGGCTATAGCCGGTGCCACCGCTGTGGCGTCTGTCCTTTCGCTTCGCCGAAACGGTGACGCCGCCCCAGTTCAAGGCCCTGCTCAGTGAGTCATTGGTGGGCTCATGTGGCGAGGCTGGGTTTGAGCCGGTCGATGCTCCAGCGCCGGAAACCCATCACCACCAAGGTTGACAGCGCCAGCGCGCCGATCCCAAACAGGGAGAGCGTGCCCATGGCCTGCCAGGCGGCGTCGGACTCTCCGCCAGTGATGGTCACCCGCAGCGCGTCGACCGAGTACGTCATCGGCATGAACGGGTGCAGGGCTTGGAAGAATCCCGGTGTGGTCTCCACCGGGAACAGTCCCCCGGCAGAGGTGAGCTGCAACATCAGCCCCACCAGAATCAACACTTCTCCGGTCGAGCCAGCCGCCAGGCGGAATAGGTGCGCGATCGCGGTGAAGACCAGCGCGGTCACGGCAAGCACCCCTAGCGTGCCCGCCACATTCACTGGCGCTAGACCAAGCGACAGGTCGACGGTGAGATAGAGAACCAGCGCCGCGCCCAGCGCCATGATGGAGGCGGGCAACCATCCCGTCACCACCACGGGAAACGCGGCTAGACGTCCGGCGAGAGCTCGCGGGTTATACGTGCGCAGCAGCTTGAACGCCACCAAGCCGAACACCCACAGTGCGATGGCCAGGAAGAACGGGGCCATGCCGCGCCCGTAGTTGTCGGCCGGGTTGAGATTGGTCTCCTGCATGAGGACCGGGTTGCCATACGCCTCGGCGTTGTCGGCATTGTCGGCCGGATCGGTGGAGGGCACGCGGTCGGCGGCCCCATGCAGTTCGCTCGCCAGTTCGTTGGCTCCCGCGTCGAGTTCGCCCAGACCTGAACCGAGCTGCGAAGCCCCTCCCGTGGCCTCTTGTAGCCCGGCGTGAACGGCGTCGGCCCCTTCGGCCAGCGCGTCCAGGTCTCCGGCGCGTTGGTCGAGGTCGCCGGAGCTGATGCTCTGCACGCGTTGGTCTCCAGCGCTGACCTCCTCGTTGACTTCTTGCGCCTCGTCCACGACGTCGGCAAACGTCGCGCAGGCGGCCTCGGTGTCGTCATCGGGCTCAGCGCAAAGGACGTCGTGAACCTCGCCCAGGTCGTTCGCGGCCCTTCCGGTGATGTCCGATGCCTGACCGGAGGCCGCTTGTATGGCGGGCCAGTCCTCCGAGAGGGTTCCGAGGATCGGTAGCAATGTGTCGGTGACTTCTGCGACCCCGGTGGCCACTTGGCCGGAGCCGTCGGTTAGCTCGGAGAGGCCGGTTTCGAGTTCGGCGGCACCTTGCTGGGCCGCGCCCGCGCCTTCGGCTAGCTGGTCGGCTCCTTCGGCCGCTTCGGTGAGTCCGACTTTGAGTTCATGGATGTCGCCGAGCGCGGTTTTCGCGACCGTGACGTATACGGCGGTGTTGATTTGGTTTTGGAGTTCCAGCTCCAGGGTTTGGGCCATGATTCCGGCGACGTAGTTGTTGGCGTCGTTGGTGTGAATGTGGATGCGTGCCTGGTCGGGGGCGCCGGTGGCGAGGGTCGACAGGGTTTCGGAGAAGTCTTGCGGGACGGTGATCGTCAGGTAGTAGTCGCCTTCGCGCAGCCCCCGGTCGGCCTCCTGGGCGTCGACGAAGTGCCAGTCCATGACGCGGGCGGCGTCGAGTTGGTCGACTAGTTGTTGACCACCGTCGATGTCTTCGCCCTCTACGGTCGCGCCGGTGTCGTTGTTGACCACGGCCACGGGCATGCGGTCGGTGTTGCCGTAGGGGTCCCACGAAAACCACAGGTAGAGGCCGCCATAGAGCAGGGGGATGAGGAGGATGACCACGAGCGCGGCGTAGCGCAGCGGGTGGCCTCGGAAGCGACGCAGTTCGAGGAATGCGAGCCGGACCGAATTCATGCTTTCTCCTGCGTGGTGGGTTGGTCGAGGGTGAGGACGGTATCGGCGGGTGGGTCTTGGCGGACGCAGCTAGCCAGGACGAGAATGTTGTGGTCGGCGACTAGGCGCAGTGCGTCGAAGACGCGATTGGCGTGTTCTGTGGAGAGGCCCGCGTCGACATCGTCGACGGCGAGGACTGGGGTGCCACAGGCAGCGCCTAGCGCTATGAGAAGCAGGGTTTGTTCTACCCGGGGCAGGAGCGCGAATGTTTGGTGTGGCTCGGGTTGGACCTCTAGCCGCTCCATCCAGGTGGCGATCCCGGTCTTGGTGGCCTCGCCTGCGGTGACAGCGCGTGTTTCGGTGATGAGGTGGGCGATGGTGTGGAAGTCTTCGCAGTTGACCGCTGGGGCGGCGTTGGCAATGGTGACGTGGCGTCGGATGCGGCGGGGTGCGGTGTCGCCGTTGACGGTGAGGTCGCCGGAGGTGAGTTTCCAGCGTCCGGACAAGGCTAGGAGCAAGGCGGTGTGACCGGTGCCGGCCTCGCCGGTGAGGGCGACGAGGTCTCCTTGATTGGCGCGCAGGTTGACGTGGGAGAAGACGGCGCCGAAGCGGCCGGCGGAGTATAGGTTGGCAGCGAGGAGGAAGGGCTCTTCGTCGATGATGACGCCGGAGTCGAGATGCTCCAGTGTGGCCTTATCTGCCGGTCCGTGGCTGGTCGTGGAGGCAGTCGGTTCTGACTGTGTCGGGTGGTGGCCGTCCGGCTGGGAGTCCGTGGCGGCCTGGGTGCGGTCGGCCTCGCTTTGACGGCGGGGTTTGGAGCTTTGAGTGTCGTCAGCCATCCCAGTATCCTCACACTGTTTCAGGGGGGTATGTCTGGTTTGTAGTCTTTCAAGATTCTGTGTCGCGCTGGGTGAATTCGGCGCGGTGAAGGTGGATCGGTAGCCCAGTTGGGCGACGTTGCCCGTTGGTGATGTGGCCCCGGGGTCGAGGTGGTGGGACGCCTCGGTCGCCCGCCAATTCCGAGAGCAGTGCTCTCGGTTGGGTCCTATGCTCTCATAAGAGTGATCTAGATGCTAGATCAGTGCTCTTGCTTGTGAGCAATGACCTCAATTGCGCTATGGTGGAGGAATGACCACCCATGACACTGCGGCTGATCCTCCGCAGCCACCAGCTACTTCAGGCAAACTGGCCGGTTCCCGTGCTAGGACGGGCAGCACCGCGCAAGATCTCACGGTCGCCCAACGCGCCCGCGTCAACGTCCAATCAGCCCGCGATGAGGCTCGCGCCCGCATCATGCGCGCCATCACCGATGTGGCCAGGCAGCACCTCAGCGACGTCGGGCCCGCCAACTTGTCCCTGCGCGCGGTGGCCCGTGACCTAACCATGGCTTCCTCGGCCGTCTACCGATACTTCAAGAACCGCGACGAGCTGCTCACCGCGCTCATCGTGGACGCCTACAACGACTTGGGTGAGGTGGCCGAACGGACCGCTAACTCCCTGCCCGCCGACCTGCGGCCTCGCCAGCGTTGGATAGAGGTGGCCATGGCAGTTCGGGCCTGGGCGGTTGAGCATCCCCACGAGTTCGGGCTCATCTATGGCAGCCCGATTCCCGGATACGCCGGGCCCGACGACACGCACACCGCCGCGTCGCGAATGCCGCTGGCGCTGGTCGGAGTCGTGCGAGACGCGGTCAATGAGCAGGCATTCCATCCGCCATCGTCCGAGTCGGGCCATCCGGAGATTCCCGGCGAGGTGCTGGCCCAGGAAGTGCGCGAAATTGTCACGGGCCTGGATGACGATGTGATTGTGCAGTTGGTCAAGGCCTGGGCGGGGCTGCTCGGTGTGGTCAGTTTTGAGATCTTTGGCTACCTGGGGCGCGTCATCACCGATCCGGAACGATACTTCCGGTCCACGGCCGACCAAGTGGCCTGGGAACTTGGGCTCGACTAAAGGGTTTCCGCGCGCCCACTGGTCTCATTCATCGCCCAGACGGCGGGCCAGCACCCGCTCGAAACGAGTGAATGTCTCGTGCATGCCCTCTTCGCATCCGCCCTCCACCCACTCGTCTCGCATCTGGGTGGACTCGAAGATCGTGCGACCGGCGAAACGGGCGCGGCCGTCGACCTCGCTCAGGTCGTGAATCTCCAAGTTCACCGGCGCTGGGCTTGGCCCGTATTGGAAGGTGCTGACAATGCGTTCGCCCGGTATCACCTCGTGAAACACGCCTGAGAAGAGATGTTCGGTGCCGTCATCGGCCCGGGAGACGATGCGAAACTTTCCGCCGGTGTGCGGGTCAAATTCCAGTACCTCGGTGGCATAGATAGCTGGCCCCCAGAAGCTAGGGATTTCGGCGGCATCCATATAGGCCGCGAACGCCACCGCCATGGGAGCGTCGACGACGATGTCCCATTCCAGGATCGGTTGCCCCGGGGGCACCTTAAAAGTGAAGTCCATCGTTTTCCTCTCGGCGACCGCAAAGCCGCCAATTTCCGCGCGGCCGGCGGTCGAACTCGTTTTTGGGCCTGACGATGGCGAAATCCACTGGTCGCCATAGGTGAATCCTAGGCTTGGGGGAGGTCTGGACGGGCGCTATTTCTCGCAATGAGTCCGAAACCAGACCCAGGCAGAACGCGAAGCCACACTGACTTGGTCAGCGGGCCTCTTAATCTGGAGTGGTACCGATGGCCCGACTGGTCGGTGGGGGAGCGATGAACTGGAAAAAGGCCGTGCTGACCCTGTGTCTTATTGTGTTTGGCCTCGTCGTGCTCAACGCTATGGCCGGTAACCCACTTCCTTGATGCCGACCGCGGGCGGCATCGATGCCGTTGCCGCATTGGGTTCCTCGTGTGTCGCACCAGACACAACCTTGTTGCCACGTCAGGACAAACCCCCAGGTGAAATAACTTCATTGATGCATGGAACTCGATATCGTCCTCGTCCTCCTCTTCTCAGTCGCCCTCCTCGCCGGCTGGGTGGACGCCGTGGTCGGAGGCGGTGGGCTCCTGCAACTACCAGCCTTGATGCTCGCCTACCCCCAAGCTCCCGTCGCGACGTTGCTGGGCACCAACAAGCTCGCCTCGGTCTTTGCCACCTCCACTGCCGCGATCACATATGGCCGCAAAATCAAGCTCGACCACCGGCTGTTGTGGCCCACGGTTGGTTTGGCCTTGGTCGGCTCAGGCCTAGGGGCGGCCATGGCCGGAGCCGTCTCCTCGGGCGCGTTGCGTCCGATCATCATCGCGGTGTTGATGGCCGTCGCCATCATGGTGCTGGCCCGGCCTCAATTTGGTCTGCACCCGCAGCCAAAGTTGAAAACGCCCCTGCGCGCGGCGGCGCTGATGCTGGCAGCGGGCCTGCTCGTGGCCTTTTATGACGGCATCATCGGGCCGGGTACCGGTATTTTCTTGGCTATCTGCTTCGCGGCGATCCTCGGCAGCGACTATGTGTCGGCCACGGCCCACGCCAAGGTCATCAACGCGGCGACGAACCTGGGCGCACTGCTGGTTTTCATCTACTTTGGGCACGTGTGGTGGGCGCTGGGCCTGCTCATGGCTATCGGTAATGCCACCGGGGCCTTGATCGGCGCGAACATGGCGCTGCGCAATGGCTCGAAATTCGTGCGAATCGTCCTCATCGTGGTGGTGTTCGTCCTCATTGCCCGCTTGTCATATGACACGCTGATGGATTTCCTCAACGCCTAAGCTCGCAGCGATTCCCAGTGCGCTCGGCGGTTATGGGACTCACTTTCGACAATCGCAGACCCTTTTGTTTGCGCACGACCGTGCTAGATTGGAGTAGTGCGTAAAGGTGACCACACAAGGCAAGCAATCCTAGAGGTGGCCGTCCGTATGGCCCGCTATAGCGGGCTGTCGGGGCTGACCATCGGGTCGCTGGCCGCTGCCATTGACATGTCGAAGTCGGGCGTCTATGCGCACTTTAAATCCAAAGAGGCCCTGCAAATGGCCTGCATGGAATACAACGGCGAGCAGTTTATCGCCGAAGTCATCCGCCCCGCGTTGTCCAAACCACGAGGGGTGGCACGCCTGCGGGCGCTGCTGGAATTGTGGATGCGGTGGTATGCGCAACCCGGCGGCTGTCTGCACTTGGCCGCGATCAGTGAGTTTGACGATCTACCAGGGCCGTTGAACGCCAAAATGGTCGCCGATCAAAAGGACATGCTCGACACGTTGAAGCAGATCGTCGCCACCGGGGTATCCGAGGGTGAGCTGCGCGGCGACGTCGACACTGTCCAAATCGCGCAGGAAGTCTTCGGCATCATGCTCTCCTATAACTGGATGCATCGCATCCTCGCCGAGCCCGACGCCGATAAAAGAGCGTGGGTCGCGTTTGATCGCTTGGTCGAAAGCCAGGCGGCTAGGGAGGATTCGCAGCGCTTCCAGCGAACCTCTTAACGACGTTTCTCACCCGCCGGCCTGGGCGGGCGCGACTCCTCGGCACTACGGTCGTGGCGCGCCGATTCGGGCGGCCTGAACACAGAAAACAGAAAGGTGACGACCAATGGCCAACACCCGCCCTAGGAAAAGCACGACCGTTCGTACTCCGTTGTTGATTCGAGCCGGGTTCAACCTCGCCGAACGCATCGCCCCCACCCCAGCGGCGAAGTACCTCACCGACAAGTGGTTCAAGCTCCCCGGCACCCCACAAACGCGCCTGCGGGCCGAAGCCCCCGCCGACGCCACCACCTTCACCCTCGAGACGCCCGACGGCAGCATCTGGGGATACGACTGGGGCGACGGGCCACTGGTCTATGCCTTCCACGGCTGGGGCGGCTGCTCCGGCGACCTCCAACACCTCACCGCCACCCTGCGCGCCAACGGCATGCGCGTGGTCGCCTTCGACGCCCTCAGCCACGGCAACTCCGGACCCAGCCCCTGGGGCGAGCGGTACTCCAGCGCCGTACACATCCACGACGCCTCCCGCGCCATCATCCAAAAATTCGGGGCACCACAGGCCATGATCGCCCATTCACTGGGCTGCCTCACCGGAGCGCTCGCGCTGCAAGAGGAGACCGAAGGACCACTGACCATCCCCATGGTCATGATGGCGCCCTTCGTGGGCGGATACGAATCGTTCACCGAAACACTCAACTCCGTCGTCCCGGCCGGGCCACGCATCATGGAACGCCTCATTCCCATGGCCGAACAACGCGCCGGAACCGAAATCGCCAAGATTTCCCTGTTCAACCTCGAAGTGGACTCACCCACGCTCATCGTGCACGACAAACGAGACCGCCCCAACCCATATCGCTTCGGCGCCGACCTCGCCCAAACCTGGCCCAACGCGACCATGCGCGCCACCGAAGGACTAGGCCACCGTCGCATCCTCAGCAACCCCGAAGTCATCTCCGAAGTACGCCAGTTCCTCGTCCCCTCCTAGCAAATCCCGAGAACTGTCACAGACCTGACAGCAGCGGAGACTTTCGGCAAGGTCAACGAAATTGCTGTTCAGAGCGGTCTCCGGCCGCTGAAAGACCTCACCATGGCTTTTCGGCGGCTGGAGACCTGCCTCGCCGCGCGCTACCGTGAAACTGGCCGAGAGCATCCCTGCCGCCCTCACGCGAAAGGCACCCCATATGAGGCGACCACAGCGACCCGCCCCCGCGCGCCTGGGCACAGCCCTCATCCTGGCTGCCGTGGCCTGCCTGGCCGCCTGCACCACCGGAAGCGACGAGCCCACCATCACCAAAGACCACCCCGAAACCAGCGGGGTCGAGGAACTGCCCGAACTGACCGACACCCCCGGCATCACCGTCACGGACGTACAACGCCACAGCGACCGCACCTTCGGCATCACCTACGACACCCCGTCGATCCACCCGGAAGCAACCTTCGGCGGCCTCAGCGTCTACATCACCCTCCCCCAGGGCTACACCGCCTCCGAACACGACTATTCGACCCTGTACCTGCTACACGGCGGCGGCGACGGCCGCGCCCACAACTGGTACGAACACGGCCGAGTCGAACAAGCGGAAAAAGACCTCATCATGGTCATGCCCGAAGGCGGAAAAGTCGGCTGGTACACCGACTGGATCGACCAAGAAACCTACGCGCAAAACTGGATGACCCACCACCTTGACGAGCTAATCCCGTTCGTCGAGGCCAACCTGCGCACCCACTCCGAACGTCAAGGACGCGCCATAGCTGGCCTGTCCATGGGTGGATTCGGCGCGGTGAACTACGCACAGGAGCGACCAGAACTATTCGCCTCGGTCTCCTCCTTCTCCGGGGCCCTCGACTTGAGCAACGCCGCCGTCCGCGCCACTATCACCCAACAGTCGCTATCGCACGGGATGCCCATGTTCGGCTCCTTCGGAACCCCATTCATCGGGCCAGAACAACGCTGGGACGAGAACAACCCCGTGCTGAGAGCAGAAACGCTTGAAAACACGCAGGTCAACCTATACGCGGGCGAAGGCCTCCGGCCCGGCGACGTCGACCTGGCCGGAATCGACATCCAAGGCGAAGCCCTCGGCGCGGAAGCCAGCGGCGTCGTCGAATGGGTAGTCGCCCAGACAACCGAACAGCTGCATACCGCCCTAGAAGAGGCCGGAATCGAACACCACTATTGGATGTATGGCGCACCCGAGCCCGACTGCGACGGTGGACATAACTGGCCTTGCTGGCGATTCGCGCTGGCCGACGCGCTGCCGCGTATCCACGCGGTCTTGTTGGACTGAAGGCGGCACTGGGATAAACGTTGGTCTAGCTGCCTCGGTGTCCACGATCGTGAAAATGGCCTCCCCGTCGCCGAATACCTGTGAATCGAAGGCATCTTTGGTTTCCCCGAATGATGACCCGGAAGGACGCTTGACTTTTAATTCTTTGTGGACTGGCTGGGGTGCGGCTGCGCGAAACCTTGTAGATGTTGACTCTGGGCGTCTCTCTCGCCAATACATACGCTTGAACAGTGATGACATACATGGATACGGCGCTGAGCGTCGAGGAGATCGGGCCGGACAACGTCGAGGCCGCCCTAGCGATCAAGGTACGGCCGGAACAAGAAGGCGTCGTCGCCTCGGTGGCTCATTCGCTGGCCGAGGCCTACGCGAACCAAAGTTCAGCCTGGCCACGCCTTATTTTCGATGGTGACAAGGCGGTCGCCTTTCTGATGGGAGGGTTCGATCCAGATAACCCAATGGAGCTGTTCAGATGCGGGATATGGCGGCTGAACGTCGCCGCCGATGCGCAGGGAAAAGGCTATGGACGGTTCGCCGTGGAAGTCTTGATCGAGGAGGCCAAACGGCGTGGTTTTTCGAAGCTGACGACTATGTGGGTGCCAGGTGACGTCGGGCCCGAAAAGTTCTATGTACGCATGGGTTTCACCGTCACCGGCGAGATTTTCGGCGGTCAAGTCGTTGGTGAGTTGCCGCTGAAATAGCACCGCAGGTTGGGCCGTGGGGAGGGAAAATGAGTTGTCGCCCCACGGCCGGACCGGTACGTTTCCCGCATGCATGTGAAACTGATTCCGCTCCAGGTGCGCGGTAGTGACCGGAGCGCGTTCGTGGACTTCCTCAGCGGCGAGGAGTTCCCCTTCCATGTGCGGACCAATCCCAGCCGGGAATTGGTCGAGGGCAATATCGATCAAGGCGTCTACGACGACGAAGACCACGCGCCCTATTGGGTGGAACACGTTGAGAAGGGTCGCATTGGAACGGTCGCGCTGGAGGACCTGACCGACGACACCCCGCTGTTCGACCTGCGGTTGGCTGCGAAATTCCGAGGTTCAGGCCTGGGGTTGGAGGCTGTCAAAGCGATCACTGCGCACGTGTTCTCCACGATGCCGACGGTGAACCGGCTAGAGGGACAAACGCGCGAGGACAACATCGCGATGCGCAAGACTTTCCTGCGCGCGGGGTTCCTCAAGGAAGCCCACTACCGGCAGTCGTGGCCGGTGGAGAACGGTGCGCCGCTGGCCTCGGTGGCGTATGCGATCCTGCGCCGCGATTGGGAGACCGGAACGACCACGACCTTCGCATGGGAAGACCTCGCGGCGTAGCCTCACCGGCGGCGAGACCGCAGGCTGCCAGTCGCTAACGGTGACTCAACGATGTGGCTCTAGCTTGGGCGGCGGAAGCGGGCCGCCACGAACGAAGGTCGTTGGTTGAGTTTCTCGAAGGCCGCCGGGTCCTGGTCTCGCAGGGAGGCGGTGGGGCGCGGCTCGGTGAGTTCTTCGAGGGCGAACCCGGCTCCCAGGAGTTCCCCAAACCACGTCTCGAAGGTCATCCGTTGGAAGTGCAGCGCATACTTTCCCTCCGCGAAAGCCAGGTCAACCCACTGGTGAGAAAAATATGAGTCACCGAAGTGTTTCCAGTCCGCCGCCGGGTGCGTTGTTGACATCAGCAGCGATCCGCCGGGACGCAATACTCGGAAGAACTCCGCCAAAAGTTGTTTTCGGGCCCGGACGTGGTGATACACCAGGGCACATAGCACCATGTCGAACGTTGAGTCCTCGAGGAACTCAAACGGCCTCTCCAAGTCATGTCGTCGAAGTTCGACCTCGTTTCCCGTGCGGGCGCGGGCGTGCGAAAGCAGCGATTCGCTGCCGTCTACTCCGAGCACGGTTGCTCCGCGAGCCGACAGGGCGGCCGCATAGTGCCCCGCCCCGCAACCAACGTCCAGAATGCGGGCATCCTTGACGTCTCCGGCCAGGGAAATCATGGCGGGTCGATCGATATGAGCGTTGTATGGTCCGGCCTCGGCGTGCGCGGCAAAAGCATCCCCGAAGTCGCCGTGATAGGCCGTATCGCGGTGGATTGACAAGGGTCCGCCTCTCAGATTCGGGTCATGCCGTTGGACGTTCGCCAAGCAGACTGACGCTGTGCGCATCGAGTAGAGGTGCCGAGGGGTTTCCAGTGCCGCTGGATCTTTAGCTGGCGAAAGTCTGGTTTTGTCACAAACTCTAGTTCGCGGCGGTGACGACCGCACCTTGTTTTGGGCGCTATGAAGGGCAACAGCTGCCTGGTTTATCAGGGGGTTTTATCTGCGGTCCCGACGGGATTTGCTGTGTTGTTGTTCAAACCCCGCCCGGAAACGCAAAATCCCCAGCCGAAGCTGAGGACGCATAGATGTGCGGGCCGGGAGCGTTAAGAGCCACCTTGGCCCCCCTTCTGGCCCCCTGCGTGAAACGTCCATCCATGATGGATTAATAGAGCAAGATGAAAAGCAATAGACCCCCTGGTTAACCAGGGGGTCTTAGTTGCGGTCCCGACGGGATTTGAACCCGCGACCTCCGCCTTGACAGGGCGGCGAGCACTCCATACTGCTCCACGGGACCTTGTAGGTCATTCAGTTTTTAAGTCGGCTCCGAAAAGCCTCCTTAGTTATACCAGGAGCGATTCTGTGACCAGTCTCGCGTCCTAGCTAGTACCCCCAACGGGATTCGAACCCGTGTTACCGCCTTGAAAGGGCGGCGTCCTAGGCCTCTAGACGATGGGGGCGCTCAATCATATTGGCACACGACCGGTAAAAGATCGAAATGTTTTTGATTGGGCTGGCCACCGCTGCTTTCCGCTGGCGGCCTAAAAGAGCATACGTGACGCGGGAGCGCGCGCCGGAGCCGGGGTCTGATTGAGACGTGGGTCCCAGTCGCCGCGCCGTGCGCAGCCGTTCGGTCCCCCTCCATCGCCAAGCAGCGCCGCATTGTCGGTCTTTGATCTGCCGGTTGCGGAAAATGGATCGTGGTGTGTCTCAGTTGCAGAGCCTTTTGCCTGCGTGGGTACCGTTGGGGAATGTCAATCTCTGAAGCGGCCAGCGGATCGTCTTCCCCGGGCCGACTGGCGTTCCTTGGCCCCACCGGCACCTTCACTGAGGCTGCTTTGCGTTGCCTCCCCGGCGTTGACGACGTTGAGACCGTGCCGATGGCTAGCGTGCCCGAAGTGGTCGAGGCGCTGCGGCGCGGGCAGGTCGATGGTGGCTTTGTGCCGATGGAGAATTCCCAGGAAGGCACGGTCAACGTCACCGTTGATGAGCTGGTCCGGGGGGAGCCCTTGGTTATCACCGCCGAAGTGATTTTGCCGGTGTCGTTCGTGCTGGCCTCCCATAAGCGGTTGGGCGAGATCACGACCGTCGCATCGCATCCGCATGCTCTGGCCCAAGTGCGTGGTTGGATGCGTTCACACCTTCCACACGCGCGCACCGTGCAGGCCCTCTCCACGGCGGCGGGGGCTGAGGCGGTGGCGCGCGGGGAGGTCGACGCCTGTGTGTGCGCACCCTTCACCGCCGAGGCCGCGGGCTTGCCCGCGCGGGCCCGCGATATCGGGGACAGCCCGCACGCGGCCACCCGGTTCGTCCACATCACGAAACCGACCGACCCGCCAGCGCCCACTGGTGACGACCTGACTTCGGTGGCCGTCTACTTGCGTCATGATCAGGTCGGGGCGCTGATGGTGGTGCTCAATGAGTTCGCCGCTCGCGACGTGAACCTCACCAAGATCGAGTCGCGCCCGACCGGCCAGAAACTAGGGCGTTATGTGTTCTTCCTCGACTGCGCCGGGCATGTGAATGACGAGCCGGTCTCTCAGGCGCTCAAGGGCCTGAAGTCGGTGTCCTCTGAGGTGCGCTACTTGGGGTCCTATCCACATTTTTCGAATATGCCCTAGCCAAAGCGCTACGAGCATGATTACCTTGAGTCATGTCTGAAAGAAAAACTTCGGAATTTTCGGCCCCGGAGCCGCCTCCCTCTGAAGTGACTCCGCCCAATCCTCCGGATCCGCCCAGGCCGCCGGACGCGGCCCCGGCTAGTGCTCCCCCTCCGCCTTTGAGCGAGAACAAGCGGGTATCCGACCCGGCGTTCATGCGGGTCCTCGCCCACCCGGCTCGCATCGGGGTGTTCGACTTCCTGGCCTCGCAGGCCGCCGTGGGCAAGCACGGGGCGACAGCCACTGAGCTGGCCGAGCACACCGGGCTCACTCCCAGCGCCATGAGCTACCACCTGCGCACGATGGCCAAGGCGGATCTCTTGGAAGAAACCGCCGGCAGGGGCGACGGCCGGGAGCGAGTGTGGCGACTGAAGCGGGGTCGCCCATTGACCGTTGCCGCCGATGACGACGCCCCGCCGAGCCACTTCGAGGCCGAAGCGGCTGTGACCAATGCCTTCAATGCCCAGGTTGAGAGCAACCTACAGCGGTTCCTTGCCATCAGGTCCAGTGCCGGGCAGCTGCGAAAGTGGGCGATGTTCACTAGCGGTCGCATACGCATGACTCCGAGCGAATTCGAAGAACTGCAGAACCGCCTGCACGATGTCATCCGCTCCTATCGCAAGGAACACCCCGAGGTGGAGGAGATTAATGGCGAACAAGTTCGCACGGTTGTGTTTCAGATGCGGATGTTTCCTGAGATTGGCCCGGATGACGTTTCGCCAGAGTCGGGTCCCGGGAGCGGATCATTAGGAAACGGTTTCGCGAACTCTCGCTTAGGTTACAGGCCCGCCCCTGATGGGGCGGGCTTCTTCGTGTCCGAGGTAGTGCAAGGGGCAAAGATTTTTTCGAAAAATCTGAAAAAGCTCTTTCATATCTAGATATGAAGTGATAACTTCGAAACATGTCTTTCACAAATGAGCGCACCGTCCCCGCTTGGACCGCCACCACCGACGAGAACCCCACCAACTGGGCCGACGTATCCACCATCGCCCTATGCAGCTTCACCGCCGCCGTCACCACCTTCATCACCCAATTCGCCCTCGTGCTTCACATGCAGGGCAACGGCTACGGTGGCTTCGCCGTCGCGGCCGTCATCATCGCCACCTCACTGCCCATCGCGGTCCTCAGCCCCATCACCGGCCGCATGGCCGACCGCTTCGACAGCCGGACGCTCCTCTTCGGTAGCGCGATCCTGCAAACCGTCGCCGTCGCGGCAATGACCCGCGCCGAGAGCCCCGAGCTGATGGTCGTGGCAGCAACCGTGGCCGCCTGCGGCATGGCTCTGGCTGCTCCGGTGTCCTCGGCGCTCATTCCTCGGATGACCAACCCCGCCGACACGGCTAAGGCCATCGGGTTCAACCAGAGCGCGAGCGTGCTGGGCATTATGACCGGGCCGCCAGTCGCGGGCCTGATCATGGGGTACGCGGGCCTAACCGGCGCGCTATACATCGCGGTGGCGGCATCGCTGCTCCGCGCACTGTTGTCCCTGTGCATCCGGACCCGGCGCGGAGGCGTCCGCCGGGCCGTGGCCACCGCCGGTACGAAGACAGCCCCGTGGACCTTGCGCGGAGACCGCCTACTCTTCATCACCGTGATCGGCGCGGCGGCGGCCCTGGGCATCATCTGCGCGGTCAATGTCGCCGAGGTCTTCCTGGTCCGGGAAACCTACGGAGCCAGCGAAGCCATGTACGGCCTACTCGGCCTGAACTGGACGGTATCCATGGCCATCGCCGCCACGGTGTTCGCCGGAGTACTCGGCAAGCTCTCCCGCGACGGTCACGTCACCTACGCACACTTTGGGATTATCGCCGGGTCCTGCCTGACGCTGATCCTGCTGGGCCTGCCTTGGTCGACCATCTTCGCTCTGATCCCGTTCATGATCATCGGAGGCGCGTTCAACGCCGGACTCAACGCCGCGATGTCAATTGCGATCGTGCGCCGGGTCGACGATGAATCGCGCGGCATGGCCTCCGCCCGCGCCGGTGCCATCCTCAACGCCGCCATTGTCATTGGGTTCATGTTCGGTGGCCTGCTGGAGTCGATCATGTCTCCCGGCGCGATCTACATGACCATGGGCGCGGTCGGGCTGCTCGTCGTCGCCGGTTTCATTCCGTTCCTGCGCCGCGCCGTGCGGGCCGACGAGTCGGTGGACGAGGCGATCACGGAAATCCTAGCCAGCGACAGCGCCCAAGGCACGCAGCTAGAACCCGCCGAGGTCCCGTCTACAAACCGCGCACTAGAGAACAGCTCGGTCGCTCCCGCGCCGGAGACGGCGCGGCAGGTTGAGCTGGACGCCGCGAGCCGTTAGCCCCAGCCCAGCTGGTGCAGTCGCTCTTCCTCGATCCCGAAGTGATGAGCGATCTCGTGCACGACCGTAATCGCCACTTCCTGCACCACCTGCTCGGGCGTCGAGCAGGCCCGCAGGGTCGGGTACCTGAATATGGTGATGGTGTCGGGCAAAACGCCTCCGTATTCGGGCCCCCGGTCGGTCAGGGCCGTCCCCTCGTAGAGACCCAATAGGTTCTTCTCCGGGCCCTCGGGCTCGTCTTGAACCAGGACGACGACGTTGTCCATCATGTTCAGCAGGCCTTGCGGCACCGAATCGAGCGCGTCTTCCACGGCGCGCTCGAAGTCGTTCTCGCTCATGTCCACAACCACACCGCCACCCTAGATGTTGCTGGCCGCCCCTGTCACCCACCGGGCACGGCCAGACAGAAAAGGCTTGCCGTGCCAGCGTGGTGGTCGTTCGACCTCTATGCGTTCGCGCCCCCGGCCGGGAGTAACCTAGTGGGCGTGATTGACCTGCGAGTATTGCGTGAGAACCCGGAACTGTTTCGCGAGAGCATGCAAAAGCGGCGTGCCTCCTCCGACGTCGTCGACCAGCTGCTGTCGTCCGACTCCGAACACCGCAGCGCCTTGCAGTCATTCGAAAGCCTGCGCGCCGAGCAAAAGGCCATGGGCAAGCAGGTGGCGCAAGCCCAAGGTGAGCAAAAACAACAGCTGCTGGAGCGCACTAAGGCCCTAGCCGCGGAGGTGAAAGCGGCTGAAGGAAAAGTCAGCGCCGCCGCCGAGGCGTTCGAAGCCGCGCACAAAGCCATCCCCAACCTGGTTTCCCCCCAAGCTCCCGCCGGAGGCGAAGAAGACTTTCGCCTCATCCGGGAAGTCGGCGAGGTTACCAAGCCCGACCCGTGCCGCGACCACCTGGAGTTGGCCGAGTCGCTGGGCATCATTGACATCGAGCGGGGCGCGAAGACCTCGGGCTCCCGCTTCTATTACCTGGTCGGCGATGGGGCGCTCCTACAGCTAGGCATGCTCCAACTGGGTATGCAACAAGCGGTGGCCAACGGATTCACTCCCGTCATCCCGCCGGTACTGGTGCGGCCCGAGGCGATGGAGGGCACCGGGTTCCTCGGCGAACACGCCGATGAGATCTATTACCTGGAACGCGATGACGCCTACTTGGTCGGAACGTCCGAAGTTCCCTTGGCCTCCTACCACTCCGGAGAGAAACTGGAGCTGGACCAGCCACTGCGCTACGCCGGATGGTCCTCGTGCTTCCGCCGCGAAGCTGGCTCCTACGGCAAGGACACGCGCGGCATCATCCGCGTGCACCAGTTCGACAAGGTCGAAATGTTCGTCTTCTGCACTCCCGAGACCGCCGAGGCCGAGCATCTGCGCCTGCTGGACATGGAAGAACAGATGATGGCCAAGATGGAGCTTCCCTACCGGGTCATCGACGTGGCCGCTGGCGATTTGGGTACCTCGGCCGCTCGTAAGTTCGACTGTGAAGGCTGGGTGCCCAGCCAAGGCCGCTACCGCGAGCTGACCTCGACGTCGAACTGTACGACCTTCCAGGCCCGCCGCCTCAACATCAAGTACCGCGACACCAACGGCAAGAACGCCGTGGCCGCGACGCTGAATGGAACCCTCGCCACGACCCGCTGGATCGTGGCGCTGTTGGAGAACCACCAGCAAAGCGACGGCTCGGTCTATGTTCCGCGCGCGCTCCAGCCGTATGTGGGCAAAGAAGTCATCGAGCCCAAGAAGTAACAGGCCAGGCCAGGGCGCGGCGGTAATTCTTCGCCGCGCCCTGGCGCTGTCCACCCCGAACCCCCGCGCCTGATTTAGCCCCCAACATCCCAATCACCTGCGAAAACGGTAACCAATAGGTGAACATCACCGGACCGTTGTGATTCACGCCCTGTATCGTGGCGCTTTCGCCCTGTAGGTTGGAAATGTGACTATCTCCCCCGACGTATCTAGCCACGAAAGCGCGACCCGCCCCGCGAACAAGGCCAATCGGGCACCGTTCGTCCCCAAGCTGGTCGCCATCGATCTAGACGGCACGGTGGTCGACCATGCCGATGCCCACGTCCGTCCCCGCAAACCAGTCGTCGACGCGCTAGCGCGCGTGCGCGATGCCGGAGTGCCGGTCGTGGTCGTCACTGGACGCGCCCCCTGGTCGGCCTTGCGCACCGTGGAGGAACTGGGCCTGACCGACGGCTTCGTGTCAGCCTCACACGGGGCGAACGAATACGACCTGGCCGCCGGAGAATTCACCCAGCGCCTCACCGTCGACCCGGCCCCCGCCATCACCCGGTTCCGCGAAGCCGACGAAACAGTCGAATTCGCCGCCGAATGGGGAATGGACGGCTACTGGCACACGCCTGGCCTGCGACGCAACTTCACTGCCACGTTCGCCGGAGAAATCCACTGGGAAGAACTGGCCACGAAACCCACCACTCGGTTCGTCGCCCAGGTAGAATCCTCTACCCCCTATGGAGCAGGCCACGTCTGTCCCAACGCCAAGCGATTGGCTGACGCAGCCGCCCTGGACCCGGCCCACTACCACGTAGAGGTCGGATTCAACGGCTGGATCGATGTGGGACCGCCATCGGTGAACAAAGCTTCGGGCTTGGCACGAATCGCCCAGCATTACGGAGTGGACGCTACGGAGGTGGTGGCGTTTGGCGACGCGGCCAACGACCTAACCATGTTCGAATGGGCTGGTCACGCCGTGGCCATGGGTCAAGCCACGAAAATAGTGAAGGCCGCCGCCAACGAAGTTGCCCCACCGGTTGGCGAGAACGGCGTCGCCACGGTACTGCGGAGGTGGTTTCCTTGAGTAGGTTTTCCGGCATGCACGCGGCATCCCCGCCGCCGCTAGACCCCGACACCCTGGGTTTGAAACGTTTGCCCAAAGTAGTGGCCACCGACCTAGACGGCACACTCGTGCGCTCCGACTCCACAGTAAGCGAATACAGCCAAACGGTGCTCAAACGCCTACAGGCCGCAGGGGTCATCGTCATCGGTGCCACCGGGCGCGGCCCTCGCCTGCTCGAGCTGTCACGCCGCGACGTGCGAGCGGCCGACTATATGGTTTTGGGGCAAGGCGCGTTCGTCTACGAAACCGCCGGGGAATCCTCGGTGACCCTAGCTTCGAAGACCATCGCGGGCCACAAGTTGCTACGCGCGGTCGAACAGATCGAGGCCGAACTAGGCCCGATCAACGCCGCCGTGGAACCGGTGGCCACTGACCGGACCCCGCTGCTGGGCGACGACCTGCCCGGCTGGCCCTACGCGATCAACGTCGACGTCCAGCCTCGTCAGTTCGCCTACCAAGGGCAACTCATGAAAGCCATTTGGACGACCAACCCTCCCATGTGCCCGCAACGCATGGTCGACCTGGCCACAGACATCGTTGACACTGACGAAATCCTCGTCATCGAGTCGGGCATCAACTTCGCCGAACTGTGTCCGGCCGGGGTATCAAAGGCCAACGGGCTGCAAGTGGTCCTCAACCGCCTGGGAGTGGGTTTCGATGAGGTCCTTGCTTTCGGAGACGCCTCCAACGACCTCCCCATGTTGGAAGCGGTCGGGCACGCGGTCGCCATGCCGCACGCCACCGACAACGTCAAGGGTGTCGTTAACGAAGTGTTGCCATATGGCAACGACGAAGACGGCGTGGCCCGCTATCTGGAAGCCCTCCTAGAGCTGGCCTAAACCCCGGCGACCATCTGACGTAGAGGCTTGAACAAGAATGCGAGTTCGAGGCCGCAGCAGGCGAAGTTTAGGCGGGAAAACGGGCCGAGGAGAACGCCGAAAGCGCCCATTGCGCAAGCCTCAAACAACTTTGTCCTTATGTAACCGTCCTTACATTCACGCTCGTGCGGCTCAGCAGTATCCTGGCCATCCCACCCCGGGGCCAATCCGTCCGCCCACTGTAAGGACAGATACGTTGTCTGAACTACCCATAGCCGTCGCCCTGCTGGCAGGCGCGTTGGCTACCGTCAACCCTTGCGGGTTCGCCCTGCTACCGGTGTATGCGACCTTCCTGATCAACGGTGACGAAGGCACCTCTAGCAAACGACAAGCCCTCATGCGGGCCTTGGCCTTTACCGCAGCGATGAGCATCGGCTTTGCCGTGGTCTTTGGTACCTTCGGGCTCATCGTGGCCCCTACCGCCCCCGCGGTGGCGAACTATCTTCCCTGGATCACCATCGTCTTGGGAATCCTGGTCGTCCTAGGCGGCCTATGGCTGCTCTCCGGCCGGGACCTACCCAGCTTTGTGCCGAAAATGCAAGGCACCAACGTCAAACGTTCCGCCGGGTCGATGACGGTATTCGGGATGGTCTTCGCCATCGCGTCGCTAGGTTGCACTATCGCGCCGTTCCTCGCCATCGTCGTCGGCACGTTCCGGTCGGCCAGCCTCTTCCATGGCCTGCTGTTGTTCCTGACCTACGCCGCTGGCATGGCCCTGGTCGTCGGAGTCGTCTCCATTGCCATCGCCTTGGCGCGAGAAGGAATCATCACCAAAATGAAGCGCGCGCTGCCGTGGGTCATGCGGGGTTCAGGCGTGCTGCTGCTATTGGCCGGAGCATACGTGGCCTATTACGGCTGGTGGGAAATCCGCGTCTCCAGTGGAACCGGCGACCCCACCGACCCCATCATCTCCGCGGCGGCCTACATACAAGAGGCGCTGGCCGGTTTCATCGCTTGGGTTTTTGGCAGGTAGTGGATTCGTACACCGAGGTTGAGGCGGCAGCGCGGTTCTAGGGCCGCCCGGGGGCGAAGTCTAGGCTGGTAAATGAGCCTTCGCCTGAACCTCACAGTCAGAGAGTGTGGGCTCGATGAATGAAACCCGTGGGCCCCTTGGACTTAATCAGGAAGGAACCCGACGATGAATCGAATCGGGAAATTGACCCTAGCCGCTCTCGTTGGTGGAGCGCTGATGCTCGCCGGTTGCGGCACTGGCTCCGAGGAGTCCAACGGCGATACCGCCACCAACGATCATGCGGACTCCAATGGCGACAGTGGACAGGGAAGTATCAGCCCGAACTTGCGTTTCACCGCCGAGACTTTGGCGGGGGAGGAGTTCTCCGGCGAGTCATTGGCGGGAACCCCCACTGTGCTGTGGTTTTGGGCCGAGTGGTGCCCCAAATGCATCGCTCAGGCTCCTGAGCTCAATCAGCAGGTATCCGAATATTCCGATCAGGTCGACTTCGTGGGCGTCAGTGGCCTGTCTCAGGACGTCAATGGGATGGAGGACTTTGTCGAAAACACCGGTACCGATGGCTTTACCCATCTAGCCGACACCGAGGGCGAAGTCTGGGGCATTTTCGGCATTTTCGAGCAGTCCATCTTTGTGGTTCTCGATGCTGAGGGCAACGTTGTGGTCTCCAGTGAAGGCGATCCAGCGGCCCTGGGCGGACACCTGGACGACTTGCTTTAGAACGCCACTACTGTTTGGCAGGTTAGACGAATGCCTGGCTGGTGGTGGATGCGCAACCTTTGGCGCATCCACCACCAGCTTTGGTGTCGGTGAGGCCCGGTGGGTTGACAGGGGCCAGATGCCGCAGGCGTGCGACTACATCTCGTCGAGCATCTGCTCGGCTTGGTCCATCAGCCCGCTGACTTCCTCGGCGGTGCCTTCTGCCTTGGTGATGATCTCGGTGACGATGGCGACTTGGGCTCGCATGCGTTGCATGGGGCTGACTTCGTCGACCAGGTTGTCGTGGCCCAGCGCCGACCAAATGACCGTCTTTACGGTGGAGAGTTCCTGGTCGGAACGATCTGACGCGGCCAAAGCGAGCTCTTTGACCCCAGCCTCGTCGACACTGTCGGCGAACCAGTCACGTACCGCGAGGGTGAAGACCGAGGCGGCTAGGAGGCCCGAGTCGGCCCAGGTGACTTCCTTCCCTTCCAGCTCTGCGGCTGCCACCGCCATCGCTTCGCGGTCGCCCAGGAAAGTGGCCTGGAGTAGTCGACGGTAGATACTGCGGCTGGAGGTCACGTCCGGCTCCCTGCGATGTGTGCGGCTTTAAGGTGGAGGCATCGTCGCTTTCACGCTACCGCACCGCGATCTGGGGCGCGACAGGCGAAATTGTGCGCGGTGAACTGCCAATGTTCCGGGCAATTTGCGCGGTTTGGACCGTGCGGGGAGGTTTTGTCGGCTGTTGCAATGAAGTAAGCTATGTGAAAGCGCCCATGCGAATATGCCCTTCGGGTGGGCCCACGCACGGCGCCGTGGTCGATTCCCACCAGGTCGGCGACGCCCGGTGTGATGCGAAGGCGTTAGCCCACGCGCGGCTTTGTTTGTCCCGCAGACGCATTCGGGTCTCCTCGCTCGATGTCAATTGCTGCCCTGACGGCGGTAAGCGGACGGCATCGCCTCGTAGGCTGACCTGGAGGACGCTGCTGCTCCGAGCCATTGCCCACATCGCCCAAACACCCAACCCCTTGGCCATTTGCCCGGCCCACAGAACAGGTCACAGCATGGATGATTTCCTCGGAATCGCACTGAGTTTCCCCACAATTATTTTCAGCTTCGGCCTCATCCTGGTGGCTTTGTATTGGCTGTTGGCCGTTGTCGGTGCCATGGATATCGATGTAGTCGACATTGACAAGGACGCGGAGGCCGACGGGGCTTCGGGCTTGGGGGCGCTGGGCTTTGGCGAAGTTCCGTTGACGGTCATCCTGTCACTGTGGATCACGGTGGGTTGGGTGATCTCCATTGCTAGCACCATGTGGCTGCAAAGCCTGGTGGCTGGCACCTCGGGGGTCATCGTGTCGATCGCGATCTTCATCGCGGCGTTGGGGATTGGCATTTTTGTGACCAAAGTGTTGTCGGCGCCGTTGAAGCGGGTTTTCGCGGATGCTCCGGTGCAGACGCGGTCGGATTTTGTGGGCAAGGTTTGCGTCGTGCAGACTCAGTCGATTACCGGTGATTACGGCCAGGCGGAGCTGACCTCGGCGGATGGTTCGAGCGCGATTGTGCAAGTGCGCAGGTCAGCCCATGAGCCAGGCAGTTTTGACGAGGACCAGTTCTCCCGGGGGTCGAAGCTGGTCATCTTCGATTACGACGAATCCGGCGAGGTGTTCCTTGCCGTACCGTTTGAAACTCACCACAGCTGAGGTATTCACCTGAGTTGGTGCCACCCGGTGGCGAAACACCAGAATCCATAAGGGACTTATGGGCTGTGGGGTGCGATTTCCTAGCTTTATGACTGGTCTTGGCCGTATGCCAATGCGTGCCATCGAATGCCAATGACAGTACCAAACCCGCCCCCATTCGAAGATCACACGAGTTGGCGCAGCTGATATAAACTGAGCAATGCCAGCGTCGAAGTTCAAGCGCCACAACTGTGGTTGATGACTAGCGCTGCCCACTGGCGAAATTGCGAATCGTTCGCTTCTTACATGCCCAATGTCGCACGCCTCGCGTGTGACGTCGAGATCACGCTTGGTCTCGCATTCCCCCTGTAACTGCAACTCTGAGGTCGCTATGGATCTAGGTTTCGAGCCTACTGCTGCGCTAACTGTGCTGGTAGTCGCTGCGCTCATCATCCTTGGCGGGGTCCTGATGGTTTTCCGTCTATACCGGAAAGTCGAACAGGGCCGCGCCATTATCGTCAGCAAGATGCGGTCGGTGCGGGTGTCATTTACTTCCGCTCTGGTGCTCCCAGTGGTGCACAAGGCCGAATACATGGACATTTCCGTGAAGACCATCGATATCAATCGAACCGGTCATGACGGGTTGATTTGCCAAGACAATATTCGCGCCGACATTCGCATCACATTCTTTGTGCGGGTCAATAAGACCCAAGAAGATGTCATTAAGGTCGCCCAGTCGATTGGTACGGCTCGCGCCTCTGACCAAGACACCCTCCAAGAACTTTTCAACGCCAAGTTCTCCGAGGCCCTCAAGACCGTCGGTAAGCAGCTGGACTTCACCGACCTGTACACCGATCGTGAGCAGTTCCGCGACCGCATCATCAACGTCATCGGCACCGACCTCAACGGTTACAGCCTCGAAGACGCGGCGATCGACTACCTCGAACAAACTCCGATGTCGCAGCTGGATCCGCAGAACATCCTGGACGCCCAGGGTATTCGCAAGATCACTGAGCTGACCACCAAAGAGAACATCACCACCAACGAGCACCGCCGCCACGAAGAGCGCGAAATCAAGCGCCAAGACGTCGACGCTCGCGAAACCATCCTGGAGCTGGAACGCCGCCAGGAAGAGGCCGAGATTCGCCAGCAGCGCGAGATCGAGACCCTGCGCGCCCGCGAAGAAGCCGAAGTCGCCAAGGTGCAAAACGAAGAGCGGCTCAAGGCCGAGACCGCCCGCATCCGCACCGACGAGCAGACCGGCATCCAAATCGAGAACCAGCAGCGCGAAATCGCGGTGGCCTCGAAGAACCGCGAACGTGTGATCGCGGTGGAGACCGAACGCATCGAGAAGGACCGCATCCTCGAAGTGGTCGCCCGCGACCGCGAACAGGAATTGGCCACGATCGCCAAAGACAAGGAAGTCGAAGCCGAGAAGCGCGACATCGCCGAGGTCATTCGCGAGCGCATCGCCGTGGAAAAGACCGTGGCCGAGCAGGAAGAAAGCATCAAGCGCCTGCGCGCCGTCGAAGAGGCCGAGCGAAACCGCGACGCCATCGTCATCGCCGCCGAAGCCGAGGCGCAAGAGAACCTCGTCAAGGACATCAAGGCCGCCGAAGCCGCCGAGTCCGCCGCGAAGCACAAGGCGCGTGAGCGCCTGACGCTGGCCGAGGCCGACCAGCAAGCCGCCGAAATGGACGCCGCCGCGAAGAAGCGCCAGGCCGACGGTGACCAGGCGCTAGCCGCCGCCCCGGGACTGGCCGAGGCTCAGGTCCAAGAACAGACCGCCGTGGCGATCGAAAAGACCGGTCTGGCCGAAGCCAAGGCCAAGGAAGCCGCCGCGCGCGCCGACGCCGAAGCCATCGAAGCCTCGGGTCTGGCCGAAGCCAAGACGATGCGCGAGAAACTGCGCTCGGAGTCCGAAGGTCTCACCGAAAAGGCCGCCGCCATGGCCGCCCTCGACGCGGCCAGCCGCGAACACGAGGAATACCGCCTACGTCTGGAAGCCGACCGCGACCTGCGGATGGCCGAAATCGACGCCCGCCGCGACATCGCCGCCCAACAGGCCGAGGTGCTGGCCAAGGGTCTGGAATCCGCCGACATCTCGTTGGTGGGCGGAGACTCGCAGTTCTTCGACCGCGTCGTCGGCGCGATCGGATACGGCAAAGCCGTCGACGGCTTCATGAAGCACTCGGATGTGGCCAGCGCGGCCGTGGGTGGTTTCTTGAACGGTTCGAGCGACTTCTCTGAGATGTTCCGCGAGGCCATCGCCAACGTGTCGACCGAGGACATTAAGAACCTCTCGGTGTCGGCGTTGCTGGTCAAGCTCATCAACAACGCTGGAGAAGGCGACGCGCAACCGCTGTACCAGCTGTTGGAGCAGGCTAAGGGGCTTGGCATCGCCAACCGTCCCGCAGCCGACATTTCGGGCATGCCGCAGAAGAGCTAACTGTTCTGTCAGAGTATGAGTGTGGCCGGTCGTCCGACGACCACGCCGTAGCGCCGATCTCGGCGACCGGTCCACATATCAGGCTGGACGAGAACTATTAGCGAGCCTGAGTTATCCGGCGGTGCCTCACCTTCGGGTGGGGCACCGCTGTGGGCCCCGTCCGTGTGCGCCTTGTCGTCGTCCATTCACCTTTATTCCGTCTGCCTCCCGGAGCCGTAACCGATGAGCGAAGAGACCCCACAGACCACCGACGCCGCCCACGGCGGAGAGTCTTCCAGTAGCAACCTGGATGCCGGAACCTATGAGGTCCTGCATAACCGGTTGACCGAGCAGGCCACCCAGCTCACCAAACGCGCCGAAGCGCTCAACGCCGAACGCATCGCGACGTTCGGTGGCACCGAGATGAGCCTGTTGGGCACCACCCGTATCCGCACCACCCACAACTGCGTGCCACGCGACATCGTGCACGTGGGGGACCGGATGCTCTTCGGCTACAACGTGCACATGGGTCTTAAGACCAGCACCTCGGTCTCGGACGTGTTCACTCTGCACACGTTCAACCGCGACGGCGAGAACTTCGAGTTCACGCACGTGGAGGATGAGGGCCACCTGCTGGATGATCGGCGATTCATCAACGACTTCGAGGAGATGTATCGCTACTACCGGCAAACGGAGCTGTTGCAGGTCCGCCGGATCGATAACCGGCTGCTGGCGGTGTTCCAAACCGGTGACACCATTGACGACCAGCGGGTGTTGCGCTGGAATATCGACGCCGACGGCACAGCTGAGTACCTGGACAACTACGGCGAACGCGACCAGACTTGGCCTGACACTTACGACTTCGAGTGGGTGCAGACGGGCAGGGAGGACCATGTCACGGGCCGCCACCCGCATGTGTCGATCGACGATGAGCTGTTCGTGGAGTGCGTCGGCGGCGACCTGACGATCAAAGTCGAGGACAACACCGACTCCGGCGAGGGAATCTACTCCGAACAGGTCGAGGAGAAGCTACAGTCCCTGGCCGACGCCGACATAGCTTGGGCGCGAGTCGGCGCGTTGCTGTTGTTGAAAATCCTGCCCTATAACGAGAAGACCACCCGCTACTTCGTGTACAACACGATCACCGGGGACATTCGCCGAGCAGACAACATCGGTGCCGCCTGCCGGACCCTGCCCGAAGACCACGGCATCATCTTCCCCGGCGGCTACTACTTGGCCGAGGGCGAACTGAAAACGTTCGACACCCCCACCGACGGGCTGCGATTCAAACGTCTGATCCGCTCACCCAACGGTGAGGACTTCCTGTACGTGTTCTATTCACGCCACGAGGGCCGCACCCTTCTCCTGCCGTACAACGTGATCCGCAAGGAGGTCTCGGCCCCGCTCTCGTGCCACGGTTTCGCCCTGTTCGACGACGGCTCGATGGCCGCTTTCCGCTCCGACGCCGGAGAAGCCACCCGGGTGCATCCGATGCAGGTGTGGCAGACACCTTTCGTCTCCGACACCTTCGCGGCCAGCCAGGAAGTCGGCGACGGCCCACTAGAGCGCGTGGGAAACTCCGACCTCGTGCGCGCCATCTCCGACGCCTTGTCGGTGGCCCGCATGATCCGAGCCGACGAGGGCGCCAACGCCGGTGGCTCCAAGCACGCCCAAGCCGTTTTCGAAACCATGATTTCCGCGGCCACGCGCGCCCTGGACGATTTCCCGTGGCTGGCCGATGAGGGCCTAGGCCAACTGGATCAGTCGCTCAAAGCCGTGCGCGCCACAGCCGAACAGGTACTAGACGAGTACGCCACCGTCGCCGAACTGTCCGCCAACGCCCGCACCGCGCTGGCGCAGACCGAGAAGGACACGGTCACCCTCCTGCGCCGGGCCCGAGGCGAAGCCCCCAAGTCGGCCACCGCCTGGGTCGAACAACTCACCGAGCTACGCCGAGCCCAAGGCCACCTGGTGACGTTGCGCGACACCCGATACATCGACGTGGAACGGGTCGAACAACTGCAAACCGACGTCACCGAAGGCCTGGAGTCCGCCGCCCGTCGCGCCATCGCCTTCCTGCGACGCGACGACGCCTTCACCCCCTACTTCACCGAGGTCGAAGCACTGTCGAGTCGCGCCGACCAGATTGACTCCGTAGCCGAATCCAAGCCGATCACCGAGGAACTGGCCGAACACCAGCATGGCCTGGAGACCTTGACCGAGGTCGTGTCAGACCTCGACATTGGCGACGCCACCGTCCGCACGGGAATCCTCAGCCAGATCGGCGAGGTACTCGCCTCGGTCAACCGCACCCGAGCCGGCCTCCAAGCCCGTCGCCGCGAACTGGCCTCAGCCGAGGGACGCGCCGAGTTCGCCGCCGAATACGGGCTGCTGGGCCAGGCCATCACCGCCGCGCTAGCGGCCGCCGACACTCCGGCGACTTGTGATGAACAGCTGGGCCGCCTCATGCTCACTGTGGAGAACTTGGAGACTCGGTTCGCCGACTTCGATGACTTCCTCACCCAACTGGATGAGAAACGCTCCGACATCTATGAGGCGTTCTCCTCCCGTAAACAAAACTTGCTCGACGAGGCCGCCCGCCGGGCCGAGAACCTGGCTGGCTCGGCCGACCGCATCTTGGAGGCCGTCTCCCGGCGCGTCTCCAACCTGTCCTCGCTCGACGAGGTCAACACCTATTTCGCGACTGACCCCATGGTCGACCGGCTGCGTCGGGTCGCCGGTGAACTGCGCGACCTGGACGACGTCGTGCGGGCCGAGGAGATCGAAGGCCGCATCGCCGCGGCTCGGCAAGAGGCCGGACGGGCCCTCCAAGACCAACTGGACCTCTATGACGGCGACTCGATTCGCTTCGGCGAGTACGCGCTACCGGTCAACTCGCAGCCACTCGACCTCACACTGGTGCCCCAAGGCGAGGCGCTGGCTTTCTCCTTGACGGGGACGGACTTTCGCCAACGGGTAGACGATGAGGAATTCAACGCCACAGCCGAATTCTGGGCCCAAACCCTCCCCAGCGAAAACGCGACCGTCTACCGCGCCGAACACCTGGCCGCGTCGCTACTGACCGAACGCGGAGCCCGCTCGTTGCTGGCCGAGGAAAACCTCAACCACATCGTGTCCGAGGCGGCTTCTCAACGCTACGACGAAGGCTATGAACGCGGCGTCCACGACACCGACGCGGCCCTGATCCTCGAACAGCTCATCCACCTCTACGCGGCCGCCGGGATGCTGCGCTACCGCGCCGGCGAACGCGCCGCCGTTCGCCTGTGGTGGGCTTTCGACTTGCCCGCCGAGGAGGCCGCCGCGTTTGCTACCCAAGCGAAGTCACTGGGCCGGGTACGCGAACTCTTCGGCCGCACCGATGCGCTCGCCCAGCTTCAGGCAACGCTGGGGCGTCGTTTCGCCACCTGGGCCGACCAGGTCCGGCTCCCCATCGACGTGGACGCGGACCTGGCCGGGGAATACCTGGCCGAGGAGCTGGCCGCCGACGATGAGGGTTTCGCCACCTCCGCCCGCGCCACCGATCTTGTCGCCGCCTTCCATCGCCACATCGGCTCGGCGTCGCGCACCGCGCTGGCCGATGACCTACAGGCCATCCAAGGCGATCTTAGTTCACAGTGGACGCTGGCGGAGGTGTGGTTGCAGTCCTTCCTCTCTCAGCACGCCGACAAGGAGGACTTTGACGAACAGGACCTGCCTGAGGCCATCGCCTTGCTCTTGACCGACGAAAACGGCTACGACATCGCCTCAGACCTGACCGGCGAGGTCACTGGCCTGCTGGGCACGCATCCGCGCATCAGTGACCGCACAGTGGCCATTCGCCTCGACGAGTTTTTGGCCCGCACCGGGCACTTCCGCCGCCATACCGTGCCTGGATTCCGCCGCTACCATGAGCTGCGCGGTCAACTGGTCGCCAAACAACGGCGGGCGCTGCGGGTGGAGGAATACCACCCGCGCGTCATGAGCGGCTTCGTGCGCAACCAGCTCATTGACGAGGTCTATCTGCCGCTCATCGGCTCCAACCTCACCAAACAAATCGGTGGAGCCGGAGACTCCCGGCGCACCGATCAATCCGGAATGCTCATGCTCATTTCACCTCCGGGTTATGGAAAGACCACGCTCATGGAGTATGTGGCGGCCCGATTGGGCATGTTGCTGGTGAAGATCAACGGGCCGTCGCTGGGCTATGACACGGTCTCGGTCGACCCCGACGACGCGCCCAACGCCACGGCTCGCCAGGAAGTGGAGAAAATCAACTTCGCGCTCGAATGCGGCAATAACGTGCTGCTGTATCTGGACGACATCCAGCACACCAACGCGGAGCTGCTTCAGAAATTCATCTCTCTATGCGACGGGCAGCGGCGCATGGAAGGCGTGTGGCAGGGGCGCACCCGCACCTATGACCTGCGCGGCAAGCGTTTTGCCGTCTGCATGGCCGGTAACCCCTACACCGAGGCGGGCCAGCGCTTCCGTATTCCCGACATGTTGGCCAACCGGGCCGACACGTGGAACCTGGGCGATGTGCTGTCGGGCCGCGAAGAGGTCTTCGCCCTGTCCTATATCGAGAACTCGTTGACGTCGAACCCAGTGCTCGCGCCCCTGGCTGGCCGTGACCGCAATGACGTGCGGCTGTTGGTGCGGCTTGCGCAAGCAGACCCCACGGCCAACCCCGAGCAGTTGTCACATCCGTACTCGGCTGGGGAACTGGATCAGATCACATCGGTGTTGCGCAAGCTGCTACACATTCAAAAGACCGTGCTGGCGGTCAACCAGGCCTATATCTCCTCGGCGGCCACCGACGACTCGGCGCGAGTGGAACCGCCGTTCTTGCTCCAGGGGTCCTACCGCAACATGGGGCGTTTGGCTGAGCGCGTCGTGCCGGTCATGAACGATGAAGAACTCGAAGCCGTCATCGACGATCACTATGTGGGGGAGGCACAGTCACTGGCAGCGGGCGCGGAGGCGAATTTGTTGAAGCTGGCGCAGTTGCGCGGTCGTCTCACCGAGGAGCAAGCGGCGCGATGGGCTGACGTTAAGCAGTCCTACCTTCGCAACGCGGCTCTGGGAGGTTCCGACGATGACCCGATGGCCAGGGCCGTGGGGGCATTGGGTCTGCTGACCGATCGCGTGGCCGATATCGCGTCGAGTTTGGACGGTCGTCGGGATTCTAGTTTGGGTAGTGAGGCTACTGCCTCGGCAGCGGTCGCTCGGGCTCTTCCGCAGGTGGGAAGCGGCGAATAACGCGCCATTGTTTTGAATGGACAGTACTCTTTAGATTGTTATTCGAATACCGATCGGGGAAGTGGTCGCATTACCGCGACCACTTCCCCGATCGGTGTTTTCGTCTCTTTGCCGCCTCGGGGCCGAATGGTAATTGGCTAAGGCGGCGTGGAGAGTGTCTTTCCGCTCTTCTTCAGTGGCTGTGGCCCGCCTCGACATGTGCGGACATCGCCGGGTTACTGTCCGATGATTGACAGCGCGATTCACCAGGCATGTTGGCGAATGGGGGTTGCGTGAATGCGCATCGTGGGCTAAAAAGTTGGAGAAATGACTAATGCGCTGCTGTGGCCGAGAGTGGGGCGGCGAAGACTCGGCGGCACGACTCCGTGGTGGGGCAACCGGTTTCCTCTGCTTTTTCCGCACCTCGGACTGTGGTTCTGATCTCAGTCTACTCGACTACTGCGAAGTAGGACGGAAGACTTTGGGGCCGAAGGGGAACCAGCCGAGTTAAATTCATTTTTGCCCGTAACCTTGGCTCGGGATGGAACGTTAGTTTTACTAAGATTGCTGATATTATCCCGCTTGAGGCGTTGGTGGGCCGATTGTGCCTGTTTACGGTCACCTGCGTGGACGTATCGATAACGTTTTGTGCTGTGTCGTCGATTGGCCTATAGGCCGAGGATGCTGATGTCTGATATTCCCCCCACCGCACACCAAGCAACGTGGCAAGGTGAGCCGCCGACAGGCGAGGCGACCGGCCATGTTCACCCGCTTGACGGGTTGAAAAAGAATCTCTTGTGGACAGCAATCGTTCCAGCGGCCTCCATGACGGTCATAGGCGCGGCCGTTGTGATCTTCATGCAGCAGGACGCATTTGGCCTCACAGGCGAGCTGACTGCGTTGGTACTCCTGGCAGCGCTACTGATCGCAGGCGTCATCACGTTCCTGGCGGCCAACAACGCGCTCAAGGCCGCGACGTCGGTGCGTCAGACCATCGCGGCCCTGCGCCGCTCCACCACCCAAACCCACCTTGAACTGTGGCACTTGGGCGAGCAGATGCGCCAGCAACACCCGAAGGTGGCGCTGCCGGCGATGCCGGTCCCCAATAGTGAGGCCTTCCCCTCCGGCGGCAGAGACTTCGAGCGGCTATCGCGCGATATCGAACACCTGCGACACTGCGCGGCGGCGATTGCCGCAGGTGTGGCCTCGCTGGAGGAGGACAACTTCCTAGAACCGTCACCGCCAGTGGTCCAGGATGGAGACCAGCGCGTCGGAGTCTTCGTCAACCTGGCCCGCCGCCTGCAATCCTTGGTACACCGTGAAATTCAGCTGCTAGATGAGCTGGAAGCGCAAGTGGAGGACCCAGACCTGCTCAAGGGTTTGTTCGCGGTCGACCACCTTGCCACCCGCATCCGCCGCCACGCCGAGAACCTCGCCGTCTTGGGCGGCGCGGTCTCGCGCCGTCAGTGGTCGCGGCCGGTGAACGTGTACGAGATCTTGCGTTCGGCTGTGGCAGAGGTGGAACATTACGCGCGCGTCAAGATGGTCCGTCCCGTCGAGGGCACCCTCAAGGGCCACGCGGTGGCCGACGTCATCCACCTCGTCGCCGAGCTAGTCGAAAATGCCACCGCGTTCTCCGCCCCCAACACGCAAGTCATGTTGCGCGCGCAGCGAGTCACCGCTGGTTTGGCCATCGAGGTTGAAGACCGTGGTCTGGGGATGCCACAGGATCAGCTGGATCAGATCAACGCCATGCTGGCCGACCCGGACGGGGTCAGCATCGATGAACTTCTCAATGATGGCCGCATTGGCCTGTATGTGGTCGCCGCCCTAGCCCGTCGCCACGACTTGGCCGTCCAGTTGCAGACCAACATCTTCGGCGGCACCCAAGCGGTGATCGTGTTGTCGTCGAACCTGATGGGCGAGGAAGAGGAAAAGCGGGAGCCCAAGCGCCTCAACGCGCCGCCACGTCAGAGCGAACAGCCCACCCAGTTTCCAAAGCGTCCGATTCCCGGCGGAGGCAAACCTCCGGTAGGCGAACGGCCGTTGGAGAACACTTCGGCTATGCCCGTGGTCGCGAATCGGCCCGACGACACCGCCCAGTTCCCCTTGGTGAGCGCTGGAGCCGACCGCAGTGCCTCAGCGCACATGAGTCAGGCTTTCGGCGGGCCACGGTCGTTGAACGGTTCGTCACACAACGGGGCACCGGTGCTCGACTCGGGTGCTGGGCAGGCCAATGCGCGGCCCACCTCTGCGCCGCCTGTCTCCGAACCGCCGGTTGACTACGGCTGGCAAGCCAATGAGCGTTTCGAGGAAATGTCAAGTGGGCGTCACGCTCAGCGTGCGGCCCCCTCAGCTGGGACCGGTCATCAGCCGAATATCGTCCCCGATGTGCGGGCCGACTCCGAACAGCGCTATTCCAGCCCCGCTCCGTACAACTCCGGTGCGGCTGGCGGTGACCCGTACAATTCGGCCCCGCCCTCGGTGCCACCGGCCGCCCCGGCGCCTCTCACGCCACCGGCGGGCCCGTACGACCGGCGCGAAAGCCAGACCGCGACCGACAGTTGGCCCTCACTGTCCGCGCCTCAGCCCAACCGGCAGCCCTCGGAGAATCGTCCCCAGCTTCCCCAGCGGCGAGCTCAAACCCACCTGGCGCCGCAGCTGCGCGACGCGCCGCAGTCGGTGACCGATGCCGACTCCGACCACAACCCAAACCTGATGATGTCCTTCCAGCAGGGCGTTAACCGGGCCGATTCCCTCACGGACGACCCTGATCCCCGTAGCGAACTCCCTGGAGGCTGAGGTGAATCGCGGAGGCGGCACCACTGTGGGCAGTAGCTCGCGCACGGCTGTCTCCACGGATCGCCCGACCTATGCGAGGGCTGGCCGAGAGAAACCTCGGTCAGCCGGAGCGACACCCTACGATCCTCCTTATTAGAAAGAGGCTGACCACATGTTGAGCGAAGAGTCACAGGGCCAGCCATCCGACCTTGGATGGTTGTTGTCGAATCTGGTCGAACGAGTTCCGCACACCTGCAGCGCGTTGCTGCTGTCCTCGGATGGGCTTAAGAAGTCCTTCCATGGCCTTGATAACGACCGGGCTGATCACCTGTCGGCAATCGCTTCGGGCCTGTTCTCACTGGCTCGTTCGGCCGGAGTCCACTTCGGATCTGGTTCTGGCGTTCGTCAAGTTGTCGCCGAGCTCGACGACAAGATTCTGTTCGTATCCGCCGCCGGTTCCGGGGCCGTCCTCGCGGTCGTGGCCGACCGTGAAGCCGATGCCGGGGTCCTGGGATATGAGATGTCCCTCCTGGTCAAGAGCGCGCGGCCCTATCTCACGACACCTATGCGCCGACCGTCGCCGAATACGGGTGTGGCGGCTGGTTAATCATGCGTGAACTCGACGATGATCTGTTGCTCGACGAGGACGCTGGACGTTTGGTACGCCCCTATACCGTGAGTAAGGGACGTACCGCTCCCACTGCCCGGTTGGATCTACTGTCCATGGTGTGTACCACCGGGACAGTTCCGTTCTCTCGTCTGGATTCCGAGCATGCTGAGGTCCTATCCCTCTGTTGCGACCCCATATCCGTCGCCGAGATGTCTGCCCATATGCGCCTACCCGCCGCGGTCATCAAAGTCTTGTTGTCTGACCTGGTTGAGTGTGGCGCAATTACATCGCAAGCCCCGGACCCCCTCGCCGATCCGACCGACCGATCCCTTCTGGAGGCTCTCCTCAATGGCCTACAACGGCGACTCTGAACCCTTGACCGCTGGCGCTGCGCCCGAAGCGGGAACGGCCGCTGCGGCTGTACCTTCCGCCGGAGTTCCCCGGGCCTTCGCGCCCGGCCAAGCGGCCTCGCCCGGAGTCGCACCCCCTCCCGCACCGGAGACACAAACCTTGCCCACCGCGATCAAGCTCTTGGTCGCCGGAGGGTTCGGGGTGGGTAAAACCACGTTCGTCACCTCAGTGAGCGAGATCGAGCCACTCAGCACTGAGGAAGTTCTCACCTCGGCCAGTATTGGCACCGACGACCTCACGGGAGTCGGCGACAAGGACACCACGACCGTGGCTTTGGACTTCGGACGCATCACGCTGGACGCCCAGCATGTGCTGTACCTGTTCGGGACCCCTGGCCAAGACCGATTCTGGTTTATGTGGAACGAACTGTCTGACGGTGCGGTGGGTGCGGTCGTACTCGCCGACACGCGACGGCTAGAAGATTGTTTCTCGGCGCTGGACTTCTTTGAACGGCGCAATACCAGATTCATTGTGGCCGTCAATGAGTTCGATAACTCCTACCAGTACGACCCTGACGAGGTGCGCTCCGCGCTGGATCTGAAGCCGCATGTACCAGTGGTGCTGTGTGACGCCCGGGACCCGCGCTCTGCCACGTCTGTGCTGGTTGACCTGACCAAACACCTGTTGTCGACCAAGAGCGGTGGCTGAGGCAACACCCATGAACGCAGCCTTGAGCCGGGCTCGGGAACATCCGAGCTGAGTTGAGTCGCTTACCCGAGCCCGCCTTTCGCTATACAGACTGGAGCCTGCAATGACCTATGAAGAAGAGAGAATGTTCGTCACTCCTCACGACCCGGCCGCCCCGGAGCGGGTGGAACGGCTCAGGGAATTGGGCATCGGTGACGAACCCGACGGCAAGTTCGACGAATTCGCTAAGAAGCTGGCCGAGATCACCGGCGCCCCATACGCGATGGTCAATTTCATCGATGAGGACCGCCAGTACTTCGCGGGCCTGCACGTGCCAGACGAAGACTCTCCGGCGGCGGCCGCGCCCGATGCGACTGATTCCCCCGAGGTTGGTCGCGATATGGACCGCGACCACGGTTACTGCCCGCATGTGGTGGTGCGCCGGAAGGCGCTGGTCCTCGAAGACGTCTGCGACTATCCGCGTTTCGCGGGCAACCCGGTGGTCGACAAGATCGGCATCCGCTCCTACCTGGGAGCCCCGCTGCTGGACCACAATGGGAAGGCTCTGGGAACGGTGTGCGTAGTGGACACGGAGCCGCGACCGTGGGGACGCCCGGGCCTGGAGACGATCAAGGCGATGGCCGCCGAGGTTATGGAGACGATCCACAAGCGCGAACAAGAACAGCGGGAGCGTGAGCAAGAGCAAGGGCCTCAGCACGACACGCCTCCCCCAGCGCCGCAACAGGGTGGGCCTGTGGCGGGAGCCCCGGCGCAGTACCAGCAGGACCCGCAGCCGGGCTACCCCGACCCGCGCGCCCACGAGAGCCGCTAGATACCCCGCTACCTCAGTTGAGGATCAGAATGACGAAGAACCCCGACTTTGTCGGAAACGACAGAGTCGGGGCTGTGGGGGCTCGGTGAGGTGACCCGGTGGAGGCTTAGGGAACTGGCCGAAGCCGAGGTTCTTGGCTGATGTGAGGGGCGTATGGGAGGGGCTGGCCTGGCAAGTCCTTTGGAGGAGGGACTGGGTGGGGATCGGTTCCAGTCACGCTGTTAGCGCGGAAATTGTGGTTACGGGGTGAACAGTCACAAGGGTGTGGTCCTCAACGTTGAGCGGGGGCTTTCGGTGAGGCCTTTACCTGAGCGGCCGGTGCACCGTGCATTTGTTGGTGTTGCCTCTGGCACGGTTGGTGGTGAGGGAGACCGTGCTTGTTTTTAGGGTGTCATCTGTACCTTGTCTGCCAATCGCTCTGACCATTGGCCTTTGGATTGACCCAGCGCCATCTCTCCGAGTCGGAGCCGCTGGATGTCTGAGGTCCCGGCCGGGGCGAAGATGTGGTGCGCGTCGCGCAAGTAACGCTCGATCGGTCGGTCGGTGAACAAGCCGGAAGCGGCGTGGATTTCCATGGCGTTACGAGCTGAGTCAAGCGCGTACTCGACGTTGATCAACTTCGCGTTGATCAATTCCGCGTCGCATCGCAGTCCTCGGTCCAAAAGGTCAACGGCGTGATAGGCGGCCAACCGGGCGGTCATGAGCCGTGATTGCATGTCACCAATTTTGTTTTTGATGGTGGGCAGCTCGTGTAGGGGCTTGCCGTATAGCTCGCGCTCGGCCGCGTACTTGGTCGTCTCGTCCAGTATCGCCTGGTGAATACCGAGGGCGACAGCTGTCAGGTTGGCTCGTCCGTAGAGGACGCTCGAAGAGTATGCCACTGGCAAACCTTCGCCGACCGAACCTAGGACGTTGCTCGCCGGTACCCGACAGTTCTCGAAGAGTAGTTCCCCAAAGCTGAATCCGTGCAGGCCCATGGCGGTTTGTTGTGGGGCCACCGAGAAGCCTTCGCGGTCGGATTCGATGAGGAATGCGGTGAGTCCCTTGGACCCGGAGCCGGTGCGGGCCACCACCCCGTGTACATCGCCCACGTGGCTGTTGCCGACGAATACCTTGTGTCCGTTGAGTATGTAGTCCTTTCCTTCGCGTTGCGCCGTGCAGTTCATGCCCAGTACGTGGCCCCCGGATTCGCCTTCGGTGACGGCGATGGTGGGCAGACACTCACCGCTGGCGACCTGTGGCAACCAGTGCTTCTTCTGCTTCTTGGTGCCAAAGTGAATGATCTTGGCTACGCCCAATTGCGAGGCTTGCGCCATCGCGCCCATTGCTCCACTGGCCTTGGAGAGTTCTTCGATGATGATGGTTTTGGCGACGTGGCCCATGCCCATGCCGCCGTACTCTTCGTCTATGGTGACGCCGATCCAGCCTTGGCGAGCGATCATCCGTGATAGTTCGTGGTGGACGGAGCGGCTTTGCTCCATGTCGTTGACGCGGGGGAGTACTTCTCGTTTGGCGAAGTCCTTTACTTGGTCCCTGAGTTCTTCGTGTCGTTGCGTTGTGATGTAGCCGTAAGTCTGGCTTCCACTGGGTGGGTCGGTTGCCAGGGGCGGTTTTGAGAGCTTCCACATGATGCCCCATTCTTTACAAATGGTAATTACATGATCATTTTTCGCAGTGACTTTAGCAATATGCCAGCAAGAGGGCAAGGCTCAAAATTGTCCGTAACGACCGCCTTCGATATACCCTAAAACCGTTGGGCCACAAAGGAATGAAACAACCGGGAGCGTATGGGCACGTGAAGGGTGTCGTACCGATCGGTAACTGTGGGGAGCCGAGTCACCGCGCGGGGTGTGTGTCTGGATGGAGGCCGGTTACTTTGTGTATGTGTTGTGTGTCATTCCACTTATTCGCGCCCGTGCCGTTTCTGGCCGCATCTTGGTGAAGTGGTTAGAGTACGAGCCGGGGTTTGCCGATGTCGGCTCTGGATTGCCACCACTTTTATCCATAGTGGTCACAGCGATGCGCAAGGCCAGCCGGGCGCCCACCACGACTGCCTCACATAGTCGCCTCTGTGGGTTGTTCGGGTCGAGCCCATTGGATCGAAGGCCTCTGATGGGGTGTCACCGTAGGTGGGAGCCGGTGCGCACAGGCGGATAAGTCGGCGGTGGCTTGGCATACTGCTGGGAGTCGAGCGGTACGATCAGGCGAACGCCCTGAATAATGTGCCCAAAAGACGCTGTATTCCTAAACGAGGAGGGCTGATAGTGCCAGCCAAGACCGAAGTGACGATAAGGGTTCTGATTCTGGGGTCCGGCAAGGACGCTGAGCACGCTCGCCAGCTCGCGGAGGACCACGCAGAGGTGGCCATTGCGGCCCGATTTACCACGACCGTGACGCACATGGTCGTCGATGAGACTGTCAAGCCCTCGGAGCCCCGTCTGAAGAAGGCGACCGACCAGGGAGTGCCAGTGATGCGGCTGGCGGCTTTCAAAGACTTGTTGGGCGAGGCCGACGACACCGAAGTTGAGGCGGGCCCGGTCGTGGAGGACGCCCCCCAGGCTGAAGAGGCTGCCCAGGAGGCTTCGAGCGAAGCCGCCGCGGCTGAGGGTGATGAGTCCAAGGCTGCTGAGGGCGACACCGAGTCGGCTGCCATTCCCGAGCAGGCTGAAGCTCCCTCGATGGAGCAAGACGCCGAGGTTGAGTCCAAGACTGAGGCCGACGCTGTTGAGGCTGAGTCCAAGGCTGAGTCCAAGCCTGAAACGGCCGCAGAGCCTGAAGCGGCCGCAGAGTCCGAAGCGGCTGAGAAGGTAGCGGTCAAAGAAGAGGCCAAGCCCGAGGTTGCCTCTGAGCCTGCGCCCGAGAAGGAGGCCGACGTCAAGGCGGCTGCCTCGGACAAGGCTGTTGACGAGTCGAAGCCTCACGAGGAGGCCAGCGCTGAGACCAACGGTGTCGACCAGCCTAAGGCCGGTTTCTTCGCCAAGGTGAAGGCCCTGTTCGGCATTGGTAAGAAGTAACTAGCGTTAACTGCTAAATCGGCCCATTGGCCGCGCGCCCGGCGAAGATCTTTCGCGATTGCCGGATGTGCGCCAGGGCCGATTTTTCTATGCCTGATTGGCGGCTGAGGTAATGAACTGCGACAACGTCAAGACGTGAAGATTCTTCACCCAGGGGACCCCCAATTCCAGCGTCTCAAAAGTCCTGTTTGAGCGTCAAGTAACGATATGGCGCTTGTGGATAACTATGGGGTTTGCGTCTGTTGGCGGCGGCTTTCGGAATCTTTGGCGGAAGCGACGCACCTGGTTGGATTAGTCGGCGCGCGATACGTGACGAAAATTTCACTGGCATGGTCGTGAAAAACAAAGTTGAGTGGACTAGACTCAACTCTGAGACGCAGGTTTAGGCAAAGCGCGGATCAAGAGGTCGTCACGTCTACGCAGGTAGGCCCGGGGCGCCTACCTAGACGCCCTTTGCATAGACCTCACAGCTGGTCCTCGATCAACTGAATCTCCGCCCACGCGCCGACCACCTAAGCAAACCCGCCGTCATCGAAGCCCATATCCGCCACACCACCGGCCCGGGCCAGATACGCCAATCAGGTCCGCCGTGAGCGCACGAGCACTAGCTTTGGCATCAAGACACCGTCGCGCCGCAAAGGAGGAACCTTGGACGTCAACCGCCTAACTACCAAGAGCCGTGAAGTGATCTCGCAGGCAGCCCGCGAGGCCCAAAGCAGCGGCCACGCCACCGTCGAGCCCTGGCATCTTCTCCACGCTCTCCTTACCGTGGACGGGTCCACCGCGCCGGGCCTACTCCAGGTAGTCGGCGTGACCCCAGGCTCCCTGGCAACTCAAGCCGAGCAAAACCTCGACCAACTTCCAGCCGCGTCAGGGTCTTCCGTAGCCGAACCATCCATGGCCCGCGAATCCCTCGCCGCGATCAACGCCGCCGACGGCGTCGCTAGCGACAACGGAGACGAATATGTCTCCACTGAGCACCTGCTCGCCGGGCTGGCTCAGATCGGCGACGTCGGCGAAGCCATGCAACAACTCGGCGCGACCGTCGAAAAGCTCGTTGCCGCCTTCCCCACCATTCGCGGCGGTGACCGCAAAGTCACCAGCGCCGACCCCGAAGGCAGCTATAAGGCACTAGAAAAATACTCCATCGACTTGACCAAAGCCGCTCGCAACGACAAAGTCGACCCGGTCATTGGCCGTGACACGGAGATTCGCCGCGTCATCCAAGTGCTTTCTCGCCGCACCAAGAACAACCCGGTGCTCATCGGAGAACCGGGCGTCGGTAAGACCGCGATTGTCGAAGGCTTGGCTCAACGCATCGTCGCCGGAGACGTCCCCGATTCCCTACGCGACCGCTCCGTGGTCTCCCTCGACCTGGCCAGCATGCTGGCCGGAGCCCAGTACCGAGGCCAATTCGAGGAACGACTCAAGTCCGTCCTCGAAGAGATCAAATCCGCCGACGGGCAGATCATCACCTTCCTCGACGAGCTGCACACCATGGTCGGCGCGGGTAAGACCGAAGGCTCCATGGACGCGGGCAACATGCTCAAACCCATGCTCGCCCGGGGCGAACTACACATGGTCGGTGCCACCACCCTTGACGAATACCGCCAAAACATCGAAAAGGACCCGGCCCTGGAACGCCGCTTCCAGCCCGTCCTGGTCGGTGAGCCTTCCGTTGAGGACACCGTGGCCATCCTGCGCGGGCTTAAAGAACGCTACGAAGTCCATCACGGGGTGCGCATCACCGACTCGGCCCTGGTGGCGGCCGCCCAACTATCCGACCGGTACATCACCGACCGCTTCCTACCCGATAAAGCCATTGACCTCATTGACGAGGCCGCTTCGCGCCTCCGCATCGAGATCGACTCGCGGCCAGAGGAAATCGATGCCGTCGAACGCACTGTGCGCCGCCTCGAAATCGAAGAAATGGCGCTAGCCAAAGAAACCGACCCAGGTTCGCGGGAACGCCTCGCCACCTTGCGCCGGGAACTGGCTGACAGCCGCGAACGGCTCTCGGCCCTGTCGCAACAGTGGAGCCAAGAGAAAGACCGCATCGGTTCGGTCTCGCAACTGAAGGAACAACTTGAGGACGTCCGCGCCGCCGCCGAACGCGCCGAACGCGAATACAACCTCGAAGAGGTCGCCCAGTTGCGCTACGGCAAGATCCCTGAGCTGGAGTCCCAACTACAGCAGGCCGAAGCCGCCCTCTCGAAGGAGCAAAGCGCCTCACCCATGCTCAAGGAGGAGATCGAACCAGACGAGATCGCCGAGGTCATCTCCGCCTGGACGGGCATCCCCGCCGGGCGACTCATCGAGTCCGAGACCGCGAAGCTGCTGCGCATGGACGAAGTGCTCAGTCAACGCGTCATCGGCCAAGATCCCGCCGTGCACGCGGTCTCCGACGCGGTGCGCCGCGCCCGGGCAGGCATTAACGACCCGAACCGGCCCACTGGCTCCTTCCTCTTCTGCGGCCCCACCGGGGTTGGTAAGACTGAGCTGGCCAAGGCTTTGGCGGAGTTCCTGTTCGATGACGCGCACGCGATGGTGCGCATCGACATGGGCGAATACACCGAGCGCCATTCCGTGGCGCGGCTCATCGGTGCGCCGCCTGGCTACGTCGGCTATGAGTCCGGCGGTCAGCTCACCGAGGCGGTGCGCCGCCGCCCGTATTCGGTGGTGTTGTTCGACGAGGTCGAGAAAGCTCATTCGGGCGTGTTCGACACGCTGTTGCAGGTGCTTGACGACGGCCGCCTCACCGACGGGCAGGGCCGCACCGTCGACTTCCGCAACACGATCCTCATCATGACCTCGAACCTGGGTTCGACCTCGATCGCGGATTCGACGCTGGATGCCGAGCAGCGACAAAGTGCCGTCATGTCGGCGGTGCAGGGGCATTTCAAGCCGGAATTCTTGAACCGCTTGGACGACATTGTCGTGTTCTCCTCGCTGAGCGAAGAGAACTTGAAGGGCATTGTGGACGTGCAGCTGGACGTCTTGGGCACACGGCTGGCTAACCGTCGTCTGGTCCTCGATGTGGACGATGACGCCCGCACTTGGTTGGCCGAGCGCGGCTTTGACCCCGTCTATGGGGCGCGGCCGTTGCGTCGGCTGGTGCAGAACTCGATCGGTGACCAGCTGGCTCGGCAGTTGTTGGCCGGCGACATCACCGATGGTGACACCGTCTCGGTGGGAGTCGCCGAACGCGGCGACACGCTGGCCGTCTCCAAGGGAAGGCCCCAGGCGACGGACACTGGCAACGGCAACGGCACTGGCGTGGACAGCGCCGGGGCAACCGGCCCCAACGCCAGGAGCGCCGACATCGACAACGCCAGTTAGCCGCGAACAATCTCCACCCAAGACGTGGGGCCGGACCCAGAGTGAACTGGTCCCACGTCGTGGGGCTACATTGCGGGCCGCACTGGCTTACGGCCCCGTCGTTAATCCTCGAAATCGATGCTGCCGACCTTGCGACCGTGAACTCGTAGCCACCAAAATGACAATGCCGCGACAACCAACCACAGGAAAGCCACAGCGAAGGCTGTAACCGTGTGAAAGCCCACCACCGTCAAGTCTCCGCCTCCCATGACTTCCCGAATCCCACTCAAGGCGTGCACGCCTGGGAATATCTGCGCTACCCACTGGAAGCCCGCCGGCCAGTAGTCAAGCGGCACGACGAACCCGCCGATCATCATGGACACCGTCATGACGAACGTGGAAAAGACGTTGCGTAGATGGGGAAACCGCAATGCCATGCCGCCGCAGGCGACACCCAGAGCATAAGTGGTGAGTGCCGCTACGATGACCAGCGCGAATATCAAGGCCGCCTGCGAGATACTGACGCTGATGCCGAAAGCCGGAATCAGAATCGCCAAAGCCAAAATAGACGACACCGAACCGGTCAGGATGAAAAACCAACTTCGAAAGAGGAACACGACCGCCAGTGCCGCCGGGGACGCCACCAACAGCGACAAAGTCCCCGCGTTCCGATCCCATGTCGTAGAGGCGCTGGCCATCATCGGCAGAGTCGTTGCCAGATACACGGACATGCCGATTAGAAGAAACGAAGTCACTTCTCCGCCTGCGGCCAGTGCTCCAATCGAGGAAAAGAACACCACCTGGCACAGTGTTCGCAACATGTATCCACCGAAGAATGACTTCACGGTGTAGGTCATGCGCATGGAGGCCATGCCCAGATTGATAGCTTGCCGCGATTGCGTCACAACACTCATACGAGACTCACATTCCCGGTTGTACGGAGGCGTTGAACCAGCCGTGAGAGAACGGCGATGGCGGCTGCCAGCGTGAGACCCACCAACAGCGTGGCGATGCCGAGCCGGGGCCAAAGGTTCTCGACGGGTGCCGCGAGCACACTGTCGCGCAGCAGGTCGGTCACCCAGGACAGGAAGAACAGGCGGCCGATCCACTCCACCACGGTTGGAAGCAGTTCCAGCGGCACGAGGACACCACCGAAGAGGAACAGTGGGTAGGAGATGGCGTTTTGGAAGGCTCGCACCGAACGTCCGACCACAAAGGTCGCCGCCATCAATATCGCCATGGCCACCATGCCCACCAGACACAGTACTGTTGCCAGCACGAAGGGAACCAGGTGCTCGACGGCGACGATGACGCCGAAGCCGAGAGCCGCGACCAGCCATGCCTGCACGAGCCCGATGAGCCCGAACGCCAAGACGGTGCCGATTCTGCCCGCCAAGACCGACGCGAACGAGCTGGGCGCTCCCATTTGGGCTTCGAGGACGCCGGTGTTGCGGTCGCGGAAGATAATTTCGCCGGATTCGCCGATGGCGACGCCCAGCAACGCCATGATCGCCGGAGCGATGACGGCATAGGCCGCAATGTCCTCGCGGCCGATGTGGTCGAAGATCGCCAGCAGTGTCGCGGTGAGAAACGGGGTGGTGATGAGCGGCAGCAAGGTTCCGGGGTTACCGCGGATGATCCGAGACTGGAACCTCATCGCCTCGGTGATTGGCCGGGCCGACAGTGTCACGATCCCAACTCCATACCGCGTTCGCCGATGAGCTGTATGTACACTTCCTCCAGCGTCGCCGGGGCAAGCGAAACTTCGTCTATGCCTATGTCGGTGAGAAAGAACAACACTTCTTGGGCGGCCCGCTTGTCGGTGAGATCGATGTGCGCTTCGCTTGAGTCGGTGAGGCGCACTTGCTCGACGTCGACCCGTTGTTCCAATTGCGCGGCGATGTCACCGGGCACGCTCTTGGCGACGATGCGGTGCCGACTCGACATCGACCGCCGCAACGCGTGGGGGCTTTCGCAGTGCAACAGCTTTCCGCTGTCGATGAACGAGACACGGTCACACAGCGATTCGGCCTCGGCCATGTTGTGGGTGGTGAGCAGGAAAGTGATGTTATCTTCGCGCAAGTCTCGAATCAGGTTGCGGAACTCCTGCGCCGCAATCGGGTCCATTCCCACGGTCGGCTCGTCCAGAATCAGGATGCGCGGATCACCTATGAGGCCGCGTGCCAGGTGCAGCCTTTGTCTCATTCCTCGCGACAGCGTGTCGACGCGGTCATGCGCCCGGCCCCTGAGGCCGACCAAGTCCAGCAGCCTCGGCACGCGTTCTTTGGCCACGGAGCGCTTCACGTTGTACAGACCGGCCCAGAAGTGCAGGTTGTCGGCCGCAGTCATCATGTTGTAGAGGCCCTTTTCGCCTCCAAAGACGATTCCCACCAGAGGCTGTATTCGCTTGTACTCGTGTGTCACGTCGAACCCGCTGACGGTAGCGCTGCCTGATGTCGGCACTAGCAGCGTGGACAGGATCTTGCACAGTGTCGTCTTTCCGGCCCCGTTGGGGCCGAGGAGCCCGTGGACTTCGCCGTGGGGCACGGCCATGCTGATCTGGTCGAGTGCTGTTCGTTCGGGCGCCCCATCCTGGCTTTGGTATGTGCGAGTCAAGTCGGTTACCCGTATCGCAAGTTCCGTCGCGTCGCTCATAGTGTCCTTTGCTTCTGTCTGTGAGGTTGTGAAGGCCGATGTGTGGGGGCATCTGGTCGGTCGGTAAGCCGAGGGGGTCGCATTCGGCTCATCCGCCTAGCCCAAGCTCTCGACGCCGACTTCTTCCAACGTCTTCGCTTCGATCACCGAGCTGGCGGTGAGAAACCATGCCCCGAGAGGACTATGCCGAATGTGTGGTGAATCCACGTCTTGTTTGTCGGCGGTCAGCACGACCGGGATGCCCCATACCAGCAGCCCTTTGTCCAGGGCATCGGCTCCGGATATGCCTCGTACCATTGCCTGTAGTACCCGATTCCAAGCCTGGGACGACTGGTTTTCGATCAGCGCGAACTGGGAGGCCAAGGCCAGTCGGGCCCGTGGGTTTCGCAGACCCTTGCGCCAGAACGAGAGTTTGGCGGACAACCGTGTCCCAAATCCGGCCAGTTGCCGCCGTGCCGAAGCGTCAGCGTAGCTCTTGTCAATCTGGGACACCAGGCGAATCAGCTCCTCGGCGAGAGGTTCGACGCCAAGGTCGGCGATCATCGCCTCCCGTTCGGCGCGACCGGCGTCGGACAGTTGTCGGTCTAGCAACAGGAAATCCAGCGCATCCCGAAAGTCGAAGGCTCGCTCATACCGTTCGGCGATGATGGCCAGCTGGGTACGCACGATGTCGGATTTCACGTCGAGTCGTGTCTGAGGTTTTGTCGCCGAGCTTGCGCCGATCCACTCCAATGTGGTGATCTCGACTCTTAGGGGCTGCTGCATCGGCTCCACGAACGGTTTTTCGACAATGACCCGCATCTGTTCGCAGCCGTCGGAACGCCACAACATGAGGCTTTCGCGTTGCCACCCGGCGTCAAGGAAGTATCGGGCCACGTCGGTGACGGTCAACTGGTCTGAAACGACCACGTCGAGGTCTGCGCTGTAGCGCTGCACTCCGGCGGGGTAGGCGGCGCTGGCGGTCGGCCCTTTGACGGCGATGATGTCGGGCCATCGTTGGCGCAGCTGCTCCCAGATCACGGCATAGTGGTCGGCTCGTTGCCGCACCACGTCGACTTCGGCCCTCGTGAGGCTGTCCAGTGTTTCGCCTTGTAGTTCCAGACATGACAAGTACGTTGGTACGACCTTGGGGCTGCGTTTGCGTAGCTTTCGCAGGAACGGCGCGATGTGACGTTCTTCTCCGTACCAGCGGTGAACGGCGTCGATCAGTTCACCCACGTCGCCGGACGCGGCTGTGGACTTCTCGGTCATAGTTCGAGCCGCCAATACGATTCGTGTAGCCTCCAGCCTTGGGCGAGGAGCCGTTGGAAGACGGCGGTCGCATTGTCATCCGAGCCGACTATCGAACCCCGCACGGTCGCAGCCGCGGAGTGGGCGACGGCGAGGTATAGCAGGGGGGAGACGAGTCGTCGTAGTTCGTCGCGCTCATACGCCCAGATGTCGATCAGTTCTACGGTCTCGCCGGTGTCGACCCAGGAGACGAACCCGATGACCTCGTGGCCGCGCTTGGCGAGCAGCGCGTGCGCCTGGTCTGCCTCGTAGGCGGGAATCACGTTGCTGCGCAGATTCGCTTCCACCGCGTCGGTGCGAAACGGGACGCCTTTGGACGAGGCGGAGAACTCCAGCCCGTGCAACAGCAGGTTGACGAAGTCCTTGGTGTTGTCGGCGTGGAGTTGTTCGACGTGAACGTCTGCGGGTAGCCCGTCGACAGAGGCGCGTACGGATACCGTCGGCATTTCGACGAAACGTTCGTTACAGCGGACGCCGTCACCGGCCGGGGCTTTGTGGTCCGCCTCTAGGCGCAGCAGGAACGGCAACTCGCTTCCGAAGTGCGCGCGGGCCCGTCCGAGGAATCGTCGCAGTCGTTCCTGGCTGTGGAGGATTTCGGCGGGGACGTGGACGAGGAAAGTGAACTTCTCCAGCAGGAACGGGTCTTCGTACACGGAGATGACGGAGGGGGCTTCGTCGAAGAGGTAGACGTCGTCGTTGGAGTAGCTCTCGCGAACCCACGATGGTAGGTCCATGTGGGCGATGTCTGCTGATGGAGCGGAGTCGTCGGTCATGTGTTCCTCAAAGGTGTCCCACCTGTGCGGTTGCCAGCCCTGGTGGTCTCGCGGGCGAGGTCTGAGCCGGCACGTCCGGCCAACTGAAGTGGGTGGCTTCGCACGGGCGGCCGTATAGGGGTAGTGGTGGTGGCTTGGAGTGGAAAGAGCGTTCTTCCCACTCCAAGCGCAGGGGTTTGTCCTCGTGCCGCCGGGCACTGACGCTCAACGTCCGGTGCCCTTGTCAGATTTGGCGGCGACCAGGTGCCCTGTTAGGGGCGCGGCTTGAAGATGCCTGCGATGGACGGAGTGATCGAAGGGCCTTTGCCTGGCATGGTTATCACCTTTCTTGTCGTGGTTCTTTCGATGCCCGCGGACGCGCTTTCCATCTGCGGGCTTAGGGATTCAGCGAGTGAATTCCTAAGCGTTGGCCGAGAGCCCGTGGTCGGTGGAGTTCTCGGTAGTCGGGGGGCCGATCTGGAGGTGGCTCAGAATCGCGGCCGTGACATCTGTGGGTGGGGCGGACCCGTCGATACTGATCAGTTCTGAGGCCAGCTCTTTGTATGTGCGCGTGATGGATTCGATGCGGTCGACCGACTTTTCTTCATGTTGAAGGTTCTCGCCGTCCCGTTCTTTCAGCCTTCGCACAAGGTCCGCACTGGACATGTCCAGGTAGAAGGCGTAGTCGGGGCGTGGAATCCCACTGTTGATGGTCGCGAGGAATTCCGAGTCGACGCCTCGGTGAATGAACACCCCGAACGTCGCGTACACGTATCGGTCGCACAGGACGATCGCGCCGCGTTCCAGCGCGGGTTCGATGACCTCACGCACATGTTGCCGACGGTCGGCGGCAGCGAGCAAGGCGAGGATGTGAGCGGTTTCGACGGAGCCGCCCTCGGCGTGGAAGGACTGGACTTTCGACAGCTGCCGGTACCAGTCGGTGGGCTGCTTCGTCTCGACTACTTCGTGGCCCTGCCGACGCAGCGCCGACGCAGTTTGCTCTATCTGGGTGGTCTTTCCCGACCCGTCGAACCCGACGATCGAGATCAGCCGTCCCTGCGTCGGCCGGGGCTCGCCGAAGAGCTTCCGAAAGGATTCGATGTCGACCCGCGTTTCGTTGCTACTGTCCATATAGCCTTACCTCGATGAGCTGGTGCTGCGTGCTTGGTGGTCGGTGATACTCATGCCGGTGTAGACGCTTCACGGAGTCTGCGAACCTCGTTCATGAAGGTCTTGACGCGGCCCTCCTCGACGGGCCGGGCGGCGACACCGTCTTCCTTGAAGTCGCTGCCGACAATGAATCCGTCGGCAGAGTCGAATTGTTGGGCCAGGTTCACCGCCGTGACTCCGCTACCGACATATACGGGGGCGGAGCTGTTCTCTTGAGCGACCTTCAGGTCTTGAGGCAGGGCCTCTACCCCGGTCAGTTCGCCGGAGACGATGATGCCGTCGGCGCTTTTGTTCAAGTCCCGGATCTCGGCGGCCAGGTCGTGATGAGTGAACGGCACGGAGTGCTTCACCCGGGCGTCAGCCCAGATGTCGACCGTGCCCTTCAACTGTTCGCGCCGCCGTAGGGTGTCGTGACCTTGCCCGGTGAGAATGCCTTGTTCAGTGAGCACGGCTCCGGTGTGCACGTTCACGCGGATGAATTGCGCGCCAGTGGCCACCGCGATCGACATGGCGGCCGCGGCGTCGTTGCGCAGCACCGCAACGCCAACGGGCACCGAGGATGCTCGCACTACCTCCCGCGCCACGCCCGCGATGGTCGCGGTGGTTTCGGGCCCGACGCTGTTGGGTAGGAACGGCTGGTCCCGGAAGTTCTCCACGATCAGGGCGTCGACGCCGTGGCGTAGGAACACATCGGTCTCGGCTAGAGCGGTCGCGTAGATGCGTTCGACATTGCCGTCGAAACGGGGGGAGCCCGGAGTGGGCAGCAGATGGACGCAAGCGATCACTGATTTCGGCGGCAGGGCTCTCACGCTCGGGCCTCCTCGATCTCTTCCACGATCTGCGCCACGGTGGTCCGGCGGTCCTCCGAGTGCAGTACTTGACGGCCGATCACCAGCAGCGAGGAGCCGTCGGCGATGGCATTGGCGTGCGTGCCGACGCGTCGGTGGTCGTTGCCGCTGACCCCAGGTGAGCGGGTGCCAGGTGTCACCAGGAAGGCGGCGTCGGGAAGGACCTTCCGTGCCGTGGCCAGCTCGACCGGAGCGCACACGATTCCGTCAAGGCCCGCTTCCTTCGCGAGCCCAGCCCGGCGGGCGACTTCCTCTTCGACGGTGCCCGGCACGTTCAGCTCTTGGTTCAACCCGGTTTGATCGGTGCTGGTCAGGATTGTCACCCCGACGAAGGTGGGCCGGGGTTTGTTCAGCTGGGCCGCCGCCTCGTCGGCGGAGGTGACGAGGGAACGCATCATGTCGACACCACCGGAAGTGTGGACAGTGACCAGATGGGCGCCCAGTTCGGTGACGGCCGTGCCATAGCCGGCGAGGGTGTTGGGGATGTCGTGCAGTTTCAGATCCAGGAACACTCGGACGTCGCGAGCCAGGAGCTCGCGCACCAACTCGGGACCGAACAGAGTGAACGCCGAGTTGATCTTGAACCAGCCGACGAGGTCCTTCAGTTCGTCCACGATGTCGAGCAGGGCCGCCCGGTCGGTGAGGTCGAGGGCGAGGCAGAGCTTGTCACGGCTCGGTGATGACGATCGTTCGGTGTGCACAGACATGCTTTCTTCCTATTTCCTGTGGTTTCCGGCGACGGCTGAGCTGTCGCCGAGCTGGATACGTCGACTGCGGACTGCCGGTGACCGGCTTGCTTGTCGGGGCGTGTTCATGACCGCACCACGAAAGCACGAAGTATGTCGGCTGCCGTTTCGAGTTCGTTGGTGTCGATGCACTCGGTGGGGCCATGGGAGTACTTGGCGTCCCCTGGCCCGAAAACGAGGCTGGCCTTGGAGAACGTGGCGAGGATGCCCGCTTCGCTTCCGTAGGAGAAGTGCCCTAGCTCGCGGGGCCCGGCCACTGAGCCGATGGTCGCCAAGAAATCGTGGACGGCCGCGTTCGCCTTATCGGTCTCGTTGGCCGGGGAGATGAACGAAGGGGTGTCCATGGTGAATGTCGTCGCTGCGTTGAGCCGCTCTGCCACGAACTGTGCGATATGTGCTGCGAACTCCTCGCCTGTGGAGCCGGGGAGAAAACGGGCGTCGAATTGGACGACCACTTCGTCGCCCACGAGGTTCATGCCGCCGTTGCCGGACAAGGTCGTGATGGAGACGGTCGCTGGCCCCAATAGGGGATGTCGGGTACGCGAAGCCAGGTGCTCGTTGAGTTCGGCAACGGCCCCGATTAGGGCGGCTGTGGACAGGAACACGCTGCTCTGTGCCGGGTACGCAGCGTGTGCGCTCGGATGGGACAGCCGCATGTGACCGCGGACTATGCCCTTTTGAATGCCGACCGGCTCAAGGCTGGTCGGCTCGCCCGTGATGGCGATGTCGGGCCGAATTCCCAGGGCCGCTAGTTCGCTGACGCCACTCATCAAACACTCTTCGTCGATGGTCGCCGCTAGGTACACCTCACGCCGCGACCGAGCTTGCGAAGCGGTGAACAGCGCGCTGACCATCGCGGCGAGAGGGCCCTTCGCATCGGCGCTTCCTCGTCCGTAAACGGTGGTGCCTTCCACAATGGGGGTGAAGTCGGCGTGGGGGCTGCCAGCGGGGTAGGTGTCTATGTGTCCCGAGAGCAGGACGAGCGTGTCGTCGGCGTTGCCTGCTCTCTCCACGTGGGCGATGACGTTCGCTCGGCCTTCGCTCACCGGCTGTTTCCACACTTTGATTCCGTGAGCGGACAGAGTGGACACAATGTAGTTGGCCAGGTGGCTTTCGTCGGGTTCACCCTCCAACGCGAGCAGGGGGTTGACGCTGGGAATCGCCACCATTTCTTTGAGGATCTCGACAGTAGTTTTCATGACATGGGGCTCAATCTGTTACTGCGTGACGGGGGATTGAATGCGGTCGTAGCTGTCCTTGAACTGTGCGAAGACGCGGTGCCCCAGTGAAGTGAAGAGCTTTTCCGCGCACGATTCGACTAGCGCGATATCGCGCGAGCTGTGTTCCATGACTATGTCGAAATGGTGCCGAATACCGGTTGCTTCATCCGCCTTTGCCACTCCGAGGTTTGATATGGCGTTGAGTATCTGAGAAACCGTAAATTCGGTGTAAAGTCCATGAAATGTGTCATAAGCGGATCTGGCATCGTCGTCCCCGATGACTTCGGACATAGGGGTGTCGGGGTCGACGGTAAAGAAGTCTTGGCGGTGAAGCGTCGCCTCACTAAAGAGGACATGGCCGCCCTGATGTGCCAATTCGTCAATGAAGTAGCCGACCGTTGTCGTCGTCGGAACGTTGAAGAAGAGCATCCCGTGTATTCCGAGCGCTGCAAATGATGCGTCGGACGGGTGATGGTAGAGGCAGAGAGAGCGAATCGACTCATGCAGCATGGTGTGAAATGCGGGGCTGGCGCGTTCTATAAGAGTGAGTGCGCGCGCGATCTGTTCCCGATGTTCAGCTGTCGGAAAGACCAATTGCGTCTTCTCGAAGTCCACCGAGTGGCTGCGCAAAAAGGCCGAGACTGCCGGGTCGAGGTAGCGAACCAGCTCGATTTCAGTCCCCGGAACGTGGACCGCCGCTTTCAACTTGAAGGTCTGTGCTGCCTGTCCGTGGAGCTGAACGCTCAGCTGGTTGCCGCTAGTGAGGTATGTGGCTGTGCCAGTTGTCGCAGGAGTGCCCGTGTCACACGTACCGAGGCCAGGAATGGAGATTGCTCCCTGAGAGTCGGTTTTGACGGCTATGAGTACGGTCCTTTCCTGGAATTGCGACAACAGAAGTTGTTGCAGCGTAGTCAGGTCGAACGTGGGTTGCGAGAATTGCGTGAAAAGCCGGGGCTCCAGAAATGCGTTCTTAGGAATGTCTTTCACTGCATCCCAGTGCTGAGGGGAATTGCGCTGACTCATCGACTGGGCGAGATGCAGCAATTCATCACGAGCTGCAATTCGTCGAGAAGCCAAATGTTCGTCGAACGCAACATTATCCAGGGGGGTCATTCTCGTGCTCTCCGAGTCGGCTCGGTCTTATAAGAGGGGTGGAGCGGCGGCAAACCGGGATTAGCGTTGCCGCCGCTGTGTTAAAGGATTACTTCTTTTCCTTGTCCTGGCATCCGCGCATCACGGAAGCGGACTCGAGTTGGCGAAGGACATCATTGGAGTTCTGCATGATTTTCTCCTTATTATTCCTAGGGGGTTTATGCGTCACTAGAACCCAGGACACTGTCTATCCACAGTGATTACCAGTGAGTCGCACATTGCCGATCAGAAGATAACACGAAGCTGAATTGTCGTCAATTTGCTTTTTATTAATACGATCATCCAATGATCCTATGATCGGAAGTGATGTTGACCATTACTTCGATTTATTTAATGCGTGATTTTGATTGATGCTAGAAGCGTCAAGTAATTGGTTCATGCTCGAAATAGTGTAGATATTCGTCTTAACTCTCGATATAACGCTAGCTAGCGGAGTCGATCTACGTCCCTTATGGACTCATGGTCGCCGAAGTGGAACGATTTCGAGAGCGCGGCAACCCTCTGGCATTGGTTTGGTCAAGATGGGGAGGGTGATGTCGCCGAGCTATGGATTGAGTGCTACAAGGCATGTGCCATGTCCCGAAGGCGAGTGGATGCGCCGTCAAAATGTGACGCCTATCTCATGCCCTGGCGTGGTTCTAGTCATTTTTGGCGGCACGCCCGGCTCGATATGGCCGTGGTCGTTGACTTTGGGAATTTAGTCATAGATAGTTCCGAAATATTCGATGTGATCGGTGTGGATTACGGCATCACCTGGGGTGCTTCTGTTTGAGGGTTCCCGCTTTGCGGGCCGGTCGTTCAGGGCGCAGAGAAAAGCCCACCTTGTCCAGGTGGGCGCACAAGTTCATATGGAATCGGGTGGTTCGAAGGACTTCGTCGCTAAAACTTGCTTTAGCGGACCACCCTCTCAGCGTCAAGAAACGGAGTTCGTAATGCTACGAACCACCATACGCTGCCCCGCACCCAAAAACACGCACCATAAAGTGCAAACTTATGATTTGTTCTACCCGCATATGCGGGTAGAAGCCCTGCTGGCGGGCGGTGTGCGATGAGTAATTCGACCGATCTCACGGCATCTGATCCCATCCACTCAACGGTGTCGCAGCCGACGTCCTCGACCGCTTCCGATCGGGTCAAGGCCACCGGTGGCCAGGTAGTCGAGTTCGTCTTCGGGTCGGGACGTTATATGGTCTCGCCCCATCCCGAACGTGGCTCGGCTCTGGCGCTGAATCTACAAGGTCAGTCGCTCGTCATCCCGGTAGCCATGATTGCCCCGGCGTGTGGTCGCTTGGGGGACATTACCTGTGACATCGTTTCTGGTGTGCTCTGCTGAGCGGAAGGATGCGATTTTCAATCAGGTGTCGCAGAACTTGGCCAATACCCTGCTTGGCGGTGCGTCATGAGCGCACCCAGAGTCCGCATCCGGGCCATGCGTTCTGCCGGTGACCACACAGGACGCACGGCTTACGTTGCAAAACGTCAGTGCAGCTGAATGCTAAGGAGGTGTTCCACGGCTCCGTCGTAGGTATCTAGCAGCGATTCGGGGATCGCGGCTAGACCAACCCAGGCGGCACCATCGCCCATGTCGACCAGCAAGATGGCAACTTGTTCATAACGGTCATCGATATGGTCTTGTTTGTCCCACGAAATAGTCGTCTCCGCCAGCAGCGCGCGCTGCCCCTGGATTTCCAGGTCGGTGAACTCGATCCGGTCAGTCTCCACATCGGAGATAGATCCCAAATTGAGCACTTCGAACGTGCGCAGGATTTCGGAGACGGTTGCTTCAGGATTGTTCGGCAAGTACTCGTACAGAGAGTCGTGGTAGACGCCGGTCATGATCGCGGCAACCCAGCCCTCCCCGGCCGGAATCGTGTGGACATCCGCATTGGCCATATGCGGAGTCGAACCACTCCAGCCGGGCTGAAGCTCCCACGGATCTTCGGGTGTCTCGAAGGTTGCCGACTCGAAAAAGTCCGGGTCGGTGGTCTGCCCGCCGCCCGTTTCGGCGCCGTCCTCGCTAGCCGATTCGGTGGGCTCTTGGGTCACTGTAGAGCCCTCGTTGTCGTCACCGGAGAAAAGGAAGTAGGCCCCGACGCCGCCCCCGGCGATGATCACGACCAGCAGGAGTACCACGGCGATGGTCGCCACCGGCGAGTTCCGCGTCGGCTGCGGCTGGAAGCCATGAGCTTGATAGGGCTGATAGGGACTTTGTTGCGGGTAGCCGGGCTGATGTCCCATCGGCGGGCCCGACATCGGCGAGCCTTGCGTCCCCGGCTGAACCGGTTGCTGGGGAGGCGGCGGGAACTGGGCGGGCTGGTTCGGGTCGCCTCCGGGCTGCGGCGGTCCCGGCATCTGGGGGTACGTCATGGGGCCATTCTATGGCCCCAGCGCACGCCTAAGCGCGTGACCTGCGACGTCATCCGAATGGAGGAGGGCTAAACCATCCAATTCAACTCACGGCGACCCTATTCGGTCAGCTTTTGGCTCCGGTGACGGCCGACCCAACCACAGTCCACTTGCGATGGTTCGCAGTCTAGAACAGGCGCATGGTGAACAAATATTCCACGGCCGCGTCGTACTCGTGGCGGTGCTCGTTGAAGATCGCCACGACGCCGACCTTCGCGTAACCCTTCCCCGCATCGACAATCAACACCGCGACCTGCATCTCCGGCAGCCCCTGAGCCGGGTCGCCATCCCAGGCGATTACTGTCTCGCCCAACACGGCGGGCCGTCCGCTGACCTCGTGATAGGAGTAGGTGATCTCCTCATGCAAAGCGTTGTGCAGCAACACGACCTCGTTGGACATGAATTCCTGCAAGATGCCCGGAACTGACCTCTCCATTTGGGTGCGGTCATAGCCGACGACAAACTGGTTCAGGCCCCCGGTTGTGATCGAACTGATCCAGTCGTCCGGGGTTTCCATCACATGCCACACTGGGTCGCTGATAGTGCGGCCATTGCGGTTGAACGGCTCTTCACGTTCTTCCCATTCGGAGGGAAGCCGGTCAAAGCTGAGATCGCGAAAGGTCCGGTCGTCGTCGAAATCCTGCTCGTCGAAAGGCTGCCCGACGAGCTCGGGTTCATTGAATTCCGAGCCCGCTCCGTCAGCCCCGTCCGAACCCCCAGCCTCCTCACTCACACCGGCGAAGAAATAACCGCCGACCGCGCCCCCAGCCAACGCCAGCACCAGCAAGATCGCCATCGTGACGACCGAGACACCAGCTTTTTTCGGGGCCAAGTTCAAAGCACCGGTCTGCTCGGTGGGTTGGGGGCCGGTCGGCTGCATAGGAGGCGAGGGCGGGTAGTGAACGGGGTTGTAGGGCGGTTGATGCTGGCCTTCGGGACTAGGGCCAGGGGGCGGTGGGTATGTCATGAGCTCATTCTAAGCCGACCTCGCGAGCTCGGCTTTCGTGCAAGGGACCTACTCACACCAGCGGCGGCTTCCCGCCAGGTTCAATGTCTCATTGAATCGGATGGTTTCAACTACCTTCCCACCGATGCGCGCCCTCTAGGAACTCTCGCTGAGCTTCAACTTGGCAACGATATAGAGAATGATGATGTCTGCTGTGAACAGCAGCAGTGCAGAAGCGGCGGTAAATATCCATAGTAGAACAAGGTCGGTCGTTGGTGAGGCCGGGCGATACACAGAGGTGTTCCAAGGGCAGGAGGAGATGAGCAGGAATGAGCTTCCGAGTCATTACAACATTGGAACTGACCGCCTATACTGTTGCGGGTCATAACCCAGAGTTCGAAATTGCACTTGTCTTATGATCAGCCGGACTTGTGTTGTCACCTACCCCTCATGGAGCCATTGATGCCTCAACTAAAATCAAAGCCGCCGGTCTCAGCACCCTTGCAGCCATTGTCTATTTCTTTGTCGCAGAGCATTACGTGGCTTACCGTCGCCCGCGATGGGGTGGTGCTTGGATTTCTATGGTTGTTCGTCTTCGCTGGCATCGACCGCTATGGAAACCGCCTCCCCATGGTCGATGACGCTCCTGGCAATGCGGTACTAGTGAGCATCGTGGTGTTTATGTTCATGTGTACCACCTTGTGGGGGTGCAAGATTTTCGCTGTGCGAAAACTGAAACACGGTGATAACCGGGCCCGTATTTTCCTTATCGTGTTGCACACTATTGAAGCAGTCGCTATGACTATTCTCTTTTTGATTCCACTGCTAGCGTTTGCTTTCATCGTCAGCTTTTGGAACATCCTTGCACTGTTCACCTTGACAGCCCCAGGCGCAGTCCAATGGTGTTCGCAAAACAAAACTCCAGCCGATAGCGACGGTTAGGTGTGGTGCGTGGGTTCACTACGCCTCGGTGGGCTGCCAAGTAATTCGACTAAAGGCCCCGTCGTTGCTTTTCGCGATCTCGGCCACGTTGCCGGTGGACATGCCCTTGCACCTAATGCCTTACTAGTCGATGTCGATGTCAGCTACCGGGAAGCCGTCCTCGCACTCGACCTCCACTTCAATCTCAGTCTGGGAGCTCTTGAAGGTGATCTCCACATCGTCATCGGGGCCACGGTCGATGTCAGTGGTGATAAAGCCCTGTTCGGGAACCCACCACACCAAGTACCCATCCCCTTGAGCGTCGCAGCGGGCCATCACCGAGCCGCCATCGGTAGTGATGAGTTTTTCGTTGGCGGCCGTCGCCGCACTGTCGGGGGCGGTTTCGAGCTCACCATCGCCCCGGCTGGGCTCGCCGGACTCGTCGGTAGGTTCATCGCCGGTCGCTTCGTCGCTGGGAGAATCCTCGGGCGTTGGTGCCGCTGCCAGCTCCCTTTCGATCTCCTCGGCCGACATCGGTTGCGTCTGCTCGGGAAAAAGCCCACCTTGGGCGATGCTGACAGCCAAAACCCCGGCCACGATGGCCGCGAGCGCCGCCGCGCCCCACAGCCCCACTACGTAATTGCGTTTCATGAGGTCAACTGTGCCTCGCTCAGTGATAAGGAAACGTTAAGGAGTGCCTAAAAGCTCCTCATGGTTTTCCCTTCCCATAGCGGTGGTGTGTTGTGGCACCTGGCCGCGTTGTCCTCACCTGCCCATACCCTGCGGGTTTGGACAAGCGCCTCCGCTGTGCCAGCCACTGACAGCACACCGTCCACGCCCCGGAAACAAACCTGATGGGAGCTCTAAAAGCATGATATCGCTGCGCGCGCCTGTCCAACGAAACATGAAGAACAGTGGTGAACGTCGTCGGCTATCAAGAAACCCGATGCGAAGGCACGCCGTGGCCAGCGTGGCTACCATAGAAAACTGTGGCCCAGCTTCTCCTGATCGAAGATGACGACCGTGTCCGCTCCGCGCTGCTGCGATCGCTGTCTGCCCTCAACCACCAGGTCGCCTCCGCCCCAGACGCCATGACCGGCCTGCGCGCCGCCGTCGACAATGAACCTGACCTGGTCATTCTCGACCTGGGGCTACCCGACCTCGACGGACGAGAAATGCTGAAAATGCTACGCGGGGTCTCCAGCGTTCCCGTCATCATCGCCACCGCCCGCGACGACGAAAACGAAATCGTGCAGCTGCTCAACAGCGGAGCCGACGACTACGTGGTCAAACCGTTCACCGCCCACCACCTGGACGCCCGCATCCAGGCCGTCTTGCGCCGCGCCGCACCGCCCCAACGCGCCATCGCCCCCGAAATACGCGTCGGAGGATTGCGCATCGACCCGGCCGGGCGCGTCGCCCACCTGCACGAACAGCGCCTCGACCTCGCGCCTAAAGAATTCGACCTGCTGCGCTACCTCGCCACACGGCCCGGCGAAGTCATCACCAAGAAGGAACTCCTCGCCGAAGTCTGGGACGCGCCCTGGGGCGGAGCGGACAAAACCGTCGACGTGCACATAGCCTGGCTGCGCCGCAAACTAGGCGAAACCGCCGCCAAACCAAAACTCATTCACACCGTGCGCGGCGTCGGCATTAAGCTCCTCGCCGAAGGCCACCCCCCGGAGCAAAGCACATGAGACGCCGACTCATTCTCCTCGTGGCCGCCACCGTCACCCTGGTGCTGATCTCCTTCGCCGTCCCCCTCGGCATGCTCCTGCACTCCGCGAACGTCGACCGGGTCATGACCGCCGCCACCCAAGAAGCCGAAGCTCTCGTGCCGACCGTGGCCACAGCAGACCACGACACCGTGGCCGCGACCGTCGAGATCATCAACCGCGGCTCCGACCACCCCATCACCGTCTACTGGCCCGACGGCACCATCCTCGGCGCGTCCGCCGAACGCAGCCAAGCCGTCGACCTGGCCGCCACCGGCCGCAGCTTCACCGCCGAAGCCGAAGACGGCCGCGAAATCCTCTTCGGCGTGCAAAGCCAACCCGAAGGCGTCGCCGTCATCCGCACCTACGTGTCCAACTCCGACCTCACCGCAGGGCTAGGCCAGTCATACCTGATCATGGGCGCGATCGCCCTCGCCCTCCTCGGGGTTGGGCTCCTCATCGCCAACTGGCTGGCCCGGCTCCTCCTCATCCCCGTCGGGGAACTATCCGAGGTCTCCCACCGCCTAGCCAAAGGCGACCTCGACGCCCGCGCCAAACACTCCGGCCCCGCCGAACTACGCGACGTCGCCGAAGCCCTCAACAGCCTCGCCGGAACCATCCAATCCATGCTGAAAGCCGAACGCGAGCGCGTCGCCGACCTCTCCCACCGGCTGCGCACCCCACTGACCGTGCTGCGCCTAGAAACCGAATCACTGCGCGACGAAAACGAACGCCTCGAAATAGAGGCGGCCGTCGACGAAGTCGAAGCCGCGGTCAACGCCACCATCGACGCCGCCCGCCACCCCGCCGCCACCACCACCAGCCGAGCCACCGGCCCCACCGAAATCAGCTGCGACGCCGCCGCCGTCGTCGCCGACCGGGTGCGATTTTGGTCGGCGCTGGCCGAAGACACCAATCGTGCCTGTCACACACAACTGACACGGGGGCCGCTACGGGTTCGCGTCGCCGCGCCCGACCTTTCGGCCGCCATGGACGCCGCCCTGGGCAATGTTTTCGCGCACACCCCCGACGGGACCGCCTTCACTGTCTCCTTGCGGCCGCGTCCCGCCGGAGGCGTCGTCATCGACGTCGTTGACCAGGGGCCGGGCCTGCCTGGCGATCATGTGCGCCAACGCGGAGCCAGCGGCGGCGGCTCCACCGGTCTGGGGTTGGACATCATCAACCGCACCGCCGAGGCCGCCGGAGGGCAGATGACCATTGGGCCGGGTCCCGACGGGCGCGGCACTCATGTGCGATTGACCCTCGACGGCTAGCCCGCGTGAGGGGCGAACCAGGTGCGCCGCGCCCGCCTCCAGCGGTTGGCTGACAGATGCGGCCGCAGCATCGCCGTAGCCAAACAGTACTTACTGATCGGCGACGGACGAACCCCCATCGTCCACAGCAGCTTGTCGGCCGCCCCCGCACCGGAGGCGGACTTCGACTCCACCACCCACATCGGCCGCGCCACCACCTGCCCCTGCTCCGATGAACACACAAACCCCGTGTCGCAGGTCAACCGCGCCGGGCTCGACAACTGCACGTATGTTTGCCGCAGATACTCGGTGCTGGCCATCGGACGCAGCACCGCAGGCGGCGCGACCCCATAGGCTTGGCGCAACGTCGAGGTCAGGAACGACCAGGCCACAGGCGTGATCCGGTCGGCGTCCTCGGCCGCATAGTCCATCCGCTGTTTCACCGTCGCCGCCCGCGCGCCGCGCACCTTCACCTCGAATGCGCATTCACCCGAGTCGACATAGGTTCGCGTGCGGACCTTGAAACGTCTCCGCTTGCCTTGCCGGTGGTGCCGAAACGTCAACAAGTCCGGGGTGTCGAAGTACACCGATCGATACCGGAACTGGTGGCCTCCGTCGATCTGAAGGACCGCCCAATCCTCCTGCGTGGCCAGCGCGGCGGAAAACTCGGCGAACTGGAACGGGTCGAGCAGATACTTGGTGTCCACCCTGGTTTGCAGCTTCGCTCGGGCGTTCACTTGGGCCAGGCTCAATGCCGGAAAGACGCTCGCGGCAGGTGAGTGCGCCCGCTCCTCGGCTGGGGTTGGCTCACTAGCGGCCTGCGTCGTTTCCGGCCACACCGGGCCAGCCTTTGGCCCCACCTGGGCGCGTACGCCGCCATCGGTCACAGTCATGTCGATGCCTTCCTCAAACCTCGGGTTACAAAATCGCCGGTAGCTGCACAGTGGTGGCGGTATTATTCGCACTGGCCGCATATGTTGCGTGAGGTGGGCGCGGACGGTACCGCACATCGACGCTCATCGTGTCGCGCACATAGTCGACCCGGTCGACCTCCAGCCGTAGAACCTCGGCGTCAAGCCGCTGCTCCAAGTCCGCGCGCAGGCCCTCCTTTTCGTTGATGATGAAGTCCAACACCAGGACTCGCCGCTCAACCCCACCGGAGACGAGGGCGTGATCAGCCACAAACATCACTGTCAAGAGCAGCAGATTCAGCAAAATCATCGCCACTGGGAACGATGAGCCGATCCCGTTGACCAAACCCAAGGCGATGGCTATGAAGTAGTAGCCAATCTCGCGCTGGCTGATCGAATCCGATCGCAGGCGAATGATTGCCAAGACGCCGAACAAGCCGAAGGCCACGCCGAGGTTGATGTTTTGCGTCAGCATGATGGCAGAGACGGTGAATACTCCGACGTTCAAGGCGATATAGGCGAACATCAAGTCGGCGCGGCGATGCCGTCGAAAGTAGATCGCGTAGGCCAGCACCGCGATCGAGAACAGGTTGATCGGCAGTGCCAGCGCCAACAGGATGTCCATTGAGCTCTCCTCGTCTAGGTTTCCTCGACAGAGGGCTTCGGCCCTCGACGTCAATGAACGCTACGAGCAGTTTGGTTAAGGGGCCGCTAAGGAAGCTCTAAACCCTCCATAAGCTTTGAGAGGAGAGTGTTTGCGCAGGTTGGAAGGCTGCGAGGAAGATGCTTGCCTAGAAAGTGTCGCTGGGCGTCGATGCGAACACAGCGGTGCTCGTCGGGGCCGCGCCACTGTTCACACTGTCCGCGCGCTTGGAGACAACGGCGTCAGCGGGACTGACATTCCAGGTAACTAGCCTCGTGAATGAGGGGTCGATTGTCGGCTGCGCGGCGTAGCCTGACCGAATGCGACAGTTGAGATATTCCATCAACGTGACCCTGGACGGGTGCTGCCATCATGAGGCGATCGTCCCAGACGAAGAGTTGCACGCTCGGGCGGCTGAAAGCATCGGCCGGGCTGACGCGCTGCTCTTTGGCCGGGTGACCTACGAAATGATGGAATCGGCCTGGCGGCCCTCAGCCCAGGCTGTGGCTAGACCTGAGTGGATGGAACCGTTCGCGCAAACGATTGACGCGGCCAAGAAATACGTCGTCTCCAGCACTTTGGAAAATGTCGATTGGAACGCCGAACTTGTGCGCGGAGACCTTGGCGCCGCCGTGCGAGAGCTCAAGGAACAGCCAGGCAAGGGATTGTTTGTGGGAGGCGTTCAGCTTCCGTTGGCGTTGGCGCAACTGGGTTTGATCGATGAGTATGAGTTCGTGATACATCCCAAGATCGTCGGCCACGGGCCGACCTTGTTCGCCGGACTGTCTAAAAGTGTGGACTTGAAGCTGGTGAGCCGGTTGGAATATGGCTCAGGGGCGGTCGCGATGCGTTACGAGCCGATTAGGTAGCCAGCGTTCATTTTCGGCAAAACCGTCTCTACATTGGCACCGGCGAGGCCGGAATTTCGTGAGTTTCTTGCGCGCGTTCGGACAAGAGAGTATGCATGGATATATGGACATTATTCTTTGGATACTCGCGGCCATACTCGTCATTTCCGGTGTGCTGGCCATCTTTCGAGGTCAACTGCTATGGGGCATCGTCCTCATCGTGGTAGGCCTGATTGTTGGGCCCGGTGGTGTCAGCGTCTTCACCTAGAGGCTTATGCCCAAGGTGCCATCAGCGTTCTCCTCGGCTCGTTAAGGAACTTAAACGTCGCCTCCTGCGGCCTTGAACTCGCGCTTTTGCATAAGCCTTCTCAGCGCCACAACCGAATAGAGAAACCCCAGCTAGATCAGTGCGTACTTTCCGACGGAGAGCGCAACGGGTGGATGTGCGCCGAATATTGGGTCAGCGACTGACCGTCGTGGCTCCACGAACATTTGATATCGGCGATCGACTCAATATGGGTGCTTGAACCTGGTTTCAGGTCAAGCTGATATATGCGGCGCGCATCCGCGGGCAAGGCGATTTCGGTGTCACTGGCTAGAGGTGAAGGCGGGGGCGGCACCGCGATTTCAATCAGCCTCACCCCAGGCGGAAGCACATATTCATTGCATCCCCATATTGCGGGCAGTTCCCGGTCCTCCAGGCTAATAATCGGGGGAGCGATCCACGGGCGAATTTCGGTCTCAGCGCGACCGTTCGAATATGTTCCGAAATAGTGATTCACATCGGAACGCCACGAGTCACGCCATGGAATCGACTGAAATTCGTGGGCTATTTCCCGGCCCATTTTTTTGGCCGACTTACCGGCATGCTCCAGGTTCTCCCCCAGAATCTCGATGGTTTCCTGCTCGGCGTGGTAACGCTGCGAAGGCGCGACCCCCGGGTCGTTGTCGTCGCCCGAAAGTTGGCTGTGCGTATTCGGCACGACCAAACGTAGCGGCCGGGTGGCGTCCACATCATTGTGTTCGAAAGCCACGTCCACCCGCAGCGTCGCCATATCGGGCCGGGTCGTAGGCGGTGCTGCCTCATCAGGGTCCACAATGCTCCAAGACCCGCCGCCAGCAAGGGCTGTGGGGGCGAACTCATTGAGCGGGCCCTTCACCATCGCCCGCGCTTTGGCCTGGGCCCACCTGACCACTATCCACAGGATGCCAGCGAGGACACCGGGCACCATACACAGCAAGGTCGGGAGCGGGCCGCTGGTCTGGTCTGGCCCGAACTGCTGGGCGACAAACTCACGGCTGAAGCCGAACCCAAAGATCAAGGTGAGCACGAAAAGTGCCAGGGCGATCAGGATCGGGGCCGCCAGGCCGCGCTTACGTTCGAGGAAAGCTCTGCGGCCCAAGGCAAAGCTTGAGTACAGCCAGAACAGCCGGTCGTGTGCGATGTCAGCGCGCACCGGAGAGGACACCACCGACTTGAGCCGGACCCGACCCTGGTCGGGCACCTGGACCTGCACGTAGGGGCCTGATGCTCCAGCTTGTACTTCCAGCCGATACGACCCGGTGGGAAGCAGGATGTGGCCGGTGCCAAACCCAGTGGCCACGGGGGTGCCGTCGATGAGGAAAACCGGCGGCGCCACCTGAGGTCGCGGCTGACTGAGGCGGTTGCCGCGCTCGTCAAAGCCCAGCTGCAAACGGCGAACCCCTTTGGAACGCAGCGCGATAAGGCCATGCCCAGGGTCAAGCTGGGGGGTGTTCTCGCTGACGGGAAACCGGCTCAGCGGATGGGCCTTGAAACGGCCGGTGTCGTAGTGACTATTCGCCGGAATATAGCGAATCCGTCGATAAATCCTGCTCAACATGTGGTTCCCAAGGGGTGCGGGTTTGCGGGCTCAACGATGACACACCTGGTTTCGGGCCGTTAGCTGTGTCTGCGGGCTTAAGGCTGCCGTCATTAGGGTAACTCCTCCCCTCCAATGTTAGTATCTGCGTATGAATGCAGATACTAACAATACGTCTGGTGAGGACCGAGCCCAATACGTCGCCGTCGCTGCCGAAGTCTTCAGCATGCTGGCCGACCCCACCCGCATCCGCATCATCCTGGCACTGGCCGAAGGCGAACTATCCGTCAACGCGCTGGCACAAAACGTCGACAAAGCCCCCGCCGCCGTATCCCAACACCTCGCCAAACTGCGACTAGCCCGCATTGTCACGGCCCGCCATGAAGGCAACCGCGCCTACTACCGACTCTCCAACGAACACGCCCGACGGCTCGTCACCGACGCCATCCACCAAGCCGAACACACCCTCGACACCCACCCCGCACACCACCGCCAGCCAGAGGACCCCTAGACCGTGCTCGACACACTGCGCGCCCCCACCTTCTCCAAGCTGTTCGCCGCCCACGTCATAGCGCTCACCGGCACCGGCCTGCTCACCGTCGCCCTCGCCCTACTCGCCTATGACCTGGCCGGAAGCGACGCGGGCCTAGTCCTCGGCATCGCCTTCTCCATCAAAATGGTCGCCTATGTCGTCATCGCGCCGCTCATAACCGCCCTCACCACCACCATGTCGCGCAAGAAGCTACTAGTCACCGCCGACCTAATCCGAGCCGCAGTAGCCCTGTCACTTCCGCTGATCACCGAGACCTGGCACATCTACATCCTCATATTTCTTCTGCAAGCCGCCTCAGCCACCTTCACCCCCACATTCCAGTCACTCATTCCCGAAGTGCTGCCCGACCAGCGCCAATACACAAAAGCCCTCTCGCTGTCGCGCCTGGCCTACGACCTGGAAGCGATGGCCAGCCCGCTATTGGCCGCCGCGATGCTGACCGTCCTTAGCTACCACCACCTATTCCTCGGCACGGCGATGGGCTTTGCGCTCTCGGCAGCCTTCGTCCTCATCGCCGTCCTCCCCGCCATCACCCCGACCGCCCCGCCGCCCTTCCTGACCAAACTCACCGAAGGCGTCGCCGTGTTCATCGCCTCAACCCAACTGCGCGCCCTCATGGCCATGAACGTGGCCGTAGCCGCCGCGACCGCGATGGTCCTCATCAACACCGTCGCCATCGTCCAGCACCAGTTCGGACGAACCCAGGCGGACGTCACCATCGCCCTAGCCGCTTACGGATGCGGCTCCATGCTGATCGCATTGACCCTGCCGCGCCTGCTCGAAACCCTCCAAGATCGAACAGTGATGTTGACCGGAGCGGCCGCCCTACCCCTAGCGCTCCTCGCCTCGGCAGCGGCCATCGCCGCCCCCGGGTGGTACGCCCTCCTCGGTGTCTGGTTGATCCTGGGAGCGGCGACCTCGCTGATCCTCACCCCATCGGCGCGCCTGCTGCGGCGCACTTCCCATCACGCGAATCGCCCCGCCGTCTTCGCGGCACAGTTTTCGCTATCCCACCTGTGCTTTCTGGTGACGTATCCGTTGGCGGGCATTTTGGGGGCGAGGTGGGGATTTGCATCCACCGCCGTGATACTCGCGGTCGTGGCCGCGCTGGGGGCACTAGCGGCCCTCTGGGCTTGGAGCGAAGTAGTACCAAAACGAACGACCGAAGCAGCAGTTGTCTAGACAGTGGTCGCATAGTCAGTCTCCTGCCAAACCATCCCCACTCGGTAGCCGCCGACTGCAGGCAGTCAACATCAAGATGGTCGACTGGGCTGTGGCCCCGCCGCTGAACGGCTTAGCTCAGCTGTTCTCCAGGTAATACATGCCGAGCTCGTCGAACTAAACGGGAGCGGCTCAGTTAAAAGCCTGTTCGGCCGCACCACCTATCATGTTGAGGGCGTGCCGGTGCTTCTTGAGTCCCTCCAGAACCGGCTTGAGATAGGTGAACGCCGTGTTGATCTTGTCCAGGGCCGTAGCTGCCTTATCCGCGATACCGATGGCCTGGTTGATTCGGTTAAATGCCTTCATGAGAAGTGAGGCGACCTTGGCGATGCCGTCGGCGATTGCCAGGGCAATTGTCGCCCCGAAAGTAGCGATACCTGCCGCGACCTTTGGAAGGAGACGCGTCAATGCCCACGAAACTCCCTTGGCCAGCAAGTCCACGATGTCCTGCCTTAGAGCCTTCGCCAAGTCGGCCATACACATGAGCAGCGCCTCCAAGCCAACCGCGATATAGCCGAGCCCGCGGACCGCCTCGGCTGCCTCGCTGACCCGCGTTCGCGCCGCGTCGCCCGATTCGCCGCCCCAATCGGCCAGCGCGGCCTCGCCTGTGGCCCCGAGATAGTCGCCGACTTCGGGGCAGCCGGTGGCAATGGTGTCCCACATACCCGCCGATTCCTTCATACGGCTCTCGTTACCCGAGACAAGTCCGACCAGGTCCTCCAGCGGCTGGAAAACCTGGATGAGAAAGTCGATGAGAGTCCCGGCCAGCCATTGCACCGGATCGAATTTCGGGTCGGTGACGTTCTCCACGAAGCTATTGAATTCTTTGGTCATGCTCCCAATCGCTAGCGTGTCCGACGCTAGCCCGGTGATCAAGTTTGTGTAACCACCCCAGTCGGTGAGGCTGTCGATCTTGCCGACGTTGGAGACGGTGTTGGACACTGCGGTGATAGGAGCTGTGGCACTCTTCAACGCGTTCGCACCGGAGTTAGATGCCGAGGTGGATTCTCCGTTATAGAGGAGGTTGCTCTCGGAGTCGCGGCCGCTGACACGCTGGTCGGAGTTGACGACATTGCCGTGAGAGTCCCGATATGTCGTGTTGTTGCTCGCGGTCGGGAACACATTCCTAGCTATGGCTTCGTGTGCGCCGCTGCCTCGGTTGTCGCTGGAGGCAGATGTGGCATTCGACCCTGATCCTGCACCGAGCCAGTCGTCCCAACCAGTGTTCCAGGCACCCTCTTCTCCAAATGTTGGGGAGTGTCCACCTGGATCTACGACGTTCCCTTCGTCGTCGCGATTCCAGGTGGGTTCTTCGATGTGGTCGTTCATCAGATAGCTCCGTCTACGATGTCTTGGCCGATTTTGTCGAGTTCCTGTGCGATGCCCTCATCGCAGTCTTCGTATTCGTCAGCACAGTCCTCGAGTCGGGTGCAGATGCCTTCGACCGCTTGTTCGGCGTCGCTGAAAGCAGGGTGGACGATGCCTTTGGCGATCGCGAAGTACAAACCCGCAAAGCCGACCCCGGCAAGGCCGAACATCCACAGATCCGGGTCCGCTTCTTCGGCGTAGTTACCCAGGGCTTTGATCTCTGTCTCGGCTTGTCGCAGTTTGTTTGCCGCGTCGCGCAAGCCCTCGGCATCGACGTCGATCCATGTCACTGTGTAGCGCCTTTCTGGTAAGAGGAGAGTGAACTCATTCGGCCGGTGTATCGACTGAGGCTCTTGCCGTCTTGGCTCCATTCCATTGCGATGGTTGCGAACGCCTCGATGGTCGTCACGAAACCCGCTCGGCAGTCAACCTCCATCAACAGCCTAGATTCGCCGTGCAATTCCACTTCGATGTCAGTGAGGAGCTCTGGTGGCGGGGCGGGCACTGCGACTTCGATCAGCCTCTCGCCCGGGTTGATCAGGTATTCGTTATACCCCCAGATAGCGGGCAGTGCTCGCTCTTCAAGATTGACCTGAGGAGCCGGAATCCATGGGCGAATCTCGTTCTGGCCTTGGTCGGCCGCGTACGTCCCGAAGTGGTGATGCATATCGGAGCGCCAGGAATCGCGCCAGGGGATCGATGCCAGCTCGTCGCGGGTCCGTTGCCCGATGTCTCGCATGGACTTTCCGAAGTGCTCCAGTTCCTCACCAACGATATCCCCGACCCGTGCATCCTGGTCGTATCTGTCTGATCGTGCTACCTGCGGGTCTGCGTCGTCCGCCCGCGTAGGCCGTTTTGCCGCTTTCACTGGCAGGTCGGTTCGTCGGGTGGCGTCGACATAGTTGTGTTCGAAGGCCACGTGAACACGCAATGTGGCAAGTTCGGGATGCGTGCGCGGGGGCGACGTGTCGTCGACACCGACGATGCGCCATGAGCCTCCCCCGTCCAGGTCAGTCGGTGGGTAATGGACGGATTTGGGAGGTCTTCGGTTGTTCCACGCGCTCTTGACCACTCCCGCTAGCACGACGAGGGTGCCAGCAGCCAGGCCTGCGGCCGCGCAAAGGATGATTCCAAGGGGCGCGAAGATCTCCCCGACGACCGCTTCGGTGCCGGTTCTTGCCAGAGCGAGCATCGCGAACACGTAAGTTGCTAGCGCTGCTAGAGACGGCCAGACGAGAGTGCGGTGGCGTTCAAGATACGCCTGCCGCCCCAGGGCGAAACTGCGGTAGAACCACCCCAGTCGGTCGCGGGAGACACGCGAGTGAATCGGGGCTGAGGACAAGGATGTGAGGACGATGCGGCCTTGGTCTGGCACGTTCACCAGTGTGTAGCGGCCTGAGGCTTTCGCCTGGACTTGTACCAGGTGCGGCCCTGCGGGCACGACGATGCGGCCCCGGCCGAACCCGGTGGCCGCAGGCTCGCCGTCCACGAGGACGACGGGTGTGCCGAGGTCGGTGTTCGGTTGCGTTACCCGAGGGGATGTCAGTCCGCTCGCCTGGTCGGGCTGCGAGAGCCGCAGACGTCGCACCGCCTTGGTGCGTATCGCGATGACACCGTGCCCGGCCTCGAGGCGTTCTCCTCGCTTGGCCAGGTGGAACCGGCTCAGCGGGTGGGCTTTGAAGTGACTAGTGGAGTAGGGGCTGTCTAGAGGGATATAGCGTATGCGCCGGTAAATCTTGGTCAACATGTTGATCCCGAGGGCGTGGACTGCGAAATAGGTTGTGCTCAGCGCTCACGATGCCACACCGTCGCCAACCGTGTAGGTCCCGTCTGGTCGGGGTTTCCGTACGGGCACTGGCGCGTTCCCGGACCAACTCTCATGGACGCGAGCAGGGCGAATGCCCGGAGTACTTGCTGCCTGAACAGCTGCTGTCTGATCCCACGTCCACCCCTGATTGCAATCCATAATGAAAATCATTACCATTAAACGGAGGTCCCCACCACCGAAAGGCCCCACGCCCATGAGCGACACCCTCCAAGCTCCACCGCCCGCATCGCCCCAGCTCACAGGCCGGGTGCGGCAGAGCTGGAAAATCACCTACCCACTCATCGTCGCCACCATCAGCCCCACCGTCCTCGCCATCGCCGACACCGTCATGCTCGGCTGGTACTCCACCGAAGCCCTCGCCACCATCAGCCTCGTCCTGCCCATCTACGTCTTCGCGATGGCACTCCTGGTCCCCTGGGGCTCCTCCATCCAAATCCTCGTCTCCCGCTGGAAAGGCGCAGGCGAACACGCCCGCATCAACCGGATGCTCGACACCGGCCTCCTCTTCTGCCTGGCCATCGGCGTGGGAGCCAGCCTCCTGCTCCTCACCCTCGCCCCACTCATCGTGCGGCTGCTCTCCGGCGGTAACTCCCTGCCCGCCAGCGTCGCCGCCCTACAAATCCTCATGCTGTGCCTGCCATTCGCCGCCGTCACCACCGCCTACCGTGGTGTCTTCGGCGGCCTCGGCGAAACCGGCATCGCCATGCGCGTAGCCCTCCTGGTCAACCTCACCAACATCCCCGCCACCTATGTATTGGTATTCGGGTTCGACCTGGGCGTCATCGGTTCCGCTACCGGGACACTCCTGGCCACCAGCCTCGGCATGGTCTACATCATCTGGTTTGGACGCCGCAAGCTCGGGCTCGAATACACGTTCTGGAAGCGCGCCAACCTGCGCCGCCCCCGCGAAATCGTCAACCCGCTGTCTCGCATCGGTTGGCCCGAAGCAATCATGGCCGGCAGCGTCTACGCCGCAGACATCCTCATCGTCTCGATCGTGGCCTACCTAGGCGACGTATCCCTAGCCGGATACCGCATCATGATCATCACCGTGACCGTCCTATGGGTCGTCGTCTTCAGCGCCAGCAGCGGAATCTCAATCCTGGCCGGGCAACGACTCGGCGCCGGAGACGTCCCGGGCGCGCTGGCATTCCGCCGCTCAGGTGCCATTCTCATGACGGGTATGGCAACCCTCGCGGTACTACCGCCATTGATCAACCCAAACTGGTTCTTCGGCCTCTTCACCGCAGATACCGCAGTGGTAGCCGAAGCCACCTCAGTGGTCTACATCCTGCTGGCGATGGCACCGGCGATGGTGTTCGGAATGAGCATGGCCGGAGTGCTGCGCGCCGCCGGAGACACCAAGAGCGTCATGTACGCGGCCATCGTTGGGCAGGTGGCCTTCGGCCTGCCTATCGCCTGGCTGTGCGCGGTGCACTTCGACATGGGCCTCATCGGTGTCTACTACGGACTGCTAGCGGCGCAAATCGCCCGCACGGTCATCACCTACGCCCAGTTCCGCTCCGGCAAATGGCGGGAATCCAGCGGAAAACTCGACTAGCCGCATGTCTTTGGCAGACCAATGCGCGGCCGGTCGCTCGCCACTAGGGTGGGCCTATGAGTTCCAGAACCGCAGTGGTAGCCGGAGCGACCGGCGTGGTCGGCAGCCTCGTACTGAAGGGGCTGCTGGCCCGTTCGGCTTGGGAATCGGTGCACGTGCTCAGCCGACGACCGTTGAACTTCGAGCATCCCAAGCTGACCGTGCACGAGGTTGACTTCGCCCAGCTCGATCAGCAACGCGACCTGTTCGCTGTGGACGACGTCTTTTGTTGCCTGGGGACCACCATCGACAAGGCCGGGTCCAAAGAGGCCTTCCGGAGGGTCGACCACGACTATGTGTGCAATGTGGCCGAAGCCGCCGCTAACGCCGGGGCCCGGCAATTCCTCCTAGTTAGCGCCCTAGGTGCCGACTCCGCGTCTCGTTGGTTCTACAGTCGCGTCAAAGGCGAGGCCGAAGAGACCATCTCCACCTTGCCGCTTCCGGCTACCCATATCTTCCGGCCCTCGCTGCTGCTAGGGGCCCGTGAAGAGAAGCGAACCGGCGAGAGCATAGCGAAGTTCCTGGCTCCGCTCACGTCGCCGCTGTATGTCGGGCGCTTGGCGAAATACCGCCCGGTCCAGGCCGCAGCCGTGGCAAAGCGCATGATCGACGTCGCCAAAGAAGACAAAAAGGGAACCCACGTCCACTACTTTGACTGACCCTCCGTTGTTCGCGGGCCGTTCTGCGGACCCGAGTAGCGGTGCTTGTCCATCCTCCCGTTTCGGTGGCTCCCGAGCCCGTACCGATCGTGTCGAATACGAACTGAGGCTCTGCGTGCGTCCGGACGGTCATACCTTGAGGCGCACGCCCTATTTCTTTGCCTGTTCAATCACGTCAGAATAGTGCTGTTCAAGGTAATCATGCATGATGTACTCGAAATCAGCGTGACCCGGTTCTAGCTGTCCGCCAGATCGACCTAGGCTGAGATCAGTTCTCACGCCAATAAGGATGTTGTCCTTGCGTATCCACCCTTGTATAGTGATCAGGTTATCGCCGATGCGAGAACGTACGAGGGATCGTTCATCCCACGATCCATCACTCAAATCGTGAATATAGTAGGGATGCGATCCGGGGCAGCAAATGCGAGCAAGTACGTCAATGGGATCGACTTCCTCGGTGGCAATCATGTAACCGGTATGGGCTCGTATACTGCCAAAGTCATAGTTCATTTCAAATTTGCATGCCAGATCTACATCGATCGGTCCGAAGGTGATGATTGTTGGTTCGAACGCCACCGGCACATCGATATGATAGGGATCTTTGGTGAAGTTCTCATTGACAGAATCGAAGTTGGCTTCCTGGCAAAACTCGTCGGGGTCTTCGATAAATTCAAGTGAATAGGTGTTCGGATACGAAGTCGATGTTTCCTGCGTGGGGGCTGTTGAAGAGCAGGCTGAGACCATCAAAATAGCAACGGAAAACAGGGGAACTATATGCTTCCTGGTCAAGACAAAACTCTGGCCCATAAGAACACATCCGATGCTTGAATAAAAGAGATCTCACTTGCCCGCATACTCGTTAGCTCAGCTAGCATATCCTTCATGTTTGAGTTGAGCGACTCCAGCTCCGATAGAGTCTGAGATATGTAATCTCCCAGCTGTGCGGCTGCGTCCGCGTAGAGATCCAGTGGATTTCCCTCCGTCACAGTGATCGAGTATGACCCAATTGAGAAATTCTGCGCTGCGGCCATCGAGTCAATGATGGAATCAGCTCGACTGATCGAACCTTTCCCTACCTTCATAAAGTCAGTCACTACTTTCAAAGTATCTGTAAAGTCAATTTGTGTGACTCCGACTGATTGATATAGGGAATCAATCAGAGAATGCATAAGCTGGTATATACTGAGTTGAGTAGAACGGATCGCAGCTTGATATGCTGCGGCTGTTTCTGAAATAGATGAAGCCACGAATGCATGTCGAGCTGCCGTTGGCTCTAGTTGATCGATAAAACGCTCTCGATAGACTGACGCTACGGCCTCCTGCCAGTTGTCAGGACCGAGAGTTGAACGAATACTTTGAATGTCATTCGAGCCACCGGACGTTGATGAACTTGCGTCACCAAGTCCGGTAAAGTGCCCAGCGAATTCACGAACGACCTCTAGCGCGGAGTCAGCGAATTCAGTGACTGATGAGAGATCGACGTTACTGAAAGTTCTCCACAGGTCGTATTCAGCGAAAACTTCCTCTGCGGCCCCGGTGGCATCGGCGATGATGCCAATGGCTTCGTCCCGGAACACATGGCGAAATGTGTGATCAAGGTATACTGCGTATTGACCACGAAGCGCGTATGGAAGCCCCAGTCGGCTGACCCAGTCGACTCCGTCAGGGAGATATTGTCGGTTCTCACTAATCTCATTGAGAGTGTGAATCACAGTCGCGTCTATTAGGGCAGTCTTGAGGGCGCTGTGTACTACATTAAAGTTTTCGAGGCCCCAATCTGACCGGCCCGGTAGATTTGGTTTGCTAAAGGTAGACAATATCGTTCTCCTAGTTTGCTTCATCCAGGTGATCGCGAATTGATCGAGCCTCGTCTAGGTAACTTTCAAAGTCAGCAAGTGCTCCTTCGTTCTCGGCATGGTTACGTGCCCACTGTTTGATCGCGTCTCCGTGAGATTCCAAGTTTTGATGAGCCCGCGTGAATACTGAATTCAGCTCGCCCAACAATTGGGTCATGCTCATGACTAGTGGTGCTGATTCGTCGCACACCATACCCGAACTCATCGAATCCATGCTATTGTGAATTTTCGACCTTATCTCGGCGTACCGGTCTGTCAAACTGTGCACGCGATTTCCTGCCTCCCAGAGCTCAGTTGGGTCGACATCAATATTGTAGTTTGGCACTGTACATATCTCCTGATAAGCGTAGCTCTTGTTGCAGTTTTGTCAGTGCGTAGTTGTATGTGCTTACGAGCTCCTCCGCGACTACTTGCGTATTGTTGACCCGTCCATCGGTATTAAGTCGCACGGTAAGATGGCCCATTGCGTCCATACGAACCGAGACCATTCCGCTACTGGAGCGATAGTGTAGGTTGATCGTGCTTACTTGTTCGCGGGCCCGTTTGGCCTCGCTTCGTGATTCTTGAAGTCTCTTTTCAAGTCGGGCACGATTGCTGCCGAGATCTTGAACATTCATCGTGATGCAGCCTCCAGACTAGTCTCCATGTTTTTGAGATTGCTGATGATCTCATGGCGGACTGCTTTGATGAGTCCATTCAGTTCGACTTCAACTTCAGATTCAGTCTCTTGGTCCAGTAGCATTATGTGAGGGAGCTTGCAGTCAATCAATCGGAAGTCCAACGACATTGATACAGTCAGGTCGAATTCTGATGATGTGCCAGTCACAATCGCATTCTCTATGTAGGCGTTAACGAGCGCATCGATATCGCTAGGGGCATCGCCTTGAAATATTTCTCGCGCAAGGTGTTCCAGCTCTTGTAGGTTGGGGCCAGTGGTGTTGATGATCATGTGGGGTCCAGGTAGTCCGTGCGCCAGTGTCTAGTTTTCTATGGTGGTCAGTGTATAAGGGTCCGTCAAACCGGGGCTTGCGGCGCTTGACCGGTGAGCATTTTAAGGCGTGCCCCACGGTAGCGTTATCAGAGTGTTTCGCTCGTTGAGCAAATATATAGATGTGCATAGAGGTACTCGCTCACGGTAAAATAGCCAGCGATACTCAGGTGTGACTTCGATGAGTGAGTTTTTTCATCCTGCCAGATAGGTTGATCCCGAGCCCACAAATGTGGTGCGATCGAGGCTATCCCGATCTCTCCGGTGGTTGTGCCCCTATGTCCAATGGTGGTGGAACCACTTAACGTGGCGTGCTATGCAATGCGCGGTCGCGAAGGCGGCTTGATTTGTGGAACCGTTGGAACTCGAAGAGACCACGGCCTGTGCCGCAGCGCTGGAATAATTGATCGGGTTACTGTCGCAGTTGCGCGGGTTAATGTTGTTGATCATGCGAGCATTTTCGCTACCGCGGGTGGCTAGGTTGTGTACCTTGGGAGCGGCGCCGTGCACGCATGCGGGTACAAGAGTCCGAAACCAGGCGAAGAGTTGCCTGAAAATCCCCATGCCGTCATCGACCGCATCAAAGAACGGGTAAGCCGGGGCGATTGCTTCTCGGCACTCCGCAGAAGTCCGCAACTCCAGCTGCTTAGACCTACCGCTTGTGCGACATGCCGGGTCGGCCCTTAGGCATGAGCGTCACCAATGACGGTGCTGAAGCCGGACTTGACCGGTCACTCGATGCTGTTTGCACTGCGCTGTGATGATCGGTGCCGATGTTGTCCATCTGTTGAGGGTTGGTTTATAGGTCGGCGGCCTCATCGGCCATCGCGGCCAGCTTGGTCACTGTGCGCCAGTTGCGGGCCGTGCCCGAGGTGCCGCTCTTGCGCATAAGCGCCGCAGCGAGTTTGCTGCGGCCCATCCCATTCGGCAGATACATGTACAGCTCGCGCCCCACGACCGCCGCCGCTTCGGGCGCGAACGACTCCAGGTCAACCCCCGCCACTGAAGCAGGTTCGTTGCCGGGCATGAACACCACCTGCAGTTGCTTGGGCTCGGCGTCGCGGTCAAGGAACGGATTGGCCGCGACCACCTCATGTAGCTCGGCCTGAGTGCGGACAATGACCTCGGGCTCTACTGAGCTGGACTCGGCGAAAGCCGTCCGCAACGTGGCCGCCACCTCGTCGGGGTCCTGCGACGCCGTAAACACGAGGTTGCCGCTTTGCACATACGTGCCGACGTTGCCGTAACCGCATTCGGTCGCGATTTGCCGCACGTCGGCCATCGAGATGACAGATGTGCCGCCGACATTAATACCGCGCAACAAGGCAACCATCGCAGTCATGAGCACAGCTCCCCATTCGTCGAGTTCTTCATAAGTTAGACCCTAGTGACAGTGACTGACATAGAGGCTTATGCAAAAGGTACTTTCAGCGTTCTCGTCGGCTTGTTTACCTGCGTAAACTTCGCCTCCTGCGGCCTTGAATTTGCACTTTTGCATAAGCCTCATAGTTGACGGCTTGGCGTCCTGGAAGCTGCGGCACTTCGACTAAGTCCAGCCAGCTACCGGGATACGCATAGGGGTTGGCCCGGTTTGTGGCGGAGAATCCGCAGTTTCCGCAGCTGGGGTTATGCGACGGGACTGTGGCGGACGTCGAATGCCGTCGCTAGCAGCAGGCTGGCAGTTTCGGCCTCTCAGGCCGCTACGAGTGCCCGATGCTCAGTCGGGCGGACTCCAAAGTGGCGTTTGAAGGCAGTGCTCAGGGCGTAGGCGTTGGAATAGCCGACGTGTCGGGCGATGGCGTCCACGGTTTTGTCGGTGCGTTGCAGGAGGTCGGCGGCGACGCTGAGTCTCCAACCGGCCAGGTAGGTCATGGGCGGCTCACCCAGCAGTTCGCTGAAACGGCGGGCCAGGGTGGCTCGGGAAACTCCGACTTCGCTGGCCAGGCGAGCGACCGTCCACGCTTGGTCTGGTTTGGCGTGCATGAGTCGGAGAGCGGGGCCAATGGTGGGATCTCCCATGGCCCGATACCAGGGAGGCGGGCATCCTTCGGGGCGCGCAAACCATTCGCGCAATGTGGCCAGAAGGATCAAATCCAACAGCCGGTCAAGGACGGCTTGTTGTCCCGGGTCCTCGCGCCCTATTTCCGTTTCAGCCAGGTCCAATAGAGGACTGAGTTGGCCCTGGTCGGGGACGACCAGCACCGGAGGCAAAGCGGTGAGAAGCCGTTCGGACACTCGCCCGTGCACCTGGTAGGTGCCTGTGATAAGGGTGTTGGGGCTTTCGGTGCTGTCGCCGCAGGTGCGTACCCCAAGCTGGATATCGCTGCTGACGTTTTCGCCCGTATCGTATTGACATTCGTTGGGGCCCAACATGATGTAGCGCGGCGGAGTATTGAGGTGCGGATCGTCGGTGATGGTGAACGGAGTGGGGCCGAGGACGATGGCCACGTCACGGGTGGCGATCGGCACCGGGTCGTCACCGTCGGAGGTGATCCAGCCGCTTCCTCGCAACATGGTGACGACGGTAAGCGGGGCGCGATCGGCTATGCGAACTTTCCACGGCGGATCCAGTAGGTTGCGGCCGAATATCGCGCCGTTGGAGCGTACTTCGTACAGCAAGCCAGTCAGTGCGTCCATGTCCTCATATTAGACGCTGGGTTATCAGACCATGCTCCTGTGCGTTTGAGAGTCTCATTGCCCGGTGGCGGTCTGGGTGGTTTTGCCATCGTGGTGGGTGGCGAATACTCACTTAGGTAGTCGCGCCACGGTGATGTAGCTGGCCGTCGCGCGCGGGATTTCGCAGGCGGAATTCCTGATTCCCTCGCCATGATCACAGCTTCCCAATTGACCTATCAATGGTAATGAATTTCATTAACGTAGGCGTATTGAGGTAAGTAGTTCTCCCTTCGAGGCGATTCTTTCCGGATCTTATTGGGGAAGCGAGTCCGCTTTGCGGCAGATTCGATTCCACCGGTTCCCCAGGCTTTCATAGCAATCAGGCTTATGCCCCAGCCAAAGTGGATCTTGACCGCCACATCGCGTGTCCGCATTGCTCTTGCGGCACCGTGCACATGAGACGATAATGAGTAGATGAGTCCACGTAATGAAGGCAACTGCAATAAGTGCGGTACGCCAGTCAAAAGCCGGTACTACAACCTATGCAAACCCTGCGAAAAGCGAGTCGAACGCGAAGCGGAAGAGCGCTTTCGGGAAAATTGGCCCAGGCTTTGAGCGAGGAAAGTCAACCCTGAACAGCTACCGCCTTTATCCCCGCGTTAACCCCTCAGCTCCACCGCAGCCGATCGGCGGTCTTCGAGCGCACCAGATACGATCTCGCCTTGCTGCCTGTGGGTTAACAGCCTGGTTGCCTAGGTGGTGTTTGTGAGCGCGGGTAAGGTGCGGCGAGAATGTCGCCCGTCCGTAACTTGCCCCGCGCAAAACCACATGTGGGCTAAATTTGCGAGCCTGGTGTTCTCCCAGCCTGAATGCCAACCGGCCCAACGTCATCGAGGCCCAGAGGTAGCTAGGCGGCTGCGGCTTGCTCATCGAGCTCAAGCCCCGACGCCCGATGGTCTTACTGGTAACCCCTCACCTTGGCCGCAAACGCAGTTACAGGGAAGAGCATGTACGCCGCAGCGGGCCTAGCCTCGGCCATGGGCTGCCCCCGGCCTCAGGTTGAGACGCCAGATTATCCATCTGATCGTCACAGCTATTCAGAGTCTCGAAAATAGGGCCTTAACTGGACCCATGAGTCAGAAAACCTTCACTGTCATCGGCGGCACGGGCAAGACCGGCCGCCGCGTCGTAGCGCAACTTCGTGGGCATGGGCATCAGGCCCGCCCGGTCTCGCGCAGCACGGATGTCCGCTTTGACTGGGACGACGCGGACACGTGGGCCTCGGCGCTGGAGAACAGCGAGGGCGTCTACATCATGCAAAACGACGCCGATGATGGCACGATGCTGCGGGGTCTCGTGGCCCAAGCCCAGCGGTCGGGCGTCAAACGACTGGTCTTGTTGTCGGCCCGTGAATGGGTGGACCTGGGCGACGATGTGGCAATATTGCGCGAGCAGATCGTGCGACAGTCCGGTATGGAATGGACGATTCTGCGGCCGGTGTGGTTTGCGCAAAATTTCAGCGAAGAACCTTTTATTAGCGACGATGTGGCTGCGGGCGAGTTGCGCGTGACCACAGGCGATGGACGACACCCGTTTATCGATGCCGAGGACATCGCCGCCGTTGCGGTTGCGGCCCTGACTGAGCCGGGTCATCATGGCCAGATATATGAACTGACCGGGCCGCGAGCCCTCACCTTTGCCGAAGCGTTGGCCGAAATCTCCCAGGCCACCGGGCAGCAAGTGCGGCACGTCCACTTGTCCGATGAGGAGTATCTGCAGCACTTGACCGCCAACCACTACCCGGAGCCGGTGGCTGAGGCCGTGGTGAATCTTGCCAGATTCATCCGCGAAGGTAAGGACGCTCGACTTTCCGATGGGGTGCGGCAAGCGCTGGGGCGAGCGCCACGCGATTTCAGCGAATACGTGCGAGAGTCGGCAGCGGCTCGAGCATGGTCCCCGTCTTAGAAATCAGTACCGAGAGAAAGAGTCTTATGAGTATCGAATCCCAAGGACACGAAATCCGTCTTGCCTCCCGCCCACATGGGGAGGCTAGCGCCGAGAACTTCCAGCTAGTGAAAACTGACATCCCGCAGTTGCAAACGGGAGAAGTCTTGGTGCGTAATAGTTGGATGTCCGTCGACCCATATATGCGGGCGCGGATGAATGACGTGCCGTCATATTTGCCGCCGTTCCAGATCGACCAGCCGTTGGAGGGCAGTGCGATCGGGGAGGTCATTGCCTCTGAGTCGCCCGAGGTTGAGGTCGGTACGCAGGTGTCGCATTTCGCCGGCTGGCGTTCGCATGCGGTGGTGGGCGCGTCCGATGTCATTCCCATCGATACCTCCCTGGCGCGGCCTGAGGACTATTTGGGGGCGTTGGGCACCACTGGTCTTACTGCTTATATCGCGCTGAAGGAGACCGCGCCGGTTGAAAAGGGCGATGTGGTCTTTATATCCGCTGCGGCGGGGGCTGTGGGGAGCGTGGCCGGGCAACTGGCCCGTCACTTGGGCGCTAAGACAGTGATCGGTTCCGCCGGTGGGCCGGTGAAGCGTCAGCGTCTTATTGATGATTTCGGTTTCGATGTGGCCTTGGACTATCGGGCCGCGCCCATTGGGGAGCAGTTGGCTCAGGCCGCGCCCGATGGGATCGACGTGTATGTGGACAACGTGGGAGGCGACCATTTGGAGGCGGCGCTGGATGCTATTCGCATCAATGGGCGGATCGCGTTGGTCGGGGCTATTAGCAGCTATAACGCGACTGGGTCGGTGCCTGGGCCGCGTGATTTCGCGCGGGCGATTTCTAAGCGGCTGTCGTTGCGGGGCATGCTGGTGTTGGACCATATGCACCGGTTCCCGCAGTTCGTGCAGGAGGTGGCTCCTCTAATCGCCGATGGGACGTGGAAGGTGACTGAAACGGTGGTCGAGGGGCTGGAGAATGCTCCCGAGGCGTTCCTGGGGGTCTTGCGCGGCGATAACACTGGGAAAATGCTGGTCAGGATCTAGGTAATAGCTGTGGTGGCCCGTCTCCAGCGGAGACGGGCCATTTTGTGTCGCTGGCGGGTGGGTCGGCTCCCTGGTCGGGCCCGTGGGGAGGGGCGGCGGGTGTCAAGGCACGTACGGCGGTGCTTGCCAAGAGCGGGAGGCAAGGGCTAGTGTGAGTACCAGTGCAATAGTACATTGCACAACCTGGGGAAGTGCCAAAGAACGGAGCCCACGCATGTCCGCACCCAAACCGTGGCACGGCATCATCGTCGCCACCAGTCTGCAATTCAATGATCAGCTAGACATCGACTTGGGAACGTACGGCGACAACGTCCGCTGGCTGGCCGAGCAGGGCATGGACGGCGTCGCCCCCAACGGTTCCCTGGGCGAATACCACACGCTGAGCTGGGAAGAACGCGACAAAGTGGTCGAGACTGCCGTGGCCAACGCCCCCGAAGATTTCACTGTCATGCCAGGAGTTGGGGCGTACGGGGGGCGCGAGTCCCGGCGTCACGCCCAAGTGGCCAAAGACCTTGGCGCACACGCGGTCATGGCGCTGCCGCCAAACTCCTATCCGGCCGACGAGCGCGCCGTCCTCAAACACTTCGAGCTCATCGCCTCGGTGGGCCTACCCGTCACCGCGTACAACAACCCCATTGACACCAAAGTGGATTTGACGCCGCAGATTTTGGCTAAGCTCAGCCAAGAGGGCCTCATCGTCGGCGTCAAGGAGTTCTCCGGCGATGTTCGGCGCTGCTATGAGATCAGCGAGCTAGCACCAGAGCTGGATCTGATCATCGGCACCGACGACACGGTCGTGGAAGTCGCCATCGCCGGAGCAGTGGGTTGGGTCGCGGGCTATCCGCAGGTTTTCCCGCAGGCATCACGGAAGCTGTACGACGCCGCCCGCTCCGGCGATATGGAGACAGCCTTGCCTCTGTATCGCCAACTTCATCCAGTGCTGCGGTGGGATTCCAAAATCGAGTTCATTCAGGCGATCAAGCTGGGGCAAGACATGGTCGGCCGCACCGGAGGTCCCACGCGCCCGCCGCGCGAACCACTCACCGCGCACAGGGAGTCCATAGTCCGCGAAGCTACCCAGAAACTCATCGACGCCGGAGTCTCCTAATGCGTTCAACCTTCGCCTACTCGGCCGTGGACTCCCACACCGAAGGCATGCCCACCAGGGTCATCACCGGTGGCGTGGGGGTGCTACCCGGCGCAACGATGAACGAGCGCCGCACCCGGTTCCTCGCCGAACGGGACGGCCTGCGCAAGCTGCTCATGCGGGAACCGCGCGGCCACTCGGCCATGTCCGGGGCCATTCTCCAGCCGCCCACGCGGCCGGACGCCGACTATGGGGTTCTCTTCATCGAGGTCTCGGGCTGCCTGCCCATGTGCGGACACGGGACCATAGGGGTGGCCACCGTCCTAGTGGAAACCGGAATGGTCGAGGTGACCGAGCCGGAAACCATCGTCCGGCTCGACACCCCCGCCGGTCTGATCGAAACGCGGGTGCTCGTCGAGAACGGGGAGGCCAAGGCCGTCACTATCCGCAATGTCGCCTCGTTCGCCGTCGAACTTGACGCCGAAGTAACAGTGCCGGGCTTCGGAGTAGTGCGCTACGACATGGCTTATGGCGGCAACTTCTACGCCATGGTCGACCTTGAATCGCTCGACATCGCCTTCGCTCGCTCCAACGCCCCGGCCATGATCGAGGCGGGTTTGCGCATCATGGAGGCCATCAATGACCAGCGCCCCGTTCGTCACCCCACCCGACCCGACATCAACGCGTGCCATCACGTGCATTTGACCGCCCCCGGCTCGAACGCGCATCATTCACGGCACGCGATGGCGATCCACCCCGGTTGGATCGACCGGTCGCCCTGCGGCACCGGCACCAGCGCCCGCATGGCCGCGCTGCACGCCCGTGGCCAGCTGGGATTGCATCAGGAATTTGTCAACGAGTCCCTGATCGGCTCGCGTTTCACCGGTAGGCTCATCGAGGCCCGCGGCGTCAACGGGATCAACATGGTGACCCCGCAGGTCACCGGCCGGGCGTGGATTACGGGGACGGCGACCTACCTCCTCGACCCATCCGACCCGTTCCCTGAGGGCTTCGACCTCAGCGGTGACTGACCGGCGTTCAGCCCAGGAGGTCTAGTACGGTGCTGATTCACATAAACTGGCACAGGAAGCTACCGCTACCGGCCATAAGGGGGCATCGTGGCGACACCATCAAGCGAAGAGCGCCTCAATCTGCCTGCCTTTGGGAAGCGGCTCAGCCTGCGTCAAACCGTGGTGGAGTCGCTGCGGGGCCTGCTCATCAGCGGGCAAATGAAGCCCGGCGAGCTGTACTCGGCTCCCAAGTTGGCCGAGCAGTTCGGCATCTCGGCCACGCCTGTACGCGAAGCGATGCTGGACCTGGTGGCAGAGGGCCTCATCGAAGTAGTGCGCAACAAGGGATTTCGTGTCACCAAATTGTCCTCAGAAGAACTAGACGAGTTGGCCGAGATTCGCAGGCTCATCGAACCGCCCATTATGGCGGCGGTGGCCGCCAACCCGGACCCTGTAGTCAAAGAGCAAGTGGAAGCGCTGCGCATCGAGGCCCGCGCCATTGTGGAGGCGGCCAAGACCAAGGACTTCCTCACCTACGTCGAACTCGACACCCAGTTTCACCTAAAGTTCTTGGCGCTACACGGAAACCAACGGCTCGTGGCCGAAGTCAAGGAACTACGGGGCCGCTCCCGACTCTTCGGTCTCGACGCCCTGTCGGAATCGGGCAGGCTGGAACGCATCGCCCAACAACACGAACAGCTGGTCGACCTAGCGCTAGCGGGCGACGCACCTGGCATCAAGCAGCTTATGGAAGAGCACATCGACCACATTCGCCAAGAACTGGCCGAAGAAGTCACCCACGACTGAAACCGTCCCTGGTGATGCCATGAGCCGCGTCATCGTCATCGGCGCCGGAATCATCGGAGCCGCCGCCGCGTTCTACGCCACCCGGGCCGGGCTGGATGTCATCGTGATCGAGCGGGACCGACCCGCATCTGGCACCTCGTCGCGCTGCGAAGGAAACATCCTCATCTCCGACAAGGAACGCGGCCCGGAGCTAGAGCTCGCCCGGATTTCTCTGGGGCTGTGGAGGAGCGAGCTGGCCGAGTTCGGGCACCTCTGGGAGTTCGAGTCCAAAGGCGGCATCATCGTGGCTTCCAGGGAATCCGCAGTGGAACCCCTGGAGACGTTGGTTGAAACCCAACGAAGCTACGGCATCGAAGCGCAGCGACTTGACGCCGAACAACTGCGCGAGCTGGAACCCCACGTCACGCCCTCGGCGCTCGGCGGGGCGCTCTATCCCGAAGACAGCCAAGTGCAGCCGATGCTCGCCACCGGTGGGCTCCTTAAACTTGCCCGCGACAACGGAGCCGTGCTGCACGTCGACACGACCGTGACCGGCTTCCTACGCGATGGCGAGCGGATCACCGGAGTACGAACCAACCGGGGCGACTTCTTCGCCGACGATGTCGTCAACGCCGCCGGAACCTGGGCGGGCCAAGTCGCGGCGCTGGCCGGGGTGAGTGTTCCCGTGCTTCCGCGCAAAGGCTACGTTCTCGTGACCGAGCCTTTGCCTGTCATGGTGCGGCACAAGGTCTATGCGGCCGAGTACGTCGACAACGTCGGCTCCTCAGACGAAGGTCTACAATGCTCACCCGTGGTCGAGGGCACCCCCGCCGGAAACATCCTCGTCGGCTCCAGCCGCGAACGTGTCGGCTTCGACCCCAGCCTCAACACCACAGCCCTCAAAACGATCGCCGCCAACGCCATCGAGTTGTTTCCGTTCCTGGAACGGGTTGCGATCCTGCGCCACTATCACGGATTCCGGCCCTACTGCCCCGACCATCTGCCCATTATCGGTCCCGACCCGCGCGCACCTGGACTTTGGCATGCCTGCGGCCACGAAGGCGCCGGAATCGGGCTCGCCGCAGGCACCGGCAAACTCCTCGCCCAAGCCATGGCCGGGGTTACCCCGGAAATGTCGCTAGAGCCGTTCGCACCCCAACGCTTCGAGGACCTGGAGGTTTCATCATGACCAATCGGCCACCGTCCGCGCCGCAGGTGAAACTCACCTATCGCGGCCAGGACATCACCGCCTCAGCGGGGCAAACAGTCGCCGCCGCGCTGATACGGAACGGTATTTCAGCCTGGCGGATCACTCGCAGAGGCGATGTTCCACGAGGGCTGTTCTGCGGCATCGGCGTCTGCTACGACTGTCTGCTCACTGTGGACGGTGTGTCTGGGCAACGCGCCTGTCTCGTAGAGGTCGTAGACGGCATGCGACTAGGAGACGCGCCCGACGTGCCAGGAACGGAGGAACAATGAACACCGACCTGGTCGTCATCGGAGCTGGCCCCGCTGGCCTGGCCTGCGCCGTGACGGCGGCGGAACAAGGAGCCACCGTGGTTCTCATCGACTCCGGACCCCGGCCCGGGGGGCAATTCTGGCGGCACGGCAACCAATACACCACCTCGGCCCAAGGCCAAGGCCACCACAACTGGAAGACATTCCTCGACCTGAAGAGACGCCTCGATCAGGCAATCGACAACGGAGCCATCCGCTACCTGCCGCGAACCCACGTGTGGATGCTGGAAAACAACGGCGACTTCATCACCCGCACTACGACCGAAAACCCGCCGGAGCCCAACGCGCACACCGCCATCCGCAGCCGCCAGCTCGCCCTCTGCACCGGTGCCTACGACCGGCAACTACCCGTGCCCGGATGGGACCTCCCCGGCGTCATGGCCGCCGGAGGAGTACAGGCGTTCATCAAAACCAACGGATTCTCACCGGGTACGCGGGCCGTCGTCGCCGGGACCGGCCCCTTCCTGCTCTCCGTGGCCGCCAGTATCGTCCACACCGGGGCCACCGTCGCCGCCATCTGCGAGGCCAACCCTCCCACCAAGTGGCTGCCTCGCCTGCATCGGGCCGCTTCGGTGCCCTCCAAAGCCATGGAGGCGATCGAGTACGCGGCCACCCTGGCACGCCGCCGCATCCCCTACCGCACCCGCACCATGATCACCCGCATCATCGGCCAAGACCGGGTCGAAGCCGTGGAGACAACCAGGTTGGACCGCGCCGGCCGCGTCATCGTCGGTGCGCGGCGAGAGATTCCGTGCGACCTGGTAGCCCTGGGCTGGGGGTTCACCCCCCAACTGGAACTACCCCTAGCGCTTGGCGTCGAGACCCGGGTCGACGACGACGGCTCCCTGGTATGCCGCGCGGACGACCAAGGACGCACCTCCGTACCCGGGCTCGTCGTCGCGGGCGAGTCGACCGGCGTCGGGGGAGCGGCACTCGCCGTCGCCGAAGGACACGCGGCAGCCCACGCCGTCACCGAATCCCCGGTGCCGAAACGCATAACCCGCACCGCCAAGCGACTACGCGGCTTCGCCCAAGCCATGCACCAAGCCCACCCCATCCCGACCGGCTGGCAAACACCACTGACACCGGACACTGTGGTGTGCCGCTGTGAAGAAGTGACCGTTGACGAGATCACCACCGCCGCTACCGACATGGCGGCAACAGACCCCCGCAGCGCCAAATCCTTCACCCGCGCCGGAATGGGCTGGTGCCAAGGCCGCGAATGCGGCTTCGCCCTCACCTGCATGAACTCACACGACCCCATGCGAGGCGACGCCGAGGAACTCCGAGCCATCCACAAACGTCCACTCGCGACCCCCATTCCACTCAGTGCCCTGAGCAACATGACAACACCACCGGCCACACCACCGCGAAAGGACAACGCATGACCGAAAAAACCAGCCACGCCGAAACCAACCCCAAAGTGGACGCCGCGACCCAGTCATTCGACGCCCTCGCGAGGCTCACCCCCGCGCGTCGCGCCGAACTACTCGACGCCATAGCCGCCGCCCTAGACGAAAGGGCCGACGAGCTAGTCCCTGTCGCAATGACCGAGACCCACCTACCCGAAGCCAGACTGCGCGGCGAACTCAAACGCACCACCTTCCAACTACGCCTCTTCGGCGAAGTGCTCCGGGACGGCGGCTACCTCGACGCGCGGATCGACCACGCCGACCCCGACTGGCCCATGGGAGCACCCCGCCCCGACCTACGCCGCGTCCACCAACCACTTGGGCCGGTCGCGGTCTTCGCGGCCAGCAACTTCCCCTTCGCCTTCTCCGTGGCAGGCGGTGACACGGCCTCGGCGCTGGCGGCGGGCAACCCGGTGATAGTCAAGGCCCATCCCGGCCACCCGCGGCTGTCCGAGTTGACCGCGCGGACGGTTATCGCCGCCCTTGTCGACTTCGGATTGCCCGCAGGGGTCTTCGATCTCGTATACGGGACGGAGGCGGGGCGGCAACTCGTTCAGCATCCGGGCATTCGCGCCGCCGGATTCACCGGCTCGATCCAAGGTGGACGAGCGCTATTCGATCTGGCCGCAGCCCGCCCCGAACCCATCCCGTTTTACGGTGAGCTGGGCTCCAACAACCCGGTTTTCGTGACCGAGACTGCCGCGAACGCGCGTGCGGGCGAGATAGCGCAGGGGTTCATCGACTCGTTCACGCTTGGCGCCGGTCAGTTCTGCACCAAGCCTGGCATCCTCGCGGTTCCGGCGGGTTCGCAGATCGTGGCGCGGCTGCGGGAGGCCGAGCTGCCTGAGGTGCACCCGATGCTGAATGAGCGCATCGAATCCGGCTTCCGGCAGGCGCGGGCGGACCTCACCGGGCACGTGGCGGTGAAGCCGCTAGGTGAGCGTGAGGATGTGGCGCTATTCCAGACCACTGCCGAAGCGGTCCTAGCCGACCCGCAGACGCTACAGAGTGAGTGTTTCGGCCCTGCCGCCTTGGTCGTGGAATACACCTCCCAGAGTCAGCTGCTGGAGCTCGCGGAGAGCTTCGACGGTCAACTAACGGCGACGATCCACGCCGAACACGGGTGCGACATTGGAGACCTAGTCCAGGTGCTGGCCAGAACCGCGGGCCGGGTGCTGTACAACGGCTGGCCGACAGGCGTTTCGGTCACCCACGCGCAGCAGCACGGTGGCCCTTACCCGGCCACGACGGCAGCCGGAACCACCTCGGTGGGAACGGCCGCCATCGGCCGCTTCCTGCGACCGGTGGCCTACCAGGGCTTCCCGGACTCCGCCCTGCCCGACGCCCTCAAGGAGTCAAACCCGCTGGGCCTACCGCGAATGGTCGATGGGGTAAGGGTTTAAACTGCTGATTCGCCCTTAGTGCCCCGTTTTCGATGGCCGGTTTTCAACGGTCTTTCACCGACTCCCGCCAAAGCGCAGCGAGCCGTTGTTGTTCAGCTGTTGGCCGGGGATGAATTGGAGTTTTGGTACGCGCTCGGCTTCCAAGACCATGTGGGTGTCGAAATTTTGCTGTGGGGTGTCGATGGACGCTGCCTTACGCATAATCTCGTACCAGTACGGCTCGCTGCCCGGATGGCGTTCGATCCGTTCCCTCACTAGGGCTACTGGGTTAAATTCACAGTCAAGGAACTGTGTCTTTCCCTCGGGGACTTCCACGTCGATGCTTTCGGTTATCGGCGAGGTAAGTCCATATTGTTCGCCCGTGGAGGGGTCGCGGAACCCGCGCAATGTCACCTGCACTCGATGGGGGCCCGGCCGGACGGGTATCACCCAGTTGCCCCAGCGCTGTGGCAGCGAATGGCCATTGACGCTGACCTCGGGCGGGGAGAGCCAGTCAACGTAGCTGTTGGAGTAGAACAAGATCCGATGGCGGCGATCGTGCAGGCCGTGGGCCCAGAAACTGATCAGATGCAAGGCGTCCCGGCTGGGCCGCACCCGTAGGCAAAGGGAAGCTGGCGCCTTCGGAACCGGGGCGCCCAATGGCACCACCATGACCGGATGGTCTGCGAGTGCCGATGGTGCGACAGCTTCGCCTGGCGGAACGTCGACCCCGTCGAACATGCGGACATACTTGCGGCGTTCGAAGAGGCGCGCCAGCGGGTCGTGAAAGAACCCTGGCACGACTCCGGCGGCCAAGCCAACTAGCGACCAGCTGCTGCCTTCGTGGCCTAGGGCCGTGGCGGCAATGGCGACCAGGAGCACCCCGATGATCGCAAAGGCCAAGCACGCCAAGGCGATAACACCACCGACCATCGCCCGAGGCGGAATCTCCCCCTGGGCGCGGCGGTCGATGTATTCACGCGGGCCCAGCAGAATATCGAGCGAGCGTTGATCGGCCACTGTAGCCATACACAGCTGGAGTGTCTCTTCCGCAACGATGGTGACAGTCTGAGTGGCGAAGTGGTGGTCGTCCTTGACTTCGACGAGATGTTCGCCTTCGTCCAATGTCACATGCGCTCGACCGCGACCCACAGGGACGGCCTCACCGTCGATGGCCACCAGCGGCATCGTCGTCTTTTGCCATTCTGAAGGCTGGCTTGGGTTTTCCACCCACTCGGGTTCGAGATTTGTCAGGTGAGAGGTGCGCGGCTCGAATACCAGCAACTCCAGGACCCCAGTTGCGGAGGTGTGGGCGCGGTCGACCCGTTCAGCCTCGACGGTGAGCGGAGAGACCGGTTTCGGCTGGGTTGCGAAAACCGCCGCGAAGCGAACCTTCGTTGGCTTGGTCATGGCTTAACTCAAGGGCGTCTACGTCGAGGCCATCGAAGATGGCGGCCAGTTCCTCATCGGTTCCTTCCCAGTCGTTCGCCGCGTTCGTCAGATTCTCCGAAAACGTGCTGAGCGTCTGTGACGCGGCCCCGGTAAGTTGGCTGAGCTCCTGGACCTTCGCGTTGTAGTCGTTGGCGAAGAACAGGCCGCACACTCCCCACGTGAGATCCTCTGACTGGGCGGTGGAGACCACGTCGGCCACTCCCGAGGTGTCCTCGCAGATATGGCTGATGACGGGGGCTGCCTCGCGAAGCGCTGAAATGGAGATCGCGCCACCGCCGCCGCCTGCGCTAGGAGCCTCACCGCTGACCCCGTCACCGCCCAGACTGGAACTGGAGTTTTGCAGGGAGGCGATGGCGATACCTGGCAAAGAGTCGGTGAGGAACGTGGCGAAGGCGTCCTTGAGAACCGCGAATGCCTGTTTGACGCGGTTGATGAATGAGGTGGCGCGCATGGTGACCCGCGCGCTCTCGGCGACCGCCAGCCCGACCGCTGAGGCGAGGGTGGCTCCGAAAGTGACCATCGCGGCGGCCACTTTCGGGAAGATGACGATGATGAGGAAGCGCAAGAGTTCGCTGATCAACCACTTGATCGCCTCTTTGATGATTTCGGCCAAGGCCTGCGCCCAGCTGAGGACGTTCTCCAAGCCGTTTGCGGCTTTGGCCAGTCTAAACAATGCCGCCGCTAGGTCGTCGATGCGCTGCTTTGCGCAGGTCCCGTCGCTTGTGGTCCATTCGGCCAACGGGGTGAGGGTCTCGGCCAGCCCTTCGCTGAGCTTGACGTCCGCCTCGCATACGCGGCCCCAGATGGTGGCCGCGTCGCGCATGTCGCCCGGTGACCCGCTGACCCATTCGAGAGCGTCCTCTAGGGGTTGGATGAGGCCGACGAGGAAGTCCAGCCCCCAGGAGATGAGGGTGCCCAACGGGTCGGAAGCCAGCGAACTGGCTTGGAGACCAAGGTCGAGCACCGAGGCCATGATCTGCGTTCCGCCTTGTGCCAACGTGGATTCGCCCGTGCCCATGTCCCATAGGGCCGAAACGGTGTTGTTTCCGTGGCTGATGACGGGGATCGCTGTGACGCCACCCTTGATGTCGAATACTCCCAGTAGCGGGTCGCCACCGCCGACGTCGGTATCCACTTCAACGCGTTCGTAGTTCATGGGGTGTCCTTAAGGAAAGGTGCATGACATAGTAAAAATACTCGATGACCACCAGTGACAGCGCCCGTGGAGCCGTGCGAAGGCGGTTTCATCCACAGAGGTGTTAATTCGGCGAGTGGGCCGATGTGTCCCCTTTGTGCTTAAAGCTTTCGAACCACGGCCTACGCGATCTGGCCTAGTCGAAGGTGATGACGAGTCGGCTGAGGGGTTTGTCGACAATGCGGCCGGTGACTAGGTCATCCGTGGGAGTTTCGGCCGGGTAGGCGTAGATGCGGGGTCGTTGGGTTTTGCGGGCGTTCTCATTCCAGGCCCGTATGTGGTCGATCATGTGCTCGGCGAGGGTGTCGCGTTCGGGGCCGAAGGCTTGCACGCCCAGTTCGACCCGGTCGCGGTTGGCGGATTCGCGCATGATCACGTAGGCGAGGCTGTGCGCGTTCCAGGTGGCCGAGGCGCCGCTGGGGGCGACCCATCCGTGCGGGTCGCGAGCGGCGGCGAAGGGCGCGATATAGACACGGCCATATTGGCGACATGCCATTGCCATCCACAGGTCGAGCTCGGAAAGAGTACCTGCTTCGTGGCCGATGGTGATGCGTGACCACCGTTGAGTGCCTGCGGCGGTCACGCTGGCTTGTAGAGCCGCTGGGTCGATGGGTTGGTCTTCGCCGACTTCTAGCGTGATGCCTTCGGTTAGTTCGAAAAGCTCGTCGGCGGCGGCTGTCGAACCTTGCATGGAGATGAATCCGCACGGTTCGATGGATTCGCTGACCAGGCGGTCCTCTTCGCGGACGAAGCCGATCGAGCGTGTCAGGCTGCGGATCGTCAACGGTACGACCATGCGTCCGCCGATGGCGAGCTGTTCGAACCACGCTGGCGGGATGTCGGCGGCCCCGGTCGTGACGGATATGAGCGAGAAGGGGGCCGCTGAAGTGTCGCCGTGGGCTCCGTCGGCGCATTTGACCGTCACGTTGTCATAGCCCAGTTGGGCGAGAGTGTGTGCGCCGATACTGACCATTTCGGCGTCGATGTCGATGGTGACCACGTGGCCTTGCTCTCCGACCAGATGGGCCAACAATGCTGCGTTATAGCAGCGCCCAGCACCGATTTCGAGGACTTTTGTGCCTGGGCGGGGGAGCGCTTGCTCAAGCTGCAGCGCGACGATCGTCGGTTGCGACACCGAGGATGTGGGGCGGCCTTCGGTGTCCGTTTTGGTGAGGACGACATCGTCGCGGTAGGCCTGTTCCAGGTCCACCTCGGGTACGAAGCGGTGTCGAGGCACGGTGCGTAGCGCTTCTTCGAGCCGAGCTGAGCGAACCACCCGTTGCCTGATTAGGGAGTCGACCAGTTCGTTTCGCATCCAGCGAGCGGTCGAGTCGAATCGGTCGTCTGGGGAAGGCTGTGTCACGAAAGCTCGATGGCTCCTTCCATCATGGACTCGGTTCGGGCGCGGTGTGCTCTGGCCTGTATTACTTAAACTCTCGGGTTTATGTGGAACTGGTTAGATAGTTAGATTCAGATTCTACGTCGGTTAGTTGGAATCTGACCTTTCGCTTGTTACTTGACAAATTCTAATTATCGGACCGTATCTGAGTACTAAGAGGTGAGTTGTGGATTTGTGGAAGGTTGCAGATAAGAGTGAGGCCACGTGGTTGATTGATCTGTGCGGCGAAGAAGATACTGGTTTCGCGGTGCCGCCGTATCCGGAAGGCTTGTGGATCTTGCACGCCCTGTACGAAGCGGCCAGTGAAGACATCATCTCGGAATACCAGGCCGCCTCGAAAGCCAAGAAGGATCTTGACGAGGAGCCCAAGTGGATATGCGACCCTGGTGAGGGGTGGCGACGGTTGCGGTGGCACGAACTGTCTGAGCGCACAGGCGAGCCAGTGGTCGCTCAGCAAATGCAACCGGCATGCCGGTTGCCCTCGTTCATGGCGTTTCCATCTCTCATACCACGTAGTAAATTGGCCAACCATATTCTCTGGCCTGATGACGGCTATATGGACCGGGAGAGTTTCCATCGGCTCGCGGCGGTTCTGCGTCGCTTCTCGGGCAAGGAAACACCAGTATTCGCACACTACTGTGCTCTATTCAGCGAGGATTCGGATTTCCCCTATGTAGTTGAGGCGCGCCTCAAAGACTTGGAAACTGTGGAAACACACACGTTCTCGCCCGGCCCAGCCAATCTTTGGCCCGCAGATCGTTCGTGGGTGGTGTACACCGACTGGGATTTGTGGGGCACCAGAGTCACTGGTCCGCCGGAGCTGCTGAAAATGATCGTGGCGGACGACTTCCTCGAGACCGTTTGGCTACCGTTGCCGGAGTCCCCATGAATCAGGTCGACCAAGGCCATTTGGGTTTGGACTTTCTCATTCAAGCCACTAAGCGTGATCGATTCACATCTTTGGTGCCGCCGAGACATCGTCGAACTTCATGGGACGTCGCGAGCCCCGAGCTAGAGCCCCCGAAAGCGCTTATGCCGTCGATTAAGTAACCGAAGCCGCCGTTAGGTCCACAAAGCTTATTCGGCAACTGTATCGATGCCAATGAGCTTTACCTCAATGCCCATGTCTCGCAGCCGTCTAGCCGAGGAACCCAACGTGACCTTTGAGAAGGGGTACAGGGTGGAGGCTGACAATGTCCGTCCGTCTGTACATCGGAATGCATACACGACCTTACTGGGTACGAAGTCAAGCGGTATCGCCCGGCCGTTTCCATGTACCTGCACTAGCTCGGAGAACTTCTTTCTGGCTTCGCTGGAATGCTGCAATTCTGCTGCGGAAACCAGTCCTTGGTTGAACAGGTGGCTCAAGGGCTTCGAGCTGCCGCCCTGCTTGACATGGATCAGTTCATTGTCAGGCCCTAGAAGATCGCATGCTTCGAACTTACGACCGCCGCTGATGGAGATGAGTTTCCGGTCCAAGCAGGGCATTTGGGTTCGGATCGCTGCGAAGTGCAGGTAGTCCTCCTCCTTCCAGCCGTCCTTCCAGGCGGGCAATTCGATGTCGCTGCTCCCTGCGAGCAGCTCCTCGATGAGTCCGTCCTGGCTGTCTGCATAAGCGCCGTCGAACTCCAGCCACTCCCCGTCCAGAAGATGGTAGCGCCGTTCATCGAGGCTGACTGTTGCCTCGATCCACTTCAGCGCATTGGAGTGGGAGAGTCGATCACGTTGGAGTTGATCGGTATAGAGTTGGATTCGCCCTTTTCTAAGAGAAGCTACTCGTGTCCCTTCCTTTTGAACCGAGGCGCGGGTAGCTATTGCCTCCATCGTGACCTCTGTGACGGGTTTGGCGGGCGCGGACCCAATCCGGATCTCCGTACTACGGGCCTGGTGATAGTCGTCAAGGCATTCTTCGGGGATAGCAATCGCCAAGTCGCGGCAGGCCGTTTCAGTTGAAGAAAGGATCGACTCGAGATTTGCGTCTAGCCACTCGCGGCGCGTGGTGTCATTGACAACTGCCATGTGGTCCACAAAGGCTAGCTCAGCAATCGGTGCTTTCTCGTTAATGATCGCCGCGATCGTGCGAATATCATGTACCAAGTCTTCCGGTGCGACGCCAAACCGGGCGCGAAGTCCAATGCCCCCTTGAATCCGTATGTCTCCGCTGCCGTTACGAGATGCCGTGAGATCTAGACCGGTGGTGGTCGCTCCGAGGCGGTCGATGACGTCGCTTTGTTGATCAACACCGATCAGCCACACAGGTATGCCGCCTGCGGCCCAGGTGCCGTCAACCCTGCCGCGTTGACCGGGTCGTCTCCGTACCAAGTCTCGAACCCGCTCGGGGTCGGCAACTCGGGCTGCGAAGGACAACCCAAATCGAGCGTCTTTGTATTCACTGGGGATTAAGTGGTATCCAGTGCCGTACCCAAGGCCGTATACAGTGCCGTCAACCGCTATGAGCAGCAGAGCAAAACTATTTTGGGTGGTCAGGTCAAGCGGCAACCCGGTGGTCTTCCGAGCATTGTTAAGCCATGACGGCTTGCACTCGTCACCCTGACCGAAGACCACCAGAGCCGGACAGCCAGCCACCTCGGTGTTGCTGTAGTCAGCCCCGCGTTCGATGAGTTTGTCAATTCGTTCGTCTCCGAGCGCTTCAAACATTGCATCGGTATTAGGCTCGATGTCTCTCAGCCGATGCAGAGTCGCTATATGGGTTGAGGAATCGGGCGGTGACATAAGCTAGGCTCACTCCATGGACAGTTGCGAAGAGCGACCTTCTCATCACACACTTAGATCGGGACCTTGTCTGTCGTGGAGTTGACATCTAGTGGTCAAGGTGGTGGCCAGCTCAGCATCCTGGGGCAACCATCCGCGCTCAATGCCTCCATCGTCGTCGGCCAAGGGTGGATCGAACCCGCGTCCGTTTTGCCCTTTGTGTCATTTGTGCATTTCGGATGAATAGTCCGGTCAGCTCATGTGATCTTCTGTGATCATGCGGTTACCAGATTGACTACCTGAGGTAATCAGGCCACAGCCGCTCCGTATCCTGGATGTACGCCATGTCAAAGTAGAACTGCGGGGTAGCAATTTGGGAGGCTGGACGCTTGGTACAGCGTGTTTGGGACGGAGAGCCCTCGAATTTTCAGTGGGAGCAAGAGGGGCTTGACCACATCAAGAACTGTCTTGATGAACTCCCCATCCCCTACTACGCACGGCAGTGCTTTAGTTTTACCGCACCCAACGGAGCAGTTCGGGAGTGCGACCTACTCATTGCTGTCCCCGCAGGTTTCTTTCTCGTCGAGCTGAAGGCCCATCGTGGACGAGCGAAGAACAATGGGGCCACCTGGTCGTTCGGACGTGACAGCACGATCGGCAATCCGCTCCACCTGACCAACCAGAAGGCCAAGGAGCTCAAGGGTTTGCTCCAAAAGGTCAGCACCGGGAATGCGAAGATCCCCTTTCTCGACGCTGCCGTATTCCTCTCGGCTCTCGACCTAGTCTGCGAATTTGACGAGATTCAAAAGACCAAAGTCTATGGCCGAGAAGGGCTGAGCAACCAGACCGGTCTGGCTGGAATTGTCACCGGCCTTCTTAACCGAGCGCCCCGCCCAGACCGGCGCACGCCCCAAGGCTTCTTCGCGAGGCTCCCGCAGCTGCTGACCAAGATCGGCGTTGCCCCAATCCGCACCCAACGCCGTATTGGCCAGTACACGCTCGACCCGAAGGAACTTGATTCGGGCCCCACCTGGCAGGACTTCCTAGCCAGCAACACGGATTTCCCCGAGGACCCGCCCCGGCGAGTACGCATTTACCTCACTGCCAAGGGATCTAGCGAAGAGGCCCGCGCCTCGATGACGATGGCGGTCGAGCGTGAGTACAAGAGTTTGGTGGGCATTAATCACCCCGGCATCGTCTCGGTCGACAATCGCGGGGTGGTCGAAGACCTCGGACCTGCGGTCGTGTTCGAACACGGCCGCAGCTGGCAGCGACTGAACCAGTATATGGCGACCGGCGGGGAGTGGCTCCCGCTCGAGACCCGGGTGGAGATGATCCGCCAACTCGCCGACGCCCTCCGTCACGCCCACGGCCAGCGCCTCTATCACCGGGCATTGGCGGCCAATAGCGTTTGGGTTGAGGTCGACGGCCAGTACCCGCGCCTGCGTATTGCCGATTGGCAGGGGGCCGCCCGCCGTGGTCGGGATCAGGCGGGCCATACGACCTCGTGGGGCAAAGTGGCTCCTCACATCGGTGCCGCCGCGGGCACTTATATCGCCCCGGAAGCCCCGAACGTGCAGGCTGACCCGATCCAGCTGGACATTTTTGGCCTCGGGGCGCTTGCCTATCTCATCCTGACTGGCCAGGAACCGGCCGAGACTCGCGAGAGTATGGCCGAACTGCTGAAGGCAAGCGAGTCGCTGGTTCCCTCCGCCATTAGCGATGACATGACCCCGGCGATGGACCAGATGGTGCAGGGCGCGACCTGCCACCACAGCCGCAGGTTTGCTGACGTAGCCGCATTTATGGCCGAGCTTGACACCGTGGAGGAGGAGATCAGTGCCCTCTACGACGAGCCGGACCCCGACCCTTTGACCGCCGGTCCTGGCGACACGGTCGGGCAGTACCGGATCAAGCGGGTTTTGGGCAGCGGCGGAACCGGCCGGGCGCTGCTGGCCGAGGACACTGAGAAGGCCAAGGGCGAGGAACACTTTGAAGTGGTCCTCAAGGTGGCTCTGGATGAGGAGCGCGCTACGCAGGCACTCGCATACGAGGCCGAGGTTTTGCGGTCTGTTCGTGCCACTCACGTGGTGGAGCTGCTGAGAGGCCCCATCGACCTTGGGGGTCGCAAGGTCCTCGTCGAAGCCGTGGCTGGCGAACAGTCGCTTGCCCAGTACCTGCGCCGAGAGGGCAGCCTGACTGGTGAGGAGCTGAAGGGTTGGACGCGGGATCTTTTTGGGGCTTTGCGTAACCTGGAAGATCATGGTGTCCGGCATCGCGACATTAAGCCCGACAATCTGGGGGTTCGAGAGGGTAAGAACAAGCAGCGTCGCCACCTCTTCCTCTTCGATTTTTCACTTTCCGGAGTCGCACTTACCAATCTTGAGGCGGGTACTAAGGCGTACCTTGATCCGTTCCTGGGGCCTCCTCGTCGCACCAGCTATGACTCGGCCGCCGAACACTATGCCCTGGCGGTCACCCTCTACGAAATGGTGACTGCCGAGCTGCCTTCCTGGGGTGACGGCCTGACCGAACCGGCTGATCTGCCGGAAACGGAGACGGTTCCGCAGATCCGGTCTGACGCATTCGACCAGTCGATCGCCGCAGGTTTGAAAGCCTTCTTCCTCAAAGCGCTGCACCGTGACGTGAAGAAGCGGTTTGACGACCTGGACGCGATGGAGGATGCTTTCCGCAAGGCTCTGAGCTCGGAGCCGGACCCCGTCTCGATCCAGGTACCCCGCCCTGACCCCCAATCCCGACTTGCCCCTGACTTGCCTTTGTCGCAGACCGATCTCAGCGAGAAGGCTCGCGCCGCAGCTCTGAAGCGGCTCAAGATCGACACGGTCGGCCAGCTGACCGAACTGCCTGGTATTGATATCCAGACCCTCCGCGGCGTGGGCCTACTGGTTCGCAATGAACTGCAACAGAAGGCCCGTGAGTGGCGCGGCAAGTTGCATTTGGCCGAGACCGCCCCTGGATTGGGGGAAGCGCCCGGGGAAGCCGGTCATGCCACGGTCGATGCGATCGCTGCTGAGCTAGTCAGTGTCAAGGGCGAGGTGGATTATCAGCGTTGTATTCGGGCGCTCGTTGGCCTGCCGGAAGGCAACCAACCTGCCCCGGTCCGAGTGTGGGCCCCGGCTGATCAGATCGAGCGTGCAACTGGCATGACGTCGGCGCGGATCACCCAGTACCGCAATCAGGTCCGGGACAGTCGGTGGAAGAAGCTCAGGTCGATTAATGCATTGCGTGATCTGGTTGCTGAGGTCTTGGCGGAGCACGGGCGCGTCATGGAGGCCTCTCGGCTGGCAGCTGCAATCTTGGTGCGACGCGGTTCGGCCTTGAGCGAACATGACGAACGTCTGGCCAATGCGGGTGCTGCCGTCTACGCGGCGGTTCATGTGGAGGACAGTCTGGAGGAACCGCGGTATCTTCTACACCGCCGTTCCGATGGCTCAGTGCTAGTAGCGCTCTCGGACGGTGAGGACTACACGAAGCCAACCGAACGTGAGCTTTTCGATTACGTGGCTGAGCTTGCCTTGGAAGCTCAGCGGCTCGTTTCCGGGCTTGGTGAGGCAGACCCGCTGCCGCCGTCAGCCGAGGCGATTGCCGCGCTTCGCTCCTGCGCGTCCCTCGATGGCGTGGTTTTGACTGACATTGACCTGGTGCGATTGGCTGCCGACGCCAATAAGTCAGTCGCGGTCACGCCTCGGTTGGAGTTGTATCCGACTGACATGAACCCGAGGCGGGCAGTGGCGCTCACTCAATTGAGCGCCTACCTCGATGATGAGGACGGGGTCAGGTGGCAAGACTTGATCAAGCGCGTCAAGGCGCGGTTCGGAGACCTGGAAGGCTTCCCGAGAGATCTTTCGGGCCTATTGGATCTCTTGGATGAGTGCGACCTCGATGTCGAGGAGCACCCGTCGGCCCGCGGCCGTCTGCGGCTGGGGGAAGGCAGCCGCACCAGTTCCATCAAGGGCCCGCGGACAACTGGGGTTGGAAGCGGGGCCGATGAGGCCGCGCGATTCACCTACCGGATTGATAAAGCTGTCGAAAGCGGCGGTTTCCGGGCAATCAAGACTGGAGTCGCCGAGACTTGTGCAGCTGCTAAATGGCTGGCCGCACGACCCGGTGTGGTCGCGTTGGATGTGCAGGCAGTTTTCCTGCGACTCTTGCGTCAATACGTGGCCGAACGCGGTAACAAACCGTCTTGGGAAAGAGTCCTGGCTGCGGATACGGTTCCGCCTCCAGCGCCATTGACGAACCTTCTGGTAGAGGTGTGGAACCGGTTTGAAACGGCGTTGCTGGAAGCTACGGCGGAGGGCCGGGTGCTTTTCCTGTACAACGCGACGCCGCTGGGCCGCTACTCCGGCGGCCAGAAAGTTCTGCATGAGCTTCTCAGCGCGGCCCGGCGTCCCGAGCTGCGGCCGCACGGGGTGTGGCTGTTGTGCCCGACGGATGCCTTGCGGCACGTGGCCCATCTGGACGGTTACAACGTCGGTGCTATCGACTCAGCTGGTGAACAGATACGATTTCCTGCCGGGGTGTTGAAACCACGCCTCGATGAAGACCTGCCCGCCCCTGCCCTGAGCGAGGAATCTAGTGGACAATAAGTTGCTGCTTGCTGACCTGAAACAGCAAGTCAAGGCTCTTGAGGCCGATTTGTTGGAGCGGGCGGACGAGGCCGAGTTCTGCAGCACGCTTCAAAACGAATACGCGGCCGCCAAGAACGCTGATCGCATTGCGGTCACCTATGAGACTTGGCTTGACGCTCAGGTAACTCAAGCTGCGGCTGCGTGGGTGCTTGGCACAGTATTCCAGCGGTTCTGCGAGGACAACCGGCTGATCGAATACCCGTACCTGGCAGCGTCAGGAGAGGCGCGTTGGGATATCCCGGCCGACCGTCAACACGAATTCTATGGGCAGAACCCCGGTCGGGATACCGACCGGGACTGGATTCTGGCGGGATTCGACGACATGTCGAAGGCATCTAAGGTCGCGGCTGGGCTGTTTGATCAGACCCACAACCCGATGTGGCGGATTACGCCGAGCCACCATGCGGCGAAACAACTGGTCGAGTTCTGGCGACTGCGTGGTGAGGACGGCGAACTGGTCCATGACTTTGAGGACCCGGAGTGGGATACGCGCTTTCTTGGGGACCTATACCAGGACCTTTCGGAAGCGGCTCGGAAAAACTTCGCGCTGCTGCAGACGCCAGAGTTCGTGGAAGAGTTCATTCTTGACCTGACGTTGAAACCGGCTATGGACGAGTTCGGTCTGGAACCGGAATACCCACGGCCGGATGTGCGTGAGGATATGCCGAAGGGCCTGCGCATCATCGACCCGACCTGCGGATCGGGCCACTTCCTACTAGGCGCGTTCGACCGGTTGCTGAAGGCTTGGCAGCACCGTGCTCCCGGAGCGGAGCCCTGGGAATTGATCCGCAAGGTGCTGTATGGCATTCACGGGGTTGACAAGAACCCGTTCGCGGTAGCAATTGCCCGGTTTCGGTTGTTCGTGGCGGCAATGAAGGCGGCCGAGGCGAAAACCCTTAAAGAGGCACCTGACTTCCCGGTCAATATCGCGGTAGGTGACTCTTTGTTGCACGGCCGAGGTGCCACGCAGGTGCAGGAAGCTCTTAACGCGACCCTGGAGCCACATACATTCGTTACTGAGGACATCTATGAGGAACGCTTCGGGAATGTCGACCTGCTTGGACGAGGGTCATACCATGTAGTGGTAGGAAATCCGCCGTATATCACGGTGAAAGACAAGCGGGAAAACGCCAACTACCGGGCAGCATACAAGGACGTGTGCAAAGGTAAATACGCGCTGTCGGTCCCTTTTGCTGCGCGGTTCTTCGAACTTGGAGTCAATGGCCGACATGAACGTGTCGGCGCTGGCTATATTGGCCAAATTACGGCAAATTCGTTCATGAAACGAGAGTTCGGAACTGAGCTCATTGAAAAATATTTCAATCTGAAGGTCGACCTGACACACGTTATCGATACCTCGGGTGCCTACATTCCGGGTCATGGCACCCCGACCGTGATCTTGGTTGGAAGGAAATCCGCGCAGCGAGGTCATGATGTCCGAGTAGTGCAGGGAATCCAAGGTGAGCCTTCACAGCCCACTGTTCCGTCGAAGGGGGTGGTCTGGAGTGCAATAGTAAGCCAAATTGACCATCCTGAAAGCGAAAGCAAATGGGTTAGTTGTGCTGACCTGAACCGAGGACGACTAGCCAAGCATCCATGGAGTCTTTCAGGTGGTGGAGTTGATGAATTGCTGCGTACACTAAGCCAGGCTGAAAATAGTCTATCCAAACCAAGGGTAATTAGAATTGGGATCTTCGGCATGACCAATGCAGATGATGCAATGCTTGCCCGAAAGGTTGACTGGAGGCGGCGAACGAAGTCTCTCGATTTGAAGAAGCGGTTGGTGCTTGGCGTTGAAATTCGTGACTGGAATATCAGTGGGGAGAACTTCGCTTTTTTCCCGTATAGAGATGACCTATCGCTTGTTGACTTTAATAAGAAATTTGACAGTTACAAGTGGATGTGGCCTTACAGGACCGTAGCAGGGAACCGCCAGACTTTCGGAAAGGTCTCTTACTTTCAAGAATGTCGGCCTTGGTATGAGTGGCATCAAATTGTGGTAGATAAGGGTGCACATGAATTCGCCATCACGTATGCCTTTGTCGCTACGCATAACCACTTCGTGCTCGACCGCGGGGGGAAGGTCTTCAAGCAGTCGGCTCCCGTGATCAAGTTGCCAGAGGGCGCCACCGAGGACGACCATCTAGAGCTACTCGGCCTGTTGAACAGTTCCACGGCCTGCTTTTGGCTTAAGCAGGTTTCGTATCCAAAGGGTGGCGATCCAGTAGGGAAAGACGGAGCGCGTGTGAGTGCTGAAGGTTGGGATGATAGATACGAATTCACCGGAACCAAACTGAAGGAATTCCCGCTTCCGTCCAAACTCCCGCTTGATTCTGGACGCCGACTAGATTCCCTGGGACGGGAGCTTGCCTCAACCGAGCCTTCCGCGCTTACGGAAGTTGAAGCCCCCACCCGCACCAGCCTTGATAATGCTCGAGCAGCCAACACATCGCTCCGCCGTCAGATGATCGCCGCTCAAGAAGAGTTGGATTGGGAAGTCTACGGCCTCTATGGCCTTCTCGATGAGGCCGAGCGCGCCAGTCTCACCACTGACCCCGAGGCCGTTCCGGAAATCAACCTAGGTGAGCGGGCCTTCGAAATCGTCCTAGCCCGCAAGATGAAAGCAGGTGAGGTCTCGACCGAGTGGTTCTCTCGCCACGGCTCCACCCCGATCACCGAGATCCCGTCCCACTGGCCCGCAGCCTATCAAGAACTTGTACAACGGCGAATTGACTGCATCGAGTCTCGCAAGGACATCGCGCTCATTGAGCGACCCGAATGCAAGCGCCGCTGGTCGACCACCCCGTGGGAGCAGCGCGAGCAAGAAGCGCTTCGTTCCTGGCTCCTTGACGCCTGTGAACGCCGGGAACTCTGGTTTGCTCCCGACCACAACGGCATCGAGCAGCCCCAGCCGTTGACGATCAACCAGCTCGCCGACAAGCTCCGGGACGACGACGATGTCGATTCCGTAGCCAAGCTATACGCTGGCTCTGATGTCGACCTCGCCAAAGTCCTCGCCGACATCATCGACACCGAGCACGTTCCCTACCTGGCGGCCCTGCGTTATAAGGACTCCGGCCTGCGCAAACGCGCCCAGTGGGAAGAGACCTGGGAAAAGCAGCGCGAAGAAGACCGCACGGGCGAGCGCCTTGACATCGCCGTCCCGCCCAAGTACGGCACCGGCGACTTCCGCAAGACCTCCTACTGGCGTCAGCGCGGCAAGCTCGACGTGCCCAAGGAACGGTTTATCTCCTATCCTGGTGCCGCTCCCGACAATGACAGCTCGCTGCTGATCGGCTGGGCCGGATGGGACCACCGCCAGGCTGCACACGCACTGACCATGCTCTCCCATGTCCGAAGTGAAGAAGGCTGGGACTCAGAGCGCCTGAGGCCGATTTTCGCCGGTCTGGCAGAACAATTGCCTTGGCTAAAACAATGGCACGATGATGAAGTAGACCCTGAGCTTGGGGTGACGCCTGCCCAGCTGTACGCGGACTTCCTGAGCGAACAACAGGAACGGTTTGAACTGTCCGATGCCGATCTCGCCACCTGGAGGCCCCTTGCCTCTGCCCGGAGCCGCAAGTCCAAAAAGAAGCAACCATAGCGGAGGTTAGCCGATGTCCCAGCCCCAGCGCCTCTCAGACCTATTTGACCTACCCACGTCCGTGCATCCGGGTGATTTCGTCCTGGAACTTGGCCGTGACGATCAACCCGAAAAAGTCCTCAACGACTATGTCGTGACCGAAGACTTGGCTGACCGATTCAGGACTGCTTTGGAACTGATCGAACAAGCAGTCACCGGGAACAGTTCCAAGGGCACCTATCTCGACGGTTCATTCGGCTCCGGTAAGTCGCACTTCATGGCAGTGCTGCGAGAGATTCTCCGCCACAACCCCGCAGCCCGAGGCAAGCACCGACTGGTTGACGCCATCGTCGCCCACGACAATTGGCTTCAGAATAAGCGGTTTCTCCAGGTCAGTCTGCACATGATCGATGAGGACTCCCTTGAGGACGCGGTTCTGGGGGGCTATGTGAAGGCCATCCAGGAACTGCACCCCGAGGCTGCGCTCCCAGCCGTCTACCGAGACGGCATGTTGCTTAACAACGCGCTCCTCTTGCGCGAAAAGCTCGGTGACGAGGCCTTCGTCTCCGGCCTGCCCAGTAGCGCGGCCGCTGAGGCAGACGAGTGGGGCGACGACTTGGCGGGCACGTGGGACTCGGAGACGCTCGACGCCGCCTTTTCCGCGCCCCCAGGTGATACGGCCCGGACTGAGCTGGTCTCGGCGCTGATGAAGTCCTACTTCTCTCATTTCACCGGCTACACCCAGGGCGAGAACTCCTACCTCAAACTCGACCAGGGACTTTCGGTAATTAGCCACCATGCCAAGCACCTCGGATACGACGCGGTCGTGCTCTACCTCGACGAGTTGGTGCTCTGGCAGTCGAAGTTCGTCGGCGAACCATCGAAGCTGAAAAACGAGGCGCAGAAAGTCTCGAAACTGGTCGAGTCGGCAGAGGCAAAGCGCCCGGCCCCAATCATTAGCTTTCTGCCCCGGCAGCGCGATCTGCGCGAACTAGTCGGCCGAGACATCGCCGGCACCGACACCGAGTCGCTGTTCGACACGCTTAAGTACTGGGACGGCCGCTTCGGCACGATTTCCCTGGCGGACACCAACCTTCCCGCTGTTGTCTCCGAGCGGCTGCTCAAGCCCAAGGACGATGCGGCCGCTGGCGCGCTGGCCGATGCGTTCGACCGGACCAAGAGCAATCGGCGCGAGGTGTGGGACATCCTGCTGGACTCCGAGGGCGGGCGTGCCACAGTTGACGACTTCGCCGCCACCTACCCGTTCTCACCGGCTTTCATGCACACCATTGTCGACGTATCGAGTGCGTTGCAGCGTGAGCGCACCGCGCTCAAACTGCTCATGCAGTTGCTGGTTGACCACCGGGACATGCCGCTGGGGCAGCTCATGCCGGTAGGCACGATCTTTGAAGTGCTCATTGACGGTCAAGACAAGCCATTCACCGACCGGTTGCGAGATGAATACAACCGCATCAAGGAGTTCTACCTTGACGAGCTGCGTCCGTGGTTGCTTGACCGGCACAAGCTGAAGACCGAGGCCGAAGTACGGGACCTGTCGCCCAAACACGCCTTCCGAGCTGACGACATGGTGGTCAAGACCCTGATGTTGTCGGCGCTAGTCCCGCGGGTGCCTGCGTTGGGGCACCTGACGGCTTCGCGTTTGGCGGCCCTCAATCAAGGGGCGATCGCCTCACCGATCCCCGGAGCCGAAAAACAGAAGGTCGCCAAGACGCTCAAGGACTTGGGCGTTACTTTCAGTGCCTTTCGTATCACCGGATCCGACGACCCCCAAGTCACGATCCAGCTGTTGCAAGTAGATGTCAAGTCGATCATTCGTAGCGCCGCGAGCAAATCAGGTGATAAGCCGCCGGAGAACCGGCTGGCGCTTAAGCGACTCCTGTGGGAAGAACTAGGCTTGCGCGACCCAGACGAGCGCATTACCACCACCGATGTGACGTGGCGGGGGACGACCAGGTCGGTCGAAATCCTCTTCACGAACATCCGCGAGACCGCGCAGGTTGATCTCTACTCAGAGGAACCTGACCGCATTCGGTTGGTTATCGATTACCCATTTGACGAAGGAGCCAGCTTCAGTCCGACCGAAGCCCGGCTGGTTATCGAAGAAGCTCAGAAGAACTTCAGTGGGACAGCCCCGCTGGCCGCCGGGATGATTCCGGCCTTCTTCACGGCCGAACGCCAAGCCGACCTAGCCAAGTACGTGACCATCCGCTATCTCCTAGAGCGCGAGGAACGGCTGATCGAGGCCAGCCCCAACCTCAGCGGCGAAGACCGAGCCGAAGCGCGGATTGCCTTGAACTCGCAGCAAATCGCGTTGAAGGAACGCATCCTCTCAGCTACGAAACAGGCCTATGGCGTCAATCAGGACCAGCCCACCGACGTGGATGACCATCCCCAAGGGCGGGATCGAGTTCTCGGATTGGACCAGCGTTGGCACTACCAGTTGCAGCCGGGCTCGTCGCTGTCCGATTCGATGGCCGACATTGTCAAGAGCCTGCTTGACCACGCCTACCCAGACCACCCCGACCTTGGCTCGGGGGCCAGAGGTCGAACTCGCGCCTACAAGCGGGCAGAGCTCGACATTGTCTTGCGCACGGTGGAAACGGCGGTGAAGGACCCGAACCGTCGAGCCGAGATCACCAAGGACGATCGCGAGGTCCTGAGGCGGATCGCCGGTCCGCTCGACCTGGGAACCGTCAACGAAGGGTCAATGATTCTGCCCGACCGATGGCGGCGCGACATCAATACCCGGGCCGAGGCCACCGGGCATCCCGAATCGCTCACCGTAGCCCAGATACGCGACTGGGTTATGGAGAAGCACCCTGGGCTGCCTGGGGATCTTCGGGATCTGGTGGTGCTGTGTTACGCCATTGAAGATGACCGCACCTGGATGCGCTCGGGCACGACTATTGAGGCTCCAGGGCTGACTGGCTTGGCCGCTGACATGCGCTTGTGCAAGCAGCCTTTGCCTGAGCGAGAAACCTTCGACCGTGCCTCGCAACGCGCTGTGAAGATCTTTGGGGCCGAACCCCGGCCCGCGTACAATTCCCGCGCGCTGGTATCGATGACCAAGCACATGAGATTGGTCCTGCATGAGAAACAGCAGGCGGTGGAAAACCTCCATGCCGCTCTCCTGGCGCGCAAGACCACCCTGGGCCTGGACGAACAGAGCCCGCGTTTGGTGACAGCCACCGAACTCAAGGAGCTGTTTATAAGCCTGTCGGAGGCCGAGGGCGACCTCGACCTGTTCGAGCGGCTTGCCGCTCCCGAACTCACGCGCGATGCCGGCATCTATGTGCGCAGCATCCGTGACGCCGCCGTGCTGGCTGGAGTGCTGAACAACGAAACCAACACCTGGACAATCCTCGACCCGCTAGTGACCGACACTAGCCCCGAAGCTGTCAAGATCCTCAATCGGCTGCGGCAGGCAGCGGAAAAAGACCAACATGACGCGCCGCTAGAGCCAGTCATCCGCGACTGTGTCACGGCGGCAACGAATCGGTTGGTCAAGGCTCGTCCGCCGACGCCTCCTTCGCCGCCCGACCAGGCGAAAGCAGCCGCCCCCGGCCAAAGCGAACCAACCCAGCCTGGGGTGATTACTCGCCGGGCCAGCGCTGGACAACTAAAGTCCGCCTTTCCTGACCTTTCCGACGAGCTCGACGATGGCGAATACGACGTCACCTTCATGAAAGTGGAGCGACAATGAGCGGAGCTGTGCCAGCAGCCAGCAGGGGCATCGTCGAGGCCATCGTGCGCGAGATCGGCTGCCGAGCGAACGGGCCGTCAACGGTCCTCTTGCATGCCGACCCGGTCTGGGATGGACCGGACTCAATCACCGTGGGCACCAACGGCAACTCCCTCACGGTGACCGTCCGTCCAGCGAAGACAGTCCTGGCCGTGCTCGACTTGATCGACCGACACGACGGTAATGGCCTGCTGGTGGTGCCCACCGACATGACCGAAAACGAGCTCGGCACGTCGTTGCGTGCGCAAATTGCCGGGCATAAGGTCACGTCGATCGACCCTTGGGAGGCGATCCGCGCCAACTCCAAGGCCGAGCACATCGACCGAAGGCTGCGCGGTAAAGGCGACGACTGGATCGCCGAGCAGTTGCTCTACTACGGCTCCGAGCTGTGGAAACGTCGCAGCCAGCCGCCGCGAGCACTCGCTCGCGAGGACGTACTCCGCCGACTTCTTGGCCTCCACCTGCACAGTGACCCAGACGCGGTGGTGGACGTGGCGTCGATGCTCACCTGGAGCCAGGCGGCGACGAATATCGAACAATGGCACGACCTAGACCGACCACTACGTGACCACTTGGCGGCTGCGCTGCGAGAAATCGCCGGGCAAACCGCCGCGCTCGTCGTGGTGCTGGCCGAAACTGGCGAAGCTCGCGATGCGCCCCCCGTCGCGGTGGCCGCCAAAGCACTTGCGGATGCCGGGTCGGAGGCCCAAATTCCCCAAGCCCGATTCGAGCAGCGCTTTTTCGGTAACGACCGTCCCGATGCGGATGCACTCCGGCGCTTTGCCGAGGCGGGCCTTGCTCACCTACAACGCCAGGCTGAAAGCGATAAGGATATCGCCGGAGCTGCCTTCCGGCGTGCCGAAGCAATCCTCGCTGAGATCGGTGCGGAGAGCGTCATCGCAGCATCCGACCTATTCGTAGCTGGTCTACATGCTCGCCTCGCGGATTTTGCCGCCATCTTGAAGCGCACGCTAAGTCGGCCGGAGGGAATCGGTGCGCTAGAGACGTCCTTCGAACAGGTTAAGAGCCATACGATGGCCGCCGATCGTTCGGGCCCCATCGAGGATGCTCGGGCCGCACTGCGTCTGACGCGTTGGCTTGCCAACGAGGTGCCCCAGGGCCTGACAGTGTCCGAATGGGTTGACTGGCAGATCCGCGAAGGCGGCTGGGTCGACTCCGCTCGCGCACGTTTGCGCGTAGCTGACACGGCGAACAACCCCCGCCTCGGGCGGGTTTATCAAGCATTGCTTGACCGAGTCCGTGAACGCAGGGCGCTCGCGGACCAACGGTTTGCTGAACGTCTAGCGGCCTGGAATACCGGTGAGACTGAGCGGTTGTTGCTGGCGGAGAACCTTCAAGACCGGATCATGCGCCCGCTGGCCGGAACCACAGGACGAGAAGCCGCGCCGCTGCTGGTCGTCTGTGACGGGATGAGTGCGGCCGATGCCATCACCATCGGTGCCGACATTGCGGCAGGGGGCAGTTGGGTCGAGGTCGGCCGGTTTGATTCCGGACGGGAAGGCGCGCTTGCCACTGTTCCATCCTCGACTGTCTACTCGCGTGCCAGCCTGTTGGCTGGCAGCCTTGTCTCGGGCGGACAAGAAGCCGAGCGGAAGGGACTTACCCAGCTGTGGGGGCGACGCAAGGTCCAGCTGTTTCACAAGGGTGACCTGCGGGCTACCGAGGTGGGTCAGATACCGAAGGCCTTGCAAGGCGCGCTCGCGGATCGCGACACTGTCGTAGCCGTCGTCCTGAACACCATTGACGATGCCCTCGATAAGGATGAGCTGGCCTCGCGCCCGCTGTGGCAGGTGTCCAATATCGACTACCTACAGCCGCTGCTGGACGCGGCCTCTCGAACAGCAAGGCCCATCGTCTTGTGCTCTGATCATGGGCACGTGCGCGAACCCGGCAATGCCAAGGCGGCCGTTTGGGGCGACAGTGCCCGCTGGCGTAGCGGGGAGGCTGCGACTGATGGCGAAGTCGTGCTCACCGGCCCCCGGGTGTTGGAGGGCGATGCGTTGGTGGCCGCAGTGGACGAGCGAGTTCGCTATCGGTCCAAGCGCTCCGGGTATCACGGCGGCGCGTCCCTGGCCGAGATGGTCATTCCCGTGCAGGTCTATGTCCCCACGGCAAAGGCTCGCGCCGAACACTGGGTGGTCTACGACTCGGCCGCCGTCCACCAGCCCGAATGGTGGAACAACTCAGTACGCACCGCTGAACCCTCGTCGAAGTCAAAGCAAAGTGGTAAGCCTACGCAATCTGCGGCAACCTTGTTTGCGGAAGTCACGCTGGGCCAGCAGATCTGCGAGTCCGATACCTACCGTGCGCATGTTAAAGGGCTGCGACGGGTACCGGACTCGGTCGCGGTCATGGCGATCATCGACGCTGTCCAGTCGGCCGGAGGTGTCCTAGCCTCGGCCCAGGTCGGCAAGATCGCGGATAAACCGGCAGCCAGCGTTGATGGCTATGTCAGCCAACTCCAACGAGCCCTGAACATTGATGGGACACAGGTGCTCTCTAAACAGGACGACGGCACGAGCATTCGAATCGATCTGGAACTTCTGCGCCAGCAGTTCCTCGGGGGCCGCCGCCGATGAACTCTCAACCCCTCGTTACTGCGAAAGCCTCTCTGGGCCGGGCATTCGGATCCATTGTCTGGGCGTTGAGCCCGCTACTGAGCTTCGGATTGCTCACCCCGGTGACCTTCCTGATCGCCTGGATACGTCGCCGCACGTTCGTCCAGTTCCTCGGGTTCGCGGTGTATTTGGCACTGTGGATCGGCGCGCTGGTGTTCAGTGAAGGTCGACAATACGAGCAAGTCATGATGTACGCCTACCTCATCGTCCTATGGAATTTTGCCACCGTCCATGCGTTCCTAGTGCGGCGTAAGATCTGGTACCGGCCCGAGTCGTCTCCTGTCGTGACCACTCCTCCACTGTTGATTCCGGAACAGACTCACACGGCCAAACAACAATCTGACTCCCACCGCCACTCTGACTTTGACCCTGGTCCTTATGGGTTCAGCCTGGCACACGATGCACCAGCCGCCGCCCTAGTGGCAAGCGCACTGCTGTCTATTGGCGAGGGTGCCACCTCGGCGCTGGCTGAGCTTGAACGGCGGTATTTCGATGGCCGCCAGGTCGGTTCGGGTTACCTGGCGCGTTTCGCTCATGCGGGAGTGGTCCATGTGGGGCGGCTCGCCCAGATTAGTCCTGACTTGGCACAAGCTACGTATCAACGGGCGTGGGCCATTGTCACCGAACTCGGTGCGGAGGCTCAAGTACTCAGCTCTGCTGGGGCCAGAGCTGTCCTGAAGGCCGATGAACTGCACAGCACCACTGATCCGAGTGTCGAATACAGCCAGCCGAAGCCGCAAGCAGCATCGGGTGCCATCAACAGTGAACCCGAGCCTGCAACAGTCGGACAGCAAAAAAATCCCACTGTTGCCTCCGGAACCTTTCCTCGTCATCCCACGCTGAGCGAGCAAGTATGCGACTCCCAGACGTATCGTGACCACGTTCGAGGCCTGCGCCGAGTCCCGGACTCCGCAGTGGTGAAAGCCATCATCGATGGCGCACAGGACGCTGGCGGAGTTTTGACAGTCGCGGAGGTAGGACGCATCGCAGGACGCCCAGCTGGCAGTGTCGACGGATACGTCACCCAACTTCAGCGGGCCTTGAATATCGACGGTTCGCAAGTGCTGACTAGAGATGATAATGGCACTAGCGTTCGGCTCAACCTGGAACTACTTCGCCAGCAGTTTCTTGGAGGACACCAGTGACTAGCCCAGAATCGGTCAGTCCAGCCCGACGCAGGGCTGTCATAGATGCCCTACGCAGAGGCACAGTCCCCGAAGCAGGGCTCGACCTGTTCGCCGTTGGGCTTGATCGGTTTGAACAGGCCATCGACGCTGAGCTTGACACCGTTTCCACCGGAAAAGCCCAGTTCAAGGCGCTGCGCGGAGAATACGGATCCGGAAAGACGTTCTTTGCGCGCTGGCTGGCCGAAAGAGCAAAACGTCGCGACATGGCCTCTGCCGAAATCCAGATTTCGGAAACCGAGACGCCCTTGCACAAGCTTGAGACTGTCTATCGACGCCTGGTGGAGCACCTATCGACGGCTGCTCAGCCGCCCAGCGCTCTGCGTGCCATTATCGAAGGCTGGTTTTACATTCTCGAAGAAGACGTGCTGGAAGCGGATTCGATCGAGGACCCCAGTCAGCTAGCACAAGCAGTCGACGCCCTAGCTGAGCAGCGACTCGCGAGCGTCGCCCGCTCGACCCCTGCTTTCTCCGCGGCTCTGCGTGCCTACCGGAGTGCGCGGCTGCGAGGCGATGATGCCTTGGCTGAAGGGCTATTGGCATGGATTGGTGGTCAGCCGAACGTCTCCGCAGTGGTGAAACGTGCTGCGGGTGTCAAAGGCGACCTGGACCACTTCGGTGCGCTTGGCTTCCTCCAAGGCCTCTTGACAGTGTTGCGCGATTCGGGCCACCCCGGTCTCCTGGTGGTTCTAGACGAGATCGAGACGTTGCAACGAGTGCGCAGTGACGTCCGAGAGAAGAGCCTGAATGCCTTGCGGCAGTGGATGGACGAGATCGACCAGGGTCGCTTCCCCGGGCTGTACCTGCTCATTACAGGAACCCCTCCGTTCTTTGACGGAACACAGGGCGTGCAACGGGCTCCGGCACTGGCTCAGCGGCTAGCAGTGGACTTCGCCGACCCGCGCTTCGACAACCCCCGGGCCGTGCAAATTCGATTGCACGGATTCGACCTGGACAAACTGGAACTGCTTGGTAGAGCGGTGCGAGATCTGTACGCCGTCGACGCTACAGACCGAGTCCACAAGGTCGTAGACGACGAATTCATCGCTGAGCTGGCCAGCGCGGTTACTGGTGGACTTGGTGGGCGCGTGGGCATTGCACCGAGACTGTTCCTGCGAAAGTTGGTTGAGGATGTTCTCGACAGAGTCGACCAGTTCGAGGATTTCGATCCCAGACAGCACTACCAACTGACCATCCGGTCGAGCGAGCTCAACGACATGGAACGAAACGCGGCATCAGCAGACGACATCGACCTGAGTCTATGAGTGTTGACCGGCTACATCCTGGACTGGTTCACCACATTGCTAACACGCTTGGCTGGTCAGACCTGCGTCCATTGCAGAAGGAGGCCATTGGACCAATCCTCGACGGCGAAGACACCATTTTGTTGGCTCCCACTGCAGGCGGTAAGACTGAGGCTTCCTCGTTTCCCCTGATCAGTGCGATGGCGTCTCAGGAGTGGAATGGACTCAGCGTCCTTTACTTGTGCCCGATCAAGGCGCTGCTGAATAACCTTGCGCCACGGCTGGAGGCATACGCGGGCTGGATGGGACGGACAGTCGGGCTCTGGCATGGTGACATCGGTGAAAGCGTGAAGAACCGTATGCGCGCCGATCCACCGAACATCTTGCTCACTACACCGGAGAGTCTCGAAGGGCTATTGATCTCGACCAAGACGGAGACGGATTTCTTTGCGAATTTGCGTGCCGTGGTTGTCGACGAGGTCCACGCTTTTGCCTCTGACGACCGAGGATGGCATCTCAGGGCCGTGCTCGAACGGCTGACTCGCCTCGCAGGACGCCCTTTGCAACGAATTGGCGCGTCTGCCACCGTCGGCAACCCAGACGAGTTGCTGAAGTGGCTACAAGGCGCGGGAATCGGGCGACGACCCGGCCGGGTCATCGCGCCAGGAGTCTTGCCGGTGGGTTCCCAGATCCCTGAGAACCCACCCAGTGGTGAAATCGAGCTCGACTACGTCGGTTCGGTTTCCAACGCCGCCAAAGTAATTGCCACGCTGCATCGAGGTGAGAAGCGGCTGGTGTTTTGCGATTCGCGTAAACTCGTCGAACAGTTGGCCGGGTGGCTGCGTGAATTTGGCGTGACGGTTTTTCTTTCGCATTCGTCCCTGTCAGTAGGCGAGCGGCGGAGAGCCGAGCAGGCGTTCGCCGAAGCTCGTGACTGTGTCATCGTTGCTACCTCCACGCTTGAGCTCGGTATCGACGTGGGCGATCTCGACCGGGTAATCCAAATCAACGCACCGAAGACCGTTGCCTCATTCCTGCAGCGGCTGGGTCGAACTGGGCGGCGTTCAGGGAGCGTCCGCAACTGTCTGTTCCTGGCAATTGATAAGCGAGGCTTGCTGGACGCAGCCGGGCTGCTGCGGTTGTGGGGACGGCACTGGGTTGAACCGGTTGCGCCACCGCCGGGACCAAATCATATTGTTGCCCAACAGATTCTGGCATTGTGCCTCCAGGAGCACCGGGTTGGTGATCGGCTCTGGCCCGGTTCGTGGAATGGCCTGAAGCCTTTCGACGCAGAGTCGAAACCCATCCTGGAGTACCTGGTTGCCGAGGGATTCATTGAGACCGACGGTGGGATGCTGTTTATCGGGCCGAATGCCGAAAAGCGCTTCGGATCCAGACACTTCGCTGACCTGACTGCGGTCTTCTGCGCCCCACCGGAGTTCACGGTTCTACATGGACGTGAGGAGATCGGTCAGGTCGACCCGTCGATTCTCATACCTGAGGAGGGCCGAGGTACCACCATTATCCTGCTTGCTGGCCGTACGTGGTATCCCAAGCACATCGACTGGAAGCGTCGCTTGTGCTATGTCGATCCTGCCGAGGGCGAAGGCAGCGCGAAATGGAGTTCTGCGGGTCTGCCGACGGGAAAGTCATTCGCGCTGGCTCAGTCGATCAGAGCGGTGGTGCTAGGCGAAGACCCGCCGGTAAAGATCACTAGCCGCGCTGAGGGAGCTTTGGCCGATCTGCGCGAGAAACACGTCGACCACGTGGATCAGACCAGTTTGATCATTCGTCGTTCGAAATCAGAACTGCGATGGTGGACCTGGGCCGGATACCGGGCCAACCTGACCTTGCAGGCTTCGCTGGATGGTATCGCCCGCGCAGACGGGGTCAGCGACTTCAGCCTTCGACTCGAGGACTCGGCTCCAAACGAAGTGCTTTCTCACGCCCTAAGCGACGCCGTGCTCGTACCGCCTACGCCGGATGTCCGTGCAGTCAACGGTCTCAAGTTCAATGACGCCTTGCCCGAAGAGCTGGCAAGAGCGACCCTTGCCGCGCGGCTGTCCGATCTTCCAGGTGCGCACCAGGCTCTGCGGATACCGAGGCACTTCGCCAGCGGTTAGCGGGCAGCCTAGATGATTCTAAGATGCAGATCACGTGGCGCCCGCATGTCGCAGTTGTGAGGCATACTAGTGAAAAGCACGTTGCGTAGCGGACAACTTGCGAGGAGTCAATTCTGTCGAGCCCCTTCGCTTATCTCGATGCACCTGATGGTGAGCTGTACCGGCGGGTGCTAGCGGCGTTCACTTATGCCAAGGAGCGCTTCGTCGTCCACCTGAGACCCGAGGACATAGCTGAGTTTCTCGCCGCCGAAGGGCGAGTCCCGCTGGAGACAGTGGAATCGAAGCTCAAACAACTAGACGAATGGGGCAACCTTCGTTCGGACCCGGATACCGGCCGGGTAGTCACTGTGGAAGATTTTTACCGGGCACGTAAGCTGTACCAGCTCACCGCTGAGGGTGAAGCCGCAGCTCGTGCGGTTCAACTATATGAGCGTGAGATCGGCCGTCGTGGTGAGCTCCAGACCGTCGCCCTTGAGGACATCCGGGTACGAATCCGCAATCTGCGTGAACTAGGCGGAGAGACCAACCCCGATCCTGCCAAGATCCACAATCTGTTGCTGGAGTTGTTTGGCCGCTTGGATTCGTTGGCCTCGAACGCACAGGCATTCATGAACAGCCTCCAGCGCACAGTTGACCTCCACGATGTCGATGAGAGCGCATTCCTGGCTTATAAAGACAGACTCATCGACTATCTGCAAAGGTTCGTCTCCCAGCTAGCAAATAAGAGCCACGATATTGCTGGCACGCTCAAGACATTCGACGAGGAAATCGCACACCGCTTGCTGACGATTGCGGCCGAGCGGGAAGCCTACGACGCGGCCTTCGACGAATCCGCCGACGCGGTCGCCGAACGTCTAGCTGAATGGGAACATCGGTGGTCTGGACTAGCCACCTGGTTCGGCCCTGCCACTGATCGACATAACCAGGCGAATCTACTGCGACAACGGGCCCGAAAAGCGATCCCGGACCTACTGGAGACGGTAGGAATCTTGCAAGAGCGAAAGACAGGACACAGCGATCGCACAGCAGACTTTCTACAGCTGGCACGCTGGTTTGCCACTGCGCCCGACGACGCCACAGCCCATCGCCTATGGCAAGTGGCATTCGGGCTTTCAACCGCCAGGCATATGACCGGCGAAGTCGTCGATGCCGAACCTCGGACGCCCTGGGGCGAAGCCGAAACTGTTGATATCGCACCACAATTGCGCGCAACGGGCACATACACTAAACGCGGACGTCCACGTAAGATCGAGGACCGCACCGCAGCCAGGGCCAAACTGGCCGAAAAGGCCGCTAAGGAAGCCGCAGAGCTGCAAAGCGCCCAAAGGCGGCTAGCAACCGGTGAACCCGTGAAGCTTTCCGACCTCGGTCAGCTTGACCGACTCGAGTTTCGGCTATTGCTCGATTTGTTGGGCAACGCTCTGGCTGCCAGACGACCCGGCCGCGACGGCCGCATTCACACCACCACCTCCGACGGCATGCTCGGCATAGTGTTGGAACCAGTGCCTGGTGGTGCGATCGCGGAGATAACAACGACTGACGGGGTTATGTACGCCCCGGAACATCTCATCACTGTGATCGACCGCACTGGCAGGCACCATGATTGAGATCGAACAGCGGCGACTCGCCGCGGAAAGAGCTCGCTCGATCCGAGCGTTGCTCCATGAACCCATGCTCACTCCGGCCCATGCGGTATTCGGCGACGCACGTCGCCATAGAGAATGGTTGCGCGCATGGTTCGCCCGCGAATGTGGATGGCCCTTGATTGATTCCCCCGCCGTCGTTCGGCTGCGTAAACAAGGCCTTGAAGGTGACAGTAGCCGTGGCGCTGAACTCGGGGGAATTGCACTTTCCCGCCGGCGCTACGTGCTCCTATGCCTGGCATTGGCGGGTCTGGAACGGGCAGAATCCCAAATCACGCTTGGGAACTTGGCCCAGCGTTTGTTGGGCTTGGCCGGCGATCCGAAACTAGTCGAAGCGGGCATTGAGTTCACCCTTGGCAACCACGAGGAGAGACGCGACCTAGCCGCAGTAGCAAAGCTGCTACTAGGTATGGGTGTGCTGAAGCGAGTAGCAGGGGACGAGCAATCATATGTACATGGCAGTGGCGACGCGCTCTACGATGTGGATCGCCACGTGCTCTCGGCGACCCTGGCAGTGACGACCGGCCCCTCGCTCGTGAACGCCCAGGACATATACACACAGATCGCCGCTGTCTCCACCGAGACTTTTCCCGACTCCGACGACGCCCGTAACCGCGCCATCCGCCACCGTTTGTCGCGCCGGCTGCTCGACGACCCCGTCATGTATTACGACGAGCTCGACTCCGCTGAAACTGAGTACCTGACCAAACAACGCCCCCACTTGCTCCGCAGGCTCACTGAAGAAACCGGCCTAGTCGCTGAAGTTCGCGCCGAAGGCATCGCCTTGCTCGACCCCAACGGCGAAACCACCGACTATGGCATGCCCGAAGAAGGCACAGAAGGGCACATCACGTTGCTGGTCGCCGAGCAGCTGGCGCGTATCCACCGCGAGACTCCTAACTCCGAGATCACGCAAGACAGCCTGCTGCGACACCTGATCGAGATCGCGCCAACCCATCGAACCCACTGGAAGAAAGACGCGACCAAACCCGAGAATCTGAAGCTACTGCTGGAAGTAGCCCTGGAAAAGCTGGTGGCACTGCGCCTCGTCGCACGACGAAACGACACAGTCCTAGCGCGCCCCGCCCTAGCCAGGTACGCCTATCGTCCAGCCACGATTACAGGAGGGCAGCGATGACAGTGCTCCCCATTCCCCGCCCTGGCCGATGGCAGCCGTTGCGCCTAGGACTGGTCGACCTGTTCTATTACGACCGGCAGGAATTCTGGTTCCGAGACGGGCGCCTGATGCTGCGCGGGAACAACGGGACCGGCAAGTCCAAAGTACTGGCGCTGACGCTGCCGTTCCTGCTCGACGGAGACTCCTCCTCACACAAGGTCGAACCCGACGGCGACCCCAAAAAGCGAATGGACTGGAACCTACTGCTGGGCGGTAAGTACGACGACCGACTTGGATACTCCTGGATGGAATTCGGGCGCGTGGACGAGGACGGCCGCGAATGTTTTAGGACCATAGGCGTTGGTCTCCGTGCAGTTAGAGGCAAGGGCGTGGCCGATAAATGGTTCTTTTCCACAGTCCAGCGCGTTCGCGGAGCGTTGGACTTGGTATCCGATTCTGGAGTTGTACTCTCCCGCGAAAAGCTCGAAGACGCGATCGGCACCGACGGTGAGGTCGTTCGCTCGGTTTCCCATTACCGCCGATTGGTCGACGAGCAGCTATTTCGTCTTGGGGAAGAGCGCTACGAGGCTCTCATCGACCTGCTCGTGCAATTGCGGCAACCTCAGCTATCCAGACGGCCAGACAACAAGAAGCTATCGAACGCACTGTCGGAGGCGCTTACGCCGGTAGACCAGGATGTTCTTACCGACGTTGCCAATGCCTTCCATGACCAGGCCACACAACGTGATGCCCTCGAAGGGTTGAAGGACACGGCGCTGGCAGCCAAAAAGTTTGGTCAGCGCTACCTTGATTATGCTCGTGTCGCCGCACGCCGAGCGGCTGAAGGGGTACGTCGCTCACAATCGAGGTATGAACGCATTGGCTCGGACACCAAGCGGCTCAATGACCAGCTCCAAACCGCCGAGCTCGAACATGGTCGATTTGAAACCGAACACACGTCCCTCTCCAGGCAGATCGGTGAAGCCCGCGGAAGGATACGACGAATGGAGTCGCGCCGGGAGCTGGCCGACCTCAACAATGCGCAGGAGATTTTCGACGACCGTCAGTCGAATTGTGAACGAGCCAAGGAACTACGAGATCAGGATCTCGCTGTCTTGGAAGAGGCCTCTGAGGATGCTGTCGAGGCTGCTGGCAAGGAGGAGCTAGCCCGCGAGAAAGCCAAAACGCTGCTCGAAAACGCTGAGGAGTGGGCTGGTGCCGCCGCGTTGAGGGACCGGCATCGTCAGATCACCCAAGCTTTTTCGCAGGCGACCTCTCCGCCTGGGACTGTGGCGATTCGTACGGCGAGAGCTGCTGCGGTCGAGGCCGCTGTGATCCAGCAGCAAGGCATAGATGCGATGCGCCGTCAGTGCCAGTTGGTCGATGGACATCAGCGCACGGTGGATATCGCTATTGAGCGGCTTGGGGAGGCCGAACGACGTCGAGACACGGCAACCGATGTGGTCGGGGAGGCCGATCGAGCGCTGGAGGCCGAGCGGGAAGGGTACCTAGCCGAATGGAATGCGTTTGCTCCGGTCGAGCTTGTACCGCTCGATATGGAGGAGGTTGGTCTGCAAGATTGGGTGCGGGTTCTTTCCGGGCCCAATCCGGCAGCTCAAGCCGCGCATATGTCATTCTTGGCCGCCAACAGCGCAATCCAAAGCGAGATTTCCGACCAACGCGCGGTCGCGAAAGTAGAGCGAAAGCTTGTTGGTGACCTGGACCAGGAGTACCAGGAGCTGAACAAGGGGCATGTTCGCCTGCCGCCTCGACCACTCACGAGGACCACTAGTCGGTCTGGGCGAGCTGGCGCGCCATTGTGGAAGCTCATCGATTTCCATGACAACGTTAGCGACCCAGACCGAGCTGGGTATGAGGCTGCTCTTGAAGCCGCAGGGATTCTCGACGCTTGGGTGACTCCAAGCGGCCAGTTGCTTGAAGCCAACATGGCCGATGACTTTCTCACGAGCGGTGAACGCGAGCCGTACAGTGTGGCCAGTATTCTGCGGTCGTCGATTGACCGAGATGACCAGAACGCTTCGCTGGTAGCTCCGGAGACCGTGGACTCGATAATTGCCGCCATCGGAATCCGATTGGGGCGCAACTGGATTGGGCCAGACGGCAGTTATCGTGTCGGCTGCAGGCAGGGAACGGGGAGCAAGACTCAAGCCGAGTACATCGGACATGCGGCTAGGGAAGCGGCCCGGACTCGTCGCCTTGACGCACTGCGAGAGATGATTGCTGAGGCCCGAACGTCTGCAGAACAGGCCGACAAAGCCGTTGTTGCTTTGGAACAACGGCAACGGATTCTGCAAGTAGAACTCGGCTCGATTCCAACGGATCAGGCCCTGCAAACAGCGCAGCAGCGGTTGGAAGCCGCTGAGCGCGAAGCGGCAACGTGTAAGTCGGAAGTGGAACGACAGCAGCACAAGCTCATTGAGCTTCGCGAAGAACTCGGCCAAGCGGTGGTGGAACGCGATGAGCTGGCGGCGGATCTAGGGTTGCCGACCGCAGCAGATGCGTTGCGAACTATCGAGAAGGCAATCGCGTCGTATCAGGTGGCCGTTGCCGAGCTATGGGCTGGGTTTGACGCCTACGCCACCACTGCCGAGGAAGCTGCGCGACGCACCAGGGAATCTGTGGCCGTTACCCAACGGTTCAGAGAGGCCGACAGGCACTATCAGGAGGCATCGCGAAGTTTCGCGGTGGCCAAGGCCGAACTGGACCAGCTTCGAAAGAGCATCGGAGCCGATGTCGATGTCATCCGTCGAGATCTCGACACCGCGCGGGAAGAGCTAGTGCGACTTGATAAGCAAGCCGAGTCTACTGGGAAAAAGCGCGATGCCGCCAGAGACACCAAGTCGCGCCTAGAAGGGACACTCGAACAAATCGGCATAGAACAGACCGAGGCGAAACGCAACCGAGCGAAAGAGATAGAGATTCTTCGCGGATTCGCGGACACTGGCCTGCTTGGCGTCGCTGCCCCGAATGTGGCTATGCCTGATCCAGATCGGGAGTGGGCACCTGATCCGGCCGTCCAACTTGCTCGCCGCCTCGAACGAGATCTATCCGAAGTTCCCGCTGACGACCAGGCTTGGGAGCGCGTTCAGAGTGCGACCTCTAGGGAATACCGGACGTTCCAGGAAGCCGTAGGCCCGCACGGTCACCAGCCCAACGGCGAACTTGTTCACAGCTATTTTGTGGTAACGGTCAACTATCAGGCCCGCCAGCTGTTTGCTCATCAGCTCGCCACGTTGCTGTATGAGGACATCGAATATCGCGAACAACTTCTCAGCGCCAAGGAACGGGAACTTCTCGAAGAGCACCTGATCAACGATGTCGCGTATCACTTGCACCAGCTCATCGACGCGGCCGATGAACAGGTTCAGCACATCAATGCTGAACTCGACGAACGACCCACCTCGACCGGAATGCGTATCCGACTTAAGTGGCGTCCCAGGCGGGACGGGCCCGAGGGACTCGCCGCTGTGCGTCGCATCTTGCTGCACGACGACAGCGATATGTGGAGTCCGGACGACCAGCAGCGGGTCAGCGCGTTCTTGCATCGCCAGATTCAGGACGAGGCGGCTGCCGACCCCGAGAACACGTGGAAAACCCACTTGAGCAACGCCCTAGACTACCGCCGCTGGCATGAGTTTCGAATCGAGCGCCATCAGAACGGGGAATGGAAAGATGCGATCGGCCCAGCCTCTGGTGGCGAGCGGGTGCTGACCGTCTCGCTGCCGCTGTTTGCCGCGGCGTCGTCGCACTATCGCTCGGCCCATGAAAACGCGCCGCGCATGATCATGCTTGACGAGGCATTCGCGGGAGTTGACGATGACTCTCGCTCCAAGTGCCTCGGCCTATTGGCGAACTTCGACCTAGACGTGGCGATGACTTCCGAACGGGAATGGGGCTTCTATTCGACCGTGCCGGGGATCCGCACCCATCAACTTGTTAGAACCGACGATATCGACGCGGTGTATGTGACCGTATTCGAGTGGGATGGTCACACCCGCACTAGGATCGAGCAGCCGGTATGAGCGTTGATGTAGATCGGCTACGTCGCACACTTGGCGCAGACGAGCTCGCTTGGCTCGTCGATCGCCTGGTGCGACGGCTCGAGCTTGGCCATGAACTATCTGGCACCGTGACCCAAAATGTTGCCACGACCCAGGAACGCCGTGCTGCCGCGAAGTTGCTTGGCCGCCCGGATCGCGGAGGACAAGGAGTCTCGGTCAGGCTGGAGGCTCTGGAAGCCCGACTTCGTGGCTCGGGAATCGCCCCTGACTTGCGGTCTGCCATCGAGACGCTCAGGGGCCCGGTTGTCAGTCGCCTCGAGACACAGTCTGAAGAGAACCAGGAGCGTGAACGGCTCGGCGAGGTGCGCAATGCCTCGAAGCACAGGGGTGAGAACTGGTATGAGGCATGGAGTAGCGCGATCGAATCCGATGGCACAGTCACCAAACGCATCCGGGAAGGGAAAGCCGAGACGATCGCCCAGGCAGTAGCGGTACTTGACCGCCTTCCCGCCGCCGATCTACCCGTGCCAGTGCTGGCCGAAGCTGCGACTGGTGACACTAAAGCGTTGTCCAATACTGGCCTCGAGCGCCTGGTACTGCGGGCCATTGCTGGTTGGCGGGGCAGAGCGGTTCCCGCTGACCGTTCCCAGATGCGCAGCCTGTGGGCAGAGGTGGGTGTCGTGGTTGACGATTTGTCCTCGCAGGTGTTGGTGCTCGGAGTTCGCGTCCGTGAACCGCATGTGATCGGTCAATGGCTCGACGCGGCCGCTCAGGATGGCCTGCCGTTTCGCCTGACGCTCCAGCAGCTCATGCGCTATCCGTCCACCCCAGCTTTTCCGGAACTGTACGTTTGTGAGAACCCCGCTGTGATGCGTGTGGCGGCCGAAGAACTCGGATCCAAGTGCCCGCCATTGATTTGCACAGAAGGCGAAGCATTTCATGCCTGTACTCGGTTCATCGCGACCGCGGCCAATGCAGGTGTGCGTATTCACTGGAGGGGTGACTTCGACTGGACCGGTGTGCGCAGTACCGCTGCTGCAATTCAACGTTGGCGGGCAGTGCCTTGGCGAATGGGTAATAGCGACTACCTTGAGGCGCTCGAACGTGGTGAAGCCGAAGCTTTGAAGGGCCGTCCGACCCAGTCACCATGGGATCCCAAACTTGCTGTGGAAATGCAGCATCATCAGTACGCGGTCATGGAAGAGCGTCTCTTGCCCCGGCTTCTTGATGACCTTCACATTGCCAAGAACGTGAATTGAATGAGGTGACGGAGCAAATGCGCCCGTAAACTGCGCGCTACGTAGTTGTCTGGTGGAGCATCCTCAACCTGTATGGCTCCGTAGGGGACACGATCAGATGGTTCTTGGCAACGACCGTTGCCGTCCAAGGGTGTGAGGCCACGGCGACTCGACAGCAGATCCACGTCCTTGATGCTGTCGCTTCGTTTCAAGCTCTTGAGCACGGACTCCTGAGTCTCCGGTGTCCAGAAGATTTTGAGACTCTCTCGGGCGCGAGTGACTGCGGTGTAGAAAATGCTATGGGTGATGTCCTCCTCGTTGGCGTCGGTGACGACGATCTTGACGGAGTCGTACTCAAGTCCTTGGGCTTTGTGGATCGAGACGGCGTAAGCGACCTGGAACGGCACGGTGGTGTTGAGTGAGTCGTCGTCCTCGTCGCTGGTGTCGTAGTCGTAGACGGTGAAACGCACCGTCGAACCTTCAACCCACTCCAGTTCATCATTGACGACGTCGGATTCAGTTAGAGGTCGGTCCAGTTCAACCTCGAACTGGATCTGACCGACCTTGGTGACGACGTTGACGATTCTTCCCTTGAGGTTGTTGTAAATGACCGGCTTGAAGCGCTCTGCCTCGTGGAACAGCACCGGGTCGCCGACCTTGTAAGTAGAAACGCGCCAAGTGATGGGAGGGTTGGGGTTGCTGCTCTGGAGGAAACGGTTGACGTTGTTGATCCCGTAGAGGCCGTCGTAGTTCAAACAGAGGATAATCTCGTCGTCGTGCTTCGGCGTGAACAGTGACTTGTCGAGCGCGGTCGAGTACCCGTTGCGGGCGATGACTTCGGCGATGTCGTCTTTAATGCTACGTACCTTGTCCCAGAATCTAAGGAGAGACTTGTTCTTGGTTCGATAGGGCGTCGTCAGCTCGAAGACTGAATTGCTCGGGACAAACGAGCGAATGATGCTAAACCAATTACCAAACTTGATCGACTCGATTTGGTAGACGTCACCGACCAGCACCAGCATTTTGAAGGAGGTATTCTCCAGTACTTCGAGTAGGTCGGCGTTGCTGACGATACTGCACTCATCGATAATCAACAGGTCATAATAGTAGGACAGATTAGCGCGGTAAATATAGCTACTGATCGTCTGAAAAGTTGAGTTCTCGGCAGTTACCTTACGCTCTAGGTTGTCCTTGGCCGGATTGGTGTGGGCTAGGAGTAGCTTTTTCTTGTCATTGAAATACTGGGCGACATGGTTTACCATCGTAGATTTTCCTGTGCCAGCGGCTCCGTATATCAGGGCAACCTTTGACTGACTAAATAGACGCTTGAGGGCATCCTTCTTACCGTCATCATCAATACCACGCGGTGCCTCGCCCATCCAGCGCTCGACGGAGACGGTGTAGTCATCTATTCCAGCCGACGCATTCGTCTGGAGCATTTCCAAGATGGCGACAACGTCATTCTCGTATCCTCGTATGAACACGTGTCCTTTATCCTGCACGAGCTGACGTGCCCTGTGCTTGCGGTAGAGCTTGTCGTTGTGCATGGCGATCAGCTGGGTGACATCGCCGAACGGTTCAAGCTCAGCCAAGGGTGTGTACAACCTCCCGTAGCTCTCGACGTTGGTCTTTACTCGGCGTGCGAGCAGTTCGTGCTCACGCCCGGTTGAGTCCAGGCTCTCGACAAGATCCCAGTACCTCACGTTGTGACGTATTGGGGAACTACAGAATGGCATCGTGTCGAACGGGATGCACCCAAACTGTAGGTTCAGATTGGATAGGAGACTGCACTTTTGGTAGTTATATTGCTGCTTGAGCACCTCGTTACGCATTCGGAGCATCAGGTAGCGGAGCATATTATGGCCGGGTGCGCAGGACCGAACGATGTCCCGTGCTTTGTCCAATACCGGGAAGATTCTCGGAGTGCTCGTGTTCGCCGTTCCTGCGGCCCTGGCAGCCGCATACTGGTCGTCTGACATGTCCATGAGTTCGAGCAGGTTGCCTGATCGCTCGGTCAGGTCGTTCATGAGGTATTTGTATTCTGCCGAGCCGGTGCTGGCCTTGAGGGAGACACCGACGAGGCGTGCAAAGATGTCGAACTCGCACGGGCGGATCGAGACCTCCCAGGCGCTGATGAGCGTTATTGGCATCGTCTGATCAAGGACTTGGATCGAATCAGGTTGGAGGGTCAGCATGGCCGAGTACTTGTCAGTCATGTCGATTTCGGTGAAGGCGATAATGCGGTCGAACTTGTTGAACTTATTGACAGCTCTATAGAAAGTCACCTCGTAATATATTCGACCATTCACGAAGAACGGGCGAGTCTTGTGGATGTAGTAACGGTCTCGCGCCCCGCTGCCTGCTTCCTTCGACCGCAGCAGTTGGACTCGTGCGGCGATCTTCTCGTGGTACTCCCGCAACGACGGGTCCAGGTCAACTGGAAAGGACTCGAGGTTGGCAAGCACGTCCATTTCACAATCGTCTTTAAGTAGAGCCCGGATGCGTAGTAGATACTCGTAGTACTTGAGCATGAGTCGCTCGGAAGCATCGCCATCCATAGTGTAGTGCGAGGCACTAGCTTGGAGGAACTTGTGGAACTTGCTCAGGAAGCTATACTGCCCCTTGCCTTTGACGAAGGCTAGGCCTTTCCTAGTCGCCTGGTAGTTGTATTCAGCCTCAAACGTTCCAAGTTCGAGACGTACGGCGACGCCCTCGACCAGGTTCCTCAGTTGGGCGAGTACGTTTTGGGACAGCAATTCGCGATGGTCTGTCAGCGAGTCGATATTGTTGCAGATCGCCTCACTGGTGTTCATGATGTGTTCGCCGACCGAAGTCATCAGACCTCACTTCCTTGAGATTGCCCGTTATTGGTGCGGGGGTTCGCTGATCGCGGTGCTGTTCTCGGTAGCTTGGTTTGTCCAGGTGGCGTGGGCGAGGTTGTGTGGATTTGCGATGCGGTTCATCGCGATGCGACGAGGTCGCCTTCGAAGCGGCAGCCACGCAGGATTTTCTAGGATTTCATCCGTGAGAAGGTGTGTTCGATGTGGGTTTGTAGGTGTCGGTGGGAAGCGTTGTGGTCGCGTTTTCATAGGGGTTTAGCAGGGGATTTGCGATGCGCGGTGATGGCAGAGGTTGCGATTATGCCGCCATCACTGATGACGGAGGTGTTGTGCACTGGGCCTTCGGCTCCGGAGAGTACGAAGGGATGGAAAACACAAAATGGCCTGAAACGAAGGGGATCGATCAGGACGTGGGCTTACTGTGCGTACTAAATGTGTACTGCGGACATACGGAAGGCCGGTATCACAGCATTGATACCGGCCTTTACCTGTGTCTTTGGCGCGCCCCGAGGGATTCGAACCCCCAACCTTCTGATCCGTAGTCAGATGCTCTATCCGTTGAGCTAGGGGCGCATACCAGTCGATGAGGTTTCCCCACCGCCTTGGCTTTCATTGCTGAAGGCCGTGGACAATGTTACCGGCCGCTGATTGGCGCGTGCAACCGGGTATCGGCCTGTTACTCACAACACCGCCCAAACCGGATGAGCACACATTTTAGCTGCTCAGGGTCTTTGTGAATCCGGCTCACTGTTGGCGGATGTAGCTGGTGCGCACATACGCCGGGCGAAAACCGAATCGGTGGTACAGATGCTTCGGGGTGTCGTTGATGTCGGCGGCGATGAGGACGTGCTTGACGCCTCGGCCACGCAACCGCCGGACGGCAAACCTGAGCATGCTGGTGGCGATGCCTCGCCCGCGCGCATCGGGGTGGACGAACACGTCTTCGATGATGCCGACACCGTCGTGATTCGACCAGATCGCGACGCACGCCTCGGGCTCCACACCGGCGGAGGCCAAGTAATACGTAGCTTCTACCGCGATATTGCGACGCAGCGCCACGCCTGACCGAGTTTCGGCTTCGGGGCGAGTGGGCACCCCGGCCCGAGCGTCCTCTTCGCAGTGGTCGAGCCGGAAAAAACGGTAAATCGTGTCCCAAAGGTCGCCCTGCACTGGCTGAAACTCCATCTGCATGGGCGCCTCGACGGCCACGTTTGGAGAGAGCGCGAGTTGGAGCTCTTGTTCGAGCTGCCAGTCGTGGAGGGCCAGGTGCGCGGCGATCGCCGCGCCAGTGTCTCGGCCGATGACGACCCGGTCGGTGTGCTCGATCAGCTCGGCGACTTCCGACAGGTCTTCAGTGGTGAAGTCGCAAGCGAAGTTGCCCATCCGGTAGTCCGGCGCGTCGGGGTGAGTGACCAGGGTTCCGGCCCTGTGGCGGGTGGTGACACCGCCAGCGGCCCAAAACTGTCGCACCGCTGGCGCGAAGAGCGCTGATTCGTCTCGCATGTGCCCTCCTCCAGCTCTCGAGCCGTTGCTAGCGCTTGACCGCGCCGAGCCTCGGGCAACACATCACCATCTAGGTACACGTTACGAGCCTCGGGCCGGGCTGTCGAGCTATTTGTCGACGTCGCCAACGACGAAGAACATGGAGCCGAGCACGGCGATCATGTCGGGAATGAGACAACCGGTCATGAGAGTGGTCAACGCTTGCACGTTGGAGAACGACGCGGAGCGCAGTTTGAGCCTCCACGGGGTCTGTCCGCCTCGGCTGACCAGGTAGTAGCCGTTGGCCCCCAAGGGGTTTTCGGTCCACAGGTAGGTGTGTCCTTCGGGAACTTTGACGATTTTGGGCAGCCGCGAGTTCACGGGCCCCTCCAAGCGCACGGCTCGGTCGAGGCATTCCCGCGCTATGTCCAGCGAGGTGTAGACCTGGTCGAGGAGTACTTCGAAGCGCGCGTAACAGTCGCCGGTTTCGCGTGTCACGACGGGAAAGTCAAGCTGGTCGTAGAACAGGTAGGGCTCTTCGCGCCGAATGTCGAAGTTGAGGCCCGAGGCTCGGGCGACCGGCCCGGAGACGCCGTAGGCGGCGGCGGTGGCCGGGTCGAGCACCCCGATTCCCTTGGTGCGGGCCGCGAAGATGTCGTTGCCGCGCAGCATCGCGTCCAGCCGCTTCATGCCGTGGGCGACATCGTCGATGGCGGAGCGGGCCCTATCTTCCCAGCCGGCGGGCACGTCTTTTTTCAGCCCGCCCACTTGGTTGTACATGTAGTGGATACGTCCACCGGTGGCTTCCTCGAACACTTTTTGTAGATGGTCGCGTTCGGTGAAGGCATAGAACATGGGCGTGATGGCGCCGATTTCGAGCGGAAACGACCCCAGGAACATCAAATGGTTGAGGACCCGGTTCATCTCGGCCATCGCCATGCGCAGCCACGTGGCCCGGTCGGGCACTTCTAGTTCCATGAGCCGTTCGGCCGCCAGCGCCACACCTAGCTCGGAGGAGAACGCCGATAGCCAGTCGTGTCGATTGGCTAGCACCATGATCTGGCGGAAGTCGCGGGCCTCGTATAGTTTTTCGGCTCCGCGGTGCATGTAGCCGATGATGGGTTCGCAGGAGGTGACCCGTTCGGCGTCGATGGTGAGTTTGAGGCGCAGCACGCCGTGGGTGGAGGGGTGTTGGGGCCCTATGTTGAGCACCATGTCGGTCGCTTCGGTGCCGGCTCCGAGTCCGACCGTGATCTGTTCGGCCATATTGTTCATCTTGGCAGAGATTGGGCGGTTGCGGTGTAATGGCATCCTATAGATGGAGGTGCTCGAACTTATGGATCGTGAACAGATGCGGGCCTCGGAGCAGGATCGGCAGATGGTGCTTGACACTCTGCGGGTGGCGGTGGAAGAGGGCCGTCTGGACGTGACCGAATACGCCATCCGGGCCGAGAAGGCGATGGAGGCGAAGGTGTATGCCGAGCTGGACGCCCTCGTGGCTGATTTGCAGCGTCTGGCGCCTCCCGGTCACGGCGAGGATCCGACGTATCAGTTGGCCGCCGATCCTCGGTTCCCGTTGGCGCGGGATGAGGATGGCCGGGTGGATCGCAACCGTCGCTGGAAGGTGGCTGGTTACACGGTTGGTCTCGCGGCGCTGATTTCGGTGATTTTGATTTTGGTGGTTCCTAACGCGATGCTCTATATCGCGCTGACGGCTTTGGTGGTGCTGATTTTGTTCATCATCGCTGGTTTTCTCGGCATTTTCTAGTTCTCTTCGTGGACTGGTAGCAGTTCTTCGGCCGGGACGTCTATCCCTTCGACGAGCCACCAGTGCGCCCCGAGCCCGTCGTTGTTGATCAGTTCGGCTTCTTCGGACGCTTGCCCCAACGCGGTCGCGTATCCGAATGGGTCGATGTGAGCTTGGGTGATGGGTGGGCGTTGGCCGGTTATTCCGCAGCGTAGTAGTGCTTCGCGCTGGGGGAGCAGCATTGCCGAGGGGTGGCAGCTGAGCGAGTCGAACGACACGTGCGCGGTGATGTCGGTGCTGCCGTCCAGTTGGGGCGGTACTTGTCGTCCGTGGCGATATCCGGTGATGGTGCGGTGCTGGGGTCGCATTCCGCGAGTGTGCCCGTAGTCGATCGCGATGGCTGCTCCGTGGGTGAGGCGGCCGGTGATGTCACGCCACAGCTGGTCGCGGGGCCGTCCGATCTCGGCCCGAAAGTTTGGCTCGGTGCGTTCGTCGGCGTCTGCTGGGTGCGGTTCGGGCCACCATTTTTCGATCCATGCTCGGTCGGTGTGGCTCAGTTTCGGGCCGGGTCTGGTCGCGCCAGTGCGGTCGACTTCTTCGTATCTCCAGCCTTGGGGGGTCTGTACTGCCACGTCCAAGGGGATGTTGTCCAATAGTTCGCAGGCCAACAGCAGCCCAGAGAACCTCGATGGGGTCTCAGTACGCCATTCGACGCGTTGGGGCAGGTCGCCGGGGCGGGGGCGTACTTCGACGGCGATCAGGCGGATATCGGCCGTCACCAAAGAGGCCAGCCTGTTTAGTAGTTCACCGCGACCCGCGCCCACGTCCACTACCGTGACTTCGTCCAGCCGCGGTGTCAGCCTGTCTATGATCCGTGCGACAGCCTGTGCAAACGCCCAATAGTGGGCACTGGTGCGAAAATGCTCAATGGGGTCGGATTGGCGATAAAAACCCTCCTCCCCGTACAAGGATTCGCTCATAACCGTGGCCCAACGGGCGAAAGTGCTCATGCTCTTAGAGTGACAGGCAACACTTCTCAGTGGCCACCGCGTCCCTGTCGTGAGCGCCACGCACAATAAACGAATAGAGGTCGTGGCATATTTGTTGCAAGGTAGTGCCAGGACCGGACGACCGGTACCGACTATGGACTGGATCTCAACGCTATGGCTCCCACCGAGCACACTGCGCACGGCAACGAAGCCGAGGGCCACCGGGCCTCAGGACGTGCCGATGCCGCGAACGACAATGCTGAGCTCAACGCTGCCAGCCGGCTCAACGTTGGCGTCATTTCCGCCGGACGGGTCGGCTCCATCCTCGGCGCGAGCCTCATCCGCGCCGGTCACCGCGTCGTCGCCACTTCGGCCAACTCGCAGGCATCTCGGGCCCGCGCTAAGAAATACTTGCCCGGCGCGGAACTAATGAACGTGTGCGAAGTGGCCCGATGCGCCCAGTTGTTGCTCATCTGTGTACCTGACGACGCCATCGAACCGCTGGTCAAGGAACTGGTCGACTCGGGCAGTCTCGCACCGGGCACCCTCATCGTCCACACCTGCGGAGCCCACGGGATCGACATTCTCGCCCCCGCCGCTCGCATCGGCTGCCTGACGATGGCGCTGCACCCGGCCATGACGTTCACCGGCCGCGATGAGGACCTGGACCGTTTGGCGGGCGTCTCGTTCGCCTGCACCAGCGATGAACAGCTGCGCGTTATCGCCGAAGCGCTCGTGCTCGAAATGAGTGGCGAGCCCCAGTTTGTCAGCGAGGAGCACCGCCCGCTCTATCACGCCGCCCTGGCCCACGGGGCGAACCATCTGTCGACCCTGGTGACAGAATCGCTAGATCTGTTGCGTGACGCGGGGATCACCGAACCCGAACGCCTGATTGCCCCGCTGTTGTCGGCCGCGTTGGACAACACGCTTCGTCACGGCGAGGCCGCGCTGACCGGCCCGGTCGTGCGCGGGGACGCCGGTACCGTTGCCTCCCACCTGGAAGCGTTGGAGAAGACCGCGCCCGACGCCGTGGAGGCTTACCTCGCGCTGGCCCGTCGCACCGCCGACCGCGCCATCGCCGCCCGCCAACTGTCCCCTGAAGACGCCGAGCAGCTCCTCGGAGTGCTCGCGCGTCGCCGGTGACGCCCTAAGGAGCTGCCCTCATGTCGCCACTTCGCCCACCGATGATTGCCCACACGCTGGATGATCTACGCCGCGTGCGCGAGTCCATGGCCGGGACTGTCGCCGTCGTCCCCACGATGGGCGCTTTGCACGAGGGGCACCGCACCCATATGCGGCGCGCCCGCCAACTGGCCGACCACGTGATAGTGACCGTGTTCGTCAACCCGCTGCAGTTCCGCCCGGGCGAGGATTTCGAGGCCTACCCGCGCACGTTGGAGGCCGACGCCGCCGCGTGCGCGGAGGAGGGCGTCGACGTGGTCTTCGCCCCTAGCGAGGCTGAGCTGTATCCACGTGGACGCGACGCGGTCACTCGCGTGATCCCTGGACCGGCGGGCGACTTGTTCGAAGGGGCCTCCCGGCCCGGCTTCTTCACTGGGGTGCTGACCGTGGTCGCGAAGCTGCTTCGCCTCACCAGGGCCCACATCGCCACCTTTGGCGAGAAGGATTACCAACAGCTGGCCATGGTGCGACGGATGGTCGACGACCTGCACCTTGGCGTCCATATTGAGGCGATACCGACGGTGAGGGAGAGCGACGGGCTCGCCCAATCCAGCCGCAATGTCTACTTGAGCGCGGCCGAACGCGCGTCGGCGCTGGCCATTCCGCGCGCGATCAGGGTCGCGCAGAGCAGCCCGCAGCCGCTAGCGGCTGCGCAGAAGGTGCTGGAGGCCGAACCGGGGCTGCGAGTGGACTATGTGGCGGTAACCGCGCCAGACTTGGAACCAGCGCCCTCAGACGGCGAGGGCCGTTTGTTGATCGCCGCTTTTGCGGGCTCGACGCGACTGATCGACAACGCCGCCGTCGGCGTCGGCGCTGCCTGGCGCACCGCCGAACCAGACGGCGACGAAACAATGACATCCTCCACCTACGCCGAGGCCAGCAGCGATCCTGTCGACCTCAACCGCCGAACCACCCACATTGGAGACCGCGATGCTTAGGACCATGTTTAAATCCAAGATCCACCGTGCCACGGTCACGCAAGCCGATTTGCACTATGTCGGCTCGTGCACGTTGGACGCTGACCTGATGCGCGCGGCGGACCTTTTGCCCGGCGAGTTGGTTCACATTGTTGACATCAACAACGGCAATCGCCTGGAGACCTACCTCATTGAGGGTGAGGCTGGCTCGGGAGTGCTGGGAATCAACGGGGCGGCGGCGCATTTGATTGACCCGGGAGACCTGGTCATCCTCATTTCATATGCCCAGATGAGTAACGAGGACGCGCGCACCTTCGAGCCGACGGTTGTGCACGTCAACGACAAGAATGAAATCATAGACGTCAATGCGGATACGGCTCGTCCAGCGCCGGGAACGGCTGGCAACCCAGTGGCCAATCCGTACAGCGCAGGGTAAGTTTCCCTCATGTCGGATAAAAAACACTCAGCCTCAGAAGGCACATCAGACCCCAAGGGCAACGACGTCGAAAAAAAGGACAAAGAGCCCAAGGATGACTTGAAGACGACCCACCACAAACTGGGGAAACTCAAGTACACCGCCACGACTGGGCGCATCGTGCTCGCCGAAGAGCACTTCGAAGACGAGAAGTTCAACGGCCGTAAACCCAAGGCCGAGGTCTCCATCACCTACTACACACTGGACGACGCCGACCCGAAGGAACGCCCCGTCACCTTCGCGTTCAACGGCGGACCGGGTTCGGCCTCGATCTGGCTGCACCTGGGCGTCCTCGGCCCCCGCCGCGTCGACTCCGGCGATGTGGGCAACCTCACGCCACCTCCGTTCGGCCTGATCGACAACCACGAGACGCTCCTGCGCGACTCCGACCTGGTCTTCATCGACCCGATGTCGACCGGGTACTCCCGCGCCGTCGAGGGCGAAAAGCCCGACCCCTACCACGGTTTCAAGGGCGACCTCGAATCCGTCGCCGAGGTCATTCGCCTGTGGACGACCCGCAACAACCGTTGGTTGAGCCCGAAATACCTCATCGGCGAGTCCTACGGCGGTACTCGCGCCGCCTCCGTCGGCGAATACCTGCAATCGCGTTACGGCATGTTCCTCAACGGACTGATGCTCATCGCGCCCGCGCTCGACATGGGAACGCTGCGTTTCGGTGACAACAACGACCTGCCGTATTCGCTGTTCCTACCGGTGTACTCCGCTATCGCCCACTACCACGGCTTGCACGAGGGCCGCGAACTCGAAGACGTCGTAGCCGAGGCTCGCGCCTATGCGGCAGACGAATTCCCGCTGGTGCTGGCCAAGGGTGGGCGCCTCACTCCCGAAGAGCGCGCCACAGCCGTGGCCAAGGTCGCCTCGCTCACCGGAGTCAGTGAGGAATACGTCGACAACGCGAACCTGCGCCTGGAACACGCGCACTACTACGCGGAGCTGCTGCGCCACCGCAAGCTCGTCACCGGACGCCTGGACTCCCGCTTCACGGGCCCGGCCGACCACTACGTGCACGAGACGATGCCCGGCGACCCGTTCCTGACCGCCATCCAGGGCCCCTACACCGCCGCGATGATGCACTACCTGCGCGCCGAACTCGAATACGAGAACGACCTCGTCTACGAGACGCTGACGCGCAACGTGCACCCGTGGTCGTACAAGGAGTTCGAAGGTCAGCAGGTCACAGTTGTGGACCTGCTGGGCAAGGCCATGCGTTTCAACCCCGCGCTGCAAGTGCACGTGGCGATGGGCCGTTACGACGGTGGCGTTCCCTCCGAAGCCATTGAGCACTCGCTGGCACAGCTGCGTATTCCCGACGAGGCGCGCGAGCGCATCGAGGTGAAGGAATACCCGGCCGGGCACATGATGTATGTCCACGAGGAGTCCCGCCTGCGACAGGCGGCAGACTTGAGCGCGTTTATCAACGCCACTTCTAACCGGTAAGGCAACGTGACACCCGACCTGGCGCAGAGCCGAGCGACTCCACAGTCGACGGCCACTTCCGCACATCCAGCTGACCCCGTACTCGCACTTCCGCGGTTGCCTCGGCTTCCGCGTCGATTGCGGGCCAGTGCCCCATCCTGGACCGAAACCACTGACGTGGTCGTCATCGGTTCAGGCGTGGCGGGCTTGACGTGTGCGCTGTATCTGCGCCAGGCCGGGTTCCATGTCACCGTCGTCACGAAGGTCCACATTGATGACGGCTCCACCAGGTGGGCGCAAGGTGGAGTCGCCGCAGTACTGGACGCGGCCGACACTCCGGCGGCCCACGCGCGAGACACCTCGATCGCCGGGGTGGACTTGTGCGACCCCGAAGCGGTGGACGTGACGGTGACCGAAGGCCCCGAGCGCGTCATGGACCTCATCCGCAATGGGGCCGCCTTTGACCGCGACGGTGATGGCAACCTGGAGTTGACCCGCGAAGGTGGTCATCGGGCACGCCGCATCATCCACGCTGGAGGCGACGCCACGGGCGCGGAAATTCAACGCGCCCTGCACGAGGCGGTGTTCCGTGACCCGTGGATTCGAGTCATCGAGAACGCGATGGTGCTAGACGTGCTGACCGACGCTGGGGGACAAGCGTGCGGGGTGAGCCTGCACGTGTTGGGCGAGGGCGTCGAGTACGGCGTCGGTGGCGTCAACGCCCGAGCAGTGGTGCTGGCCACCGGCGGTTTGGGACAGATCTACGAATCGACCACCAACCCGTCGGTCTCCATTGGCGACGGAGTGGCAGCAGCGCTGCGGGCCGGCGCGGACGTGACGGACTTGGAATTCGTCCAGTTCCACCCCACAGCCCTGTATCTGGAGGACTCCACGGGCGACCGGCAGCCGCTCATCTCGGAGGCGCTGCGCGGAGAAGGCGCCTACCTGCGGGATGCCAACGGAGAGCGTTTCATGCTCGGCCGCCATGAACTGGCAGAGCTGGCTCCCCGCGACGTGGTCGCGAAAGCAGCTACCGCTTCGATGCTGGCCCAGGGAACGAAAAACGTGTGGCTGGACGCCCGCCACTTGGGAGAGGGCATTGAGACCCGGTTCCCCACCATTACCAAGACCTGCCGTGACATCGGGATCGACCCGGTCCGTGACCTGATTCCCGTCGCCCCGGCCGCGCACTACGCCTCCGGTGGCGTGCGCTCCGATCTACACGGGCGTACCTCGGTGCCAGGGCTGTATGCCGCCGGCGAGGTCGCCTGCACCGGTCTGCACGGGGCCAACCGGTTGGCGTCGAACTCGCTCCTAGAGGCACTAGTCTTCAGCCGCCGCATCGCCGACGACATTGCCCGGTCCGACTGGCAACCCGGCGAAGCGGTGTTTCCCGATGTTGAGTCTTGGGCCGTGTCAACCACGTCGCGCGAGCCGTTGCAGGCGGCGATGACAGCCGGGGCAGGCGTCATCCGCAATGCCGCTTCCCTGACCGCGACCGCCGCCACCCTCAGCGAACTGGGTGCCTCCCGTACCGGCCGCCCGCGCCCGGCGACATGGGAAGCGACGAACCTCCTGACCGTGGCCGTGGCAGTCACCGCAGCCGCCTACGCGCGGCGCGAAACCCGTGGCAGCCACTGGAGGGACGACCATCCCCAGGCCGAAGGCGCGTGGCTGGGACACATTCACCTGCGCCTGAACGAGGATGGGCAAATGAGATGCACGTGGCAGAACTCCACCCGGTCGTGACCACGCCCGCACATGTGACAGGCAGGGGAGTCATTGGCCCGACCGGCTGGCCCACCGCGCCCGATCCACTAGGTTGGTAGGCGACGACCTCGCCCGAGCCTATGCGCCAGCCCATGAAGGGACTTCACCGTGACAACCGACCCGAGTAATGACAACCCAGAGGCCCTATTGGGTGTCAACCAGCGCCTAGTGGCGCTGGGTCTCGACCCGGTCGAGGTGTGCGTGACGATTGAGGCGGCCTTGGACGAGGACCTCTCAGAGGACCGAGTGGACCGCACCGCCGATGCGATCTTTGACCCCAACCATGTCTCGACTGCCCAGTTGGTGACGCGCCAGGCAGGCGTGGTGGCGGGTCTGCCGGTGGCTCACGCGGTTTTCGACTCGATGCCCTCCGACATCCACTTCACCTACCTGGTGGACGAAGGCCAGCGCGTCACGCCCGGTCAAGCGCTGGCCGAGGTGTCGGGACGCACCCGTGATCTCTTGTCGGCGGAGCGCACGGCTTTGAACTTCCTGTGCCGCCTCACCGGGATCGCCACTCACACCCGCGCCTGGGTCGACGCGCTCAAAGGAACGAAGGCGCAGGTCCTCGACACCAGAAAGACCACGCCGGGCCTGCGATCGTTGGAGAAATACGCGGTACGGGCCGCAGGTGGCGGTAACAAACGAATGGGCCTGTACGACGCGGCGATGATCAAGGACAACCACAAACAGGCCGCCGGCTCGATCGCGGCGGCTTTCCGCGCCATTGAGGATGAGGACCCAACCGTGTCTATCCAGGTCGAAGTGGACACGCTAGCCGAAGCGCTGGAAGCGGTCGAGGCGGGCGCGGAATTCCTATTGCTGGACAACATGACTCCCGACCAATTGCGCGAGATCGTGGCGGCGTTGGACGACGAGGTGGAACTCGAAGCCACCGGCGGGCTGACCCTTGACACCGCCGCCGAGTACGCGGCCACCGGGGTCGACTTCCTGTCTGTCGGCGCCCTCACCCACTCCTCGCCCATTGTGGATATTGGACTCGACTGGCCCGAGGGAGACGAGTAGACATGCTGCTGTGCATCGACATCGGGAACACCCAGACCGTCCTGGCCACCTTCGACGGCGAAGAAATGGTCCACTCCTGGCGCATCAAGACCGACCCGCGCGCCACCGCCGACGAACTGGGCCTCACCTTCCGGGCCCTGCTCGACGGAGACAAAGTCTCCATTCGCGGCATCGCCGTATCCTCCACAGTGCCACAAGCCCTGCGCGAAGTACGCACCATGCTGGAGCGTTACTACTCCGAGGCACATTGCGTCGTCGTCGAACCAGGCGTACGCACCGGAGTACAGCTAGCCATCGACAACCCCAAAGGCGTTGGCGCGGACCGCATCGCCAACACCCACGCGGCCTATCACCTCTACGGCGGGCCGTGCATCATCGTCGACTTCGGCACCTCGACCAACATCGATGTGGTGGGCCAGACCGGCGACTTCCTCGGCGGCGCGTTCGCACCCGGCATCGACATCTCCATCGACGCGCTGGCCGCGCGCGCGGCGCAGTTGCCGAAGATTGAGCTGGTGGAGCCGCGCAGCGCCATCGGGAAGAACACTGTGGAATGTCTACAGTCGGGCATTCTGTATGGCTTTTCCGGGCAGGTCGATGGACTCGTGCGGCGTATTTCCGCCGAGCTGGACGGCGACGTGGCGGCCGTTCTCGGTACGGGTGGTTTGGCCGGGGTGATGTTCGAACACTGCGAGACCATCACCCACTATGAGCCCGACTTGACGTTGGTGGGCCTGCGCATGATCTATGAGCGTAACTCCTAGGCCTGGACGCGGTTGATATCGCGGCGTGATGGGTTCCCGGTAGATTTTCGCCGCAGCGCCTGGTTGAAGCGTGAGGGTACAGTTACGGCGTCCATGTCGCTAAGTGCCGGGAGTACACCCCTATGTTCGCTCCACCGCCTGACCCCGATGACGTTAACAACCAAAGCCGCATCGCGGCCGAACAGACGGTCGCGGTTCCGCGCAGCTTTCATGCCGTCGAGCCGCCGATGGCGATTCAGGTGGCACGGTGGATGGTCTGGAGCCTGGCACTGCTCGGCTTCACCGCCGCTTGCCTGGTCCTATATGGAGTTTTCGAGGTGATGGCCCACCGCGGCCTTACCTTCGAGGTGGCCTTCACGCTAGGCCTCGGGTGCGGACTAGCTGGCCTCATGGTCTTTATAGGCTTTGTCGCCTACAAACTGACCTCTGGTGCGATGTGGCCGTGGATAGTCCTGTTGACTTTGATGGGAATGGACGTGCTCAGGTCACTGGCCGACCTCCTCATTAGCGGCTCCCCGATCGCCATGGTGACACTCGCGATCGCCGCCACCGTCATCGTCCTCCTGGCTTGGCCCAGCTCGGCCCGCTGGTTTGTCCACCAAGACCGCCATGCGACGGTTGCGCATTCCTCCACGTCTGGCTTAGGCGAGGGTGAGGAAGTCTGGGCCCGACCGACATCGTTCTCACTTTGCGAGACCATGTCAGGAGCGCCCACCGGCTTCTTGGATACATGAGCGCGGGGTGTTCACGTTGAGTTTTCGTATGGGGGTCGTTCACCGGTCGCTCTATCCATTGAGCACTGCGGTTATGCGGGGCTCTGGTGGCCTCGGTGATGGCCCCGGCTGTGGTGAGGGCCCAAGTGCTCTCATAGCCTGCTTGTAGGTGCGTCAGTGCCTAACGCTCAAGATCTGGAAGCAGTTCATGAATGTCTTTCATGAGTTCGGAAACTACCTCGATCGAGCCGAGAACGAACTCTAGTTGTTCCTCGAGGTCTTCCTCGCTGACTTCTTCGAAGGTTTTGTTTTCCGGGAAGTCAAAGCTCAAACTCACGCCCATGGCTAGGTTACCGATTTCGGCTCCGAAGCTGCAGGTCTTACTATGCGAGCGGGCACTCGAATGGTCCCAGCATTCGTAGGTGCTGCGATCCCAACCCGGGACGTCACCGGAAGCTATTGTAACGGCGTCGTCATTGGAGGGAGCGCTTGCAGATGGATTCCACTTGGCTTGGTCCATCTCGGAGCGGACCTGATAATCGTGCAGGTCAGGCCGCATAACTGTATAGATTACCAACGCGGACACGGTGAAGTAAAGATCTTCGTCGTCTACGTAGAATTGTCGACAGTCGGAGCGGTCATGGTATTTTCTTTCTCTAGTGTCACCGTAATCTTCCATTTGAAATTGGCCACCCATGCCCAAGTCCAGGGTCAGGTTTTCGCAAATACCCTTTGAATGCAAGACGAACAGTGATCGATCCTGAGCTCTTTCGACATAGGGTTCTGGAGACGAATCACTAAAGATCAAGTAAAAGGCACCTCCCCAAATTGCTAGGGCGGAAATAATCGCTATTGACAGTGTCAACTTGAGACTTTTCATAGTTATCGCTCCCGGGAGTATGACCTAACTAGCTGCTTAGGCCTGAGCTGTGTCTGAGCGAGGAGCTATCGATAGGTGAGTCAACTAGCAGTGGTCGGGCGACCACGATAGAGCCGATGCCTCGAGCTGGGGCGTTCCTGCGGAGCTCATGAATGGTGTCCTCTCCCTCCTGAATGCCATCTTTTGTAGCATCGAGTGCTTCGTAATAAAACCTCTGCGATGCGGTAACGGCCGTCGCGAAGTCATTCATGATGCCGGTCGCTGTTCCGCCATATATAGGAAGCTCCTCGGGGTCGGGGTAGACCTCACTTACTGAATCGAAGACATCTGAATAGGTGGATCGTGCCACATCGATCTTGAAGTCATCACCCCGTCGAGCGATCATCGATGCTATCGAGCCTCCGAATGGTCCAAGAAAGCCAAAGACGACGTTCATTACCCGATCGCGCCGCTGCTCTAGCTCTTGTTGCATTTGGTTAGCCCGGCCCTGAATTGCTTGGAGGGCTTTGTTCTTGCATACAACCACGCAATTGAAGGCCGTATCTTGTGAGTCCACAACTATGTTGTTGAATAGCTCTAGAAAAGCCATAAGCTCATAGATAGCATCTGATTGATGAACCATGGCCTTTGGAAACGGGGTCAACATGTTTTCTTGAAAGTCTGTACGGGCTGTCCCTACCCAGTCAGAGATATAAGACTGAGAATTCTGCATATCTTCCATGAGGGCAGCATATTGACTTCCCGCCTGGGAAAGCATGTGATGCTCAGCCTGTATTGAGGCGGGATTACGAAATGCGATCTCGTCTAGGGCGGGTTTGATAAAGGCCAGGTTATCGGAGGCCCACTGAGCAGCAGAATCGGCGGCAGACATGACCTGGTCTGCAATCATTTTCTTCACAGAGTTGAGGTCGAACTGGGAATATTCTAGGCCATCTGGAGTGAACATATTGTACAGAAGGAGTTCCTTCTTAATCTGGACAGACTGGGCGTCCCCGATCTCGAGCTTCATATTGAGAATATCGGGGTCGACCGGACTCTCACTCAAAGTAAGAGAGCCACGGGGAGCGCCAATGTTGACGGGGCTAGATACGCCCGAGGAGCGCATGCTGTCGATCGCCGCGGTGTTATTGGGTGCTTGGATACGAGGGCCATCGAACGCGACCATCTCATCGATATACTTGAGCTCCGCGAGGGCTTGGCCCAGGTCTGAAAATTCAGACCAAAGACGTTCGCGGTTGAATTCTTTGTGCTCTTTGAGGGAAGCCACGGCTCAACTTTTCCTATTCTTTTTGCTGGGTGCGAGGGCATGATGTTTGAATGTGGGCAGAAGCGCGCCTCTACTGGGCCGCACGGTTTCCAGGGCGCCGTGGAGCTACGGGCTCAGCCGTATGTAGCTGGGAGGTGTAGTCAGCCGCGTAGAGGTTGTCGCGCTTGTCCTCAAACACGTTAGCGGCTTCTTCATCGGTTGCGGCATATGCATTGGCGATGGCCACCAGCGCCGAACCGGTGTCTTGGAGATTGATACATGAGGTGTGCACGATTTGTTGCAGCGAGTCGCGCATCTGCAACCATGCTGTTGTCGCCGGGTGGTGAGAGCCGTCTAGCTCTCGAAACGCGCCAGCATCGTCCGCGCGACTCCGTTCGATGATGTGAGTGACGACAGCGAGCTTTTGGGCGGCATCGGGGAAGTCGAGGCGTCCCACCCGATAGAGGCGGTGAAGTTCTACGCCGAACCCCGGCCGGTGCCAACGTCTCCCGGGTTGGAGCTGACTGCGGGACCTTCATAGCCACTGCTAGGGGAACTGGATACTTGTTGCATGGGCACTTCCTGTCGGGCGAGCAACGCTCATGTTTTGTGGTCGTCGAATAGCTTACCGCTACTGGACAATTGCCGCTGTTCACGCAAAGCGGAAGTGGCCAGTAGGGGTCATGACTCAGGCAACTGGAATCGACTGGGTGCGGAACCTAGTCTGTGCCCAGTTGACACGCCGGTGGGGGTGTGGTGTCGGTCTCTGTTTAGGCGTGGATCTCGTCAATTTTGGGCGACACGCCGAGCCGAAACGCGTGTGGTCGTTGACTTCTGGATTTTGTTCGGGGATAGTTCCGAACTATCCGATGTGATCCGTGTGCAGCACGGCATCGCATGGGGCACACGCGTTCACGAATCCGTAGGGTTCGGGGCGCACAAGTTCATATGGAAACAGGTGGTCCGACGGACCTTGCCGCTAAACATGTTCCGGCGGACCACCCTCACAGCATCAAGAAACGGAGTTCGTAATGCTACGAACCACCATACGCTGCCGCACACCCAAAAACGAGCAGTCAACACCCACATCTTCACACCTTTTTGACCCGCATATGCCCAGGCAGATGCGGGTTTCGGTGCTGACTTTTGGCGGTGTGAAATGAGTGATGAGATCTCCGCAGCCACCTCTCAACCGACGTACGCGGCGGGCTCGGTTGGCCGGTGTCGTGATCTGGCGAAGTCGGCCGATGCGGCAGCCACACACCACAGCGCTGATGAGGCGACCAGTCCGGAAACGGTCTATTCAACGTCGTCGAGATCGTCGGGCTCGCCTGTGTCGCCGCCTGTGAAGACGACCGGTAACCAGGTTGTCGAGTTCGCCTTTGGGCCGGGTCGTTACATGGTCTCGCCGCATCCGGAACGCGGTTCGGCGTTGGCGTTGAACCTGCAGGGTCAGTCCTTGGTTATTCCGGTGGCCACGATCGCCCTGGTTCGGGGCCAGTTGGGTGAAGTCACCTGGGAGACGCCGTTTCTGGCCCGTTCACCTGAGTGGAAGGACGCCATCCTCAACCAGGTGTCGCAAAACCTGGCCGAGTCTTTGCTGGGCGGTGCGTCATGAACCCGCGCAATCTCGGTATCCCGGCGATGCGCTCCGGCGAGGACCAGCCGACGAACCCGGCCAACGGCCGACCGATGGGCTCAGGCAACGACCACCAGGTAAGTTCAGCTAACGGCCAACCGGTGCGTCCGGGAAACGCTCACGTGTTGGGTTCGGGGAACGGTCCTCCGGTGCGCTGGGCGAACGGGCAACCGGCCCCGGCGAATGTCACCAGCAGGTTTTCCAAGCTTGATTTGTTGGGGGCACGCCTGGAGCCGGGCAAGTTTTACGGCCGGTTTCTCTCCGATGGGTATTACTACTACCTGTATGGCTCCTGGATGGGCGACTCGATCGCCGTACATCGGGAGGAATCGCGCGAGGGCGACCCCATCGTGCGCGCCTACCTGCTGCCATCGGGCGCTTGGTGGATCAAAACCCTCGTCTTCGGCCAAGCCGCCTACGGGTTGAAACGTTTCGCGGAGAACTTCACCACCTACGCGGCCGCACATCCGGACCTGTGTACACACCACAAACCTGAATCCGAGTAACCAAGTGACCTGACCTGACCTGATCTGACCGGGTGGCGGTGTCTGGACACCAAAGACCGTCCGCCCTGTCGATACCAAAGACCTATCGCAGCTCACCCGCCAGGTGAGCAACACGAACCCATGCTGGAAGTGTTCGTAAATCGCTGTGGTTGGGGTGGCCCTGACAGTCAAGCTAACTGTCGGACAAGAATGACCCCACCGTAACGGCACCGAACCCCGCTGGATGAGATATCCGGACCTCACCGAGGACAGATCGATCTAGACGAGAAACCCTCAACCGAGACCGGATCGCGCACCGCAGAAACCAAACCGGCCTAGAACTCTACGCAAGAGCAACCACAGTTACTCCCACCAGGCGTCAGACAACTAGCCCGGCACGGAATCACGGCAGCCATTCCCAGACCAGACGGGACATAACTTCACAACAACTCAACCCACACAACAGAAACCCGGGCCAATGCGAGCCGCGACGACGTCAAACTAGCCGCAACGATCCAACAGTGGCGACCCCACCAGGACAGGCGGCACACCGATACCGTCAACGCACGTCACCACCAGCAACGTCACCGCAGCAACGACGATGCCACGGCGACACTGCATCACCAGCACATGCACGCGTTAGTTCGCATCGGGCCCGGAATAACAAGTCAACGTGACGGCTACAAGCCTCGGAATTAGCCTGCTCATGGGTTGAGACCGGAGCGACATGCAATGAACTGGGAGGTGATGAGTTAGCCGGTGGCATCTATGTCGATCTGAATTCGGTTCATCGGCGACCGGGGCCGTCGGGGATCGTGGTCAGTGGGAATTGTGTCGGTTTATCGTGCGACGTTCGCTTACTGAGATCGGCAGGGCCGGACGTTGATTTGGTGCGGTCTTACGATTCTCGGTATGGTGTTAAAGGCGCAACCGGTCATTTTTTAGCGCTACGCACCCACCCGGAGAGCTCCCGTCCAGAAGTTCGCGGTATCCGCCAGCGTGCATTCATTGGCTTGCGATACCGGCTTTGAGGCGGATATACCCCAGCGAAAGGACACCCCAGCCATGTCTCAGACCGCTAGGCCGCGATCTCGTGCGTCTCGATGGGGTGCGGCCGCTATTGCGGCCACGTTGGGAGCTTCGGCGGCGTTGTTTTTGGGGGCGGCTCCGGCTCATGCTGATGAGGTGGGTGGTTGGGCGTTGGATGCGTTGAACGTGGAAGAGGCTTGGCAGCACACGCAGGGCGAAGGCATCACGGTGGCGGTGCTCGATACCGGTCTAGACGCCTCGCACCCGTATTTTGAAGACAAGAACGTCCATGAGGGGTACAGCACCTTCGATAGTGAGGACGATGCCTTTCACGACCAGGACGGTCACGGAACGTTGGTCTCGTCATTGGTGCTGGCCGTGGCTCCGGAAGCCACTTTGATGCCAGTCAAGACTACCCATGGACGCTTTGACCAATTTGAAACCGTCGATCTTCCGCCTGCGCCGATCGACAGTGAGATTCGTTGGGCTGTGGATAATGGTGCCGACGTTCTAGTGCTTCCATTCGGTTCCAACGGAATCTACGATGTCGACCTTGAGGCGTATCAGTATGCGGTTGACAACGATGTGCTTGTCCTGGCAGCCGCCGGGAACGATCCTGATGCTGATAAGTTCCACCCTGCTGCGACCGATGGGATATTGGCTGTGTCGGGTACGGATGTCAATGGCGAACTGTATGTGGACTCAACGACCGGTCCGCATATCGATGCGGCTGGTCCGGCAGCGGACATCACAGCCGCTGACACGACCATCTGGCAAGAGGACGATCATCCGCTCTATCGACAGTTCTGGGGTACGTCGTTGACGGTTGGTCTTATCGGCGGAGTCGCAGCTCTAGTGCTGGCTTCTGATTCCGATATTGATGCTAATAATGCGATTGCGCGGATGTTGGGTACTGCTGTTGATATTGGGCCTGCGGATCAGTTTGGGCATGGTCTGATTGATGCTGGTGCGGCGGTGGCTGCTGAAGGTATCGATACGGTCAGTGAGAATCCCTTGGGGTATCCGATGGGTGAGTCTGGTGCCAGTCAGGAGGCTGAAGAGGAGCCCACAGCTTCGCCTGAGGCGGCTGGCCCGGTGGGGGCTGCGCCCGATGATCGGATTTTGGGGTTGAGCCCGCTGGTCTTTTGGTTGCTGGTGGGGTTCATCGTGCTCGACATCATCGCGGTGACGATCTTCTTGGTGCTCAAGAAACGCAAGGAAGCCCGACAACAACCGCAGGCGTATGCGCCATGGCCCCAGTATCCGGGCCAACAAGGCAGCAGCCACCCGCCACAGTACTAAGCCACAAGAGAGGTGGGCCCGGTGACCGTAAGGTCACCGGGCCCACCTCTAACAATGTTCATTCCGTGGCTTGTGCTTTGCGGGCCATCCATGCGTCATACATACGTTCCCACTCACGAATCGCTTTCGGATCGTAATCATCGGCCGGACCTGAGTTCGGGTCGAATGCGGTCCAGTCGAAGTCTTGTTCGGTCAGCCAGTTCTCCGGGCCACCCTCGGTTTCCTCCCCGGACTCACCGGGACGCCCACCAGCGGCACCCATCATGCCCGCACCCGGACGACCGGTACCGGCCCCTCCACGGCCCATAACCGCCGCAGTGCCTTTGCCTGCGGCAGTAGAGGAGGCTGTGGTACCGCCCGGACCGACGCGAGAGCCCGTGGAACCCCCGCGAGTGCTGGCCGTCGAGGCGGCTGAACCCGAACCGGCAACCCCAATAGCCGCCGCCCCGGCACCGGTAGCGATAGATCCGCTTGAAGCACCGGCAATCGAACCAACCCCACCGCCAGCCGGACCAGCTGCGGGGCCAGCGGTGCCCGCGTACAGACCTGCCCCAGATTCATCGGCGTCGCCCTCGCCCGACAGTTGCCAATCAACACCGTCGGTTGCGCCAATTGCGCCCGAACCGGCCGGAAGAACAGGGCCACTACTCGATCCTGTGGAACCCATTGACCCCGTCGAACCGCTATTCGAGGCGATGACTGCCGGAGAACCGTCCGAACGTCCATTCAAGCCGTCATTACCGAACAGCGGTCCGCCGGGCGATGGAGCATTCTCCCCCGGAGTACCCGGAGCGGGCTTTGGGGGAGGCTCTGTGTCGAATCTGTCGCTTACCTCGTCGTATGTTTCGGCAAGTTTTCCCACGTAGCTGGCCATCAATAGCCGCTCTTTGCGCTGCTCGTTCTCATAATGGGCCCGGTCGTCCATTTCCCAAGGCGGGCGAGACGCCTTCCACTCCTCATACGACATCCGCGAGGCATTGAACGGATACGACTCCGCCTTTTCCCGGGCTTCCTTTAGCGCCGCAGACAACAAGGGGATGCTCTTGGCCTCGGTTTCCTCGATGTACCCGGCAAGTCTTGACGAGAACTCGCTCAGCTTGTCCATCCGGTCGGCGAACTCGTCGGCCGCCTCGCCTTGCCAGCCCTGCATCAGCCGACTAACGCTGGAGGCCACGCGGTTGTTGGCGTCCTCCAGGGTTTCGCGGACGCTCTTCCACGGCAGCGCGGCCATGGCCACACTGGTGGGATCGGCGTCGGTGAACAGCATCGACCACAACTGTTCGAAGCTGTACTGGTTGTACTTGGCGATGTAATCATTGGTAGCCATCAGGTGCTCCTAACCCTGCGTTCCGGGGCTATCGGCGCCAAAGGCACTGTCGGCGTCGCGGCCAGCTTCGTCGATTTCTCGCTCTAGGGTCTGGGTGTCCATGGCGATGTCGCCATCGGAGTTTCGATAGTTGGCGCAGGTGCGGCGGGCAACCTCGCCCGATACATGGTGACCATTGCCGACCTTATTGACCTCGATGACGGTGGGCTTGTAGAAGCCCTCGCGGAACGCCTCCCGACACTTCACGGCCTCTTCAAAAGCTCCCAGCTGGAGATTTTCCCCGTCGAAGGTGGTCACTGAGGGCATTGAGAAGGCCCGCATACCAGGCATCATGAATCCGCGCTGCTGCGACAGCAGCCCGACTACGTTGCTAATGGCTTCCTCGAGCTCGGCCGCGCGGGCGGCGAACTCTTCGAGTTCCAGCGGCTCCACATACAATGCCGCTTTCGCGACGGCGCTTTGGATAGCGGAGCTACCGGAAGCGGCTCCACCACCATCGGCCATAGGGGTCAGGACCATCGGTGAAATCTCCTCAACCAGGATCAACGCCAGCCTGGGGCAGGCTGGCGAATTTAGATTGTGACTACGCCCCAACGGCGTTTATTCAAGCAAGGGGCACGATAATTTTCAGAAACCAATCTTACCGAACCGTGCAAAGAATATCTGGTCGAGAATGTGCCAGTCTCACTCGATTGCGTCACGTTGACGACACGGTGTTACCACAGTGACCAGAGGTGAACCGGGCGTAGGTTTCTCAATGTCCGGGGCACCATGGCGACTGGCTTACCTCGAACGCGAGTGCGCCACGTTCACGAAGAGTTAGTTGGGCCCGATGGAACGTCGTGCCGAAGGTTTCCGAACCCGGCGACCTCTTCATCGTCCTCTGGCTGGGGCACCAACTCAATGAAGGGCACATCCCAAGTCCTGTGCCAGCCATCCGAATGCCCCTCAATGCTTTTGCAATGCGTTGAGCTCTTGGTAGACCCGTTGGCGTAGTTGGTAGAGATGCTTGGTGAAGCGGTTGATGTTCTCCAGGCTGTTTCGTAGGGTCGCGTTGAACATCTCGACCGGGGAGTCTTCATCGATCATGCTTTCGAAGTTCTTGCGGCCTTCGGAAGCGGTGGCGATGGCCTCGTCTATGGATAGCAGCTGTCGTTCCAGGCGCAGCCGGAGCTCGTCTATCGATTCGGCGGAGGGGGGTTCGTGGCCAGACATGGGGTTATGGCTCTTCCTCTAGGGTTTTACGCAGCTGGCTGATCATGCGTACCAGGCTGTCGTTTTTGATCTTGGCGGCCAGGAAGTCATTCGACAACTCGATGGGCAGATAGTCGAAGGTTTCTTCGGCGAGAATCGATGTGAGCATATGAGCGACGTCGTCGGACTGAGCTTGAAGGGAATCGACCTGCGCGAGGGTGATGTCTCCAGGTTGAACGGGGTTGGGAAAAGACCTGTTGGAGGATGCGTCACTAGTTCCCATGGCCGGACTCCAAACGCCTCACGGAGGGGGTTCTCATTAACCGTACCGTTAGAGGGGGTCTTCGCACCCTGGAGAGCTTCGAGACTTGCGCAAATGGCACCTTCGGCGCTAGCTGCCACGGAGCTTAAGTTGCCTTGTGCGGCCTTGACCGTGCGCTTTCGAAAAGGCTCAACGACCCCGAGCGGCCATGCTGGTGGGCGAATGAACCATGATTGCCTGTTCAGCTTGCGGATTCCCTATAGGACAGCGGCCAAAAACCGGACAAACCGGCATGGAGTGACTCAGAGCAATAGATATGATACTTTCCTAAAGAAGTGAGCGGTAATCGCCTTCCACAACGGATACCGCCCACCCCACTATCAATCCCTCATTCACGGGGGACTTAACAATGAAAGGACATTGTACCAAATGAAGGCCAAACGCTGGCTTCAAGCTGCCCTTATATCGGTGACTGCTCTGGGAGTGATGGGAGCCGTTACCCCCGCAGCAGCCGAGCAACTACTCGTCTCCGGATCAGTCGATGGAGCCGTGTCACTCCAAAGCGCGGACGGATATTCCGAAACGTACGGCAACAAGCGTGGTGTACGAGTCTGTGACACCTCTTGGGACGGCTGGGATGTATATTCCAATTTTTACGTTCGCAACGACAGCGTTCGCAAACGCATCGAAACCACCGGCGGTAAGGGTTCATGCGCCGAGTCCGGCCTCTATGAGGCGGGTATCGACCGCCACAACACGTGCCTGAATAGGACGCTGCTTCCCGACTCTTGCACTGACTACCGCAAAGTTCCGTGGTAGCTGAATTCCTCCCTCGGGCAGGGGCGCCCAAGTGCGACCCTGCCCGCAATCTTCGCTTCTCTCCAGCCCCCTGAACAGAATCAAGAGGCATGCCGAACACATCCCCAGTCCTGTCGGTCAGCGACCTGTGCCTGACTCTTGGAGAACGCACTATATTCACCTCCGCCGACCTCACCGTCAACGCAGGCGAATCCCTCGCCATTCTCGGGCCGTCGGGTTCGGGAAAGAGTAGCCTGCTCTCGGTTATTCTCGGTCTTATTTCTCCCACCTCGGGGCAAGTCGTCATCGATGGAACAGCCCTCACTGATTTGCGAGGGGACGCGCTGGCGAACCTGCGCGCCTCCGCAGTGGGCATGGTCTTCCAGTTCGGGGAAATCCTTCCCGAACTCACACCGGCAGAAAACGTGGCCCTGCCCGCGTTGCTTAACCCCCGCCCGGATGCCCTTGACCCTTATGAGCGAGCTGCTTCTCTACTGGAAACACTTGGAGTTGTCACGACTGCTCCGACTGCACATTTGTCTGGAGGAGAACGGCAAAGGGTCGCCGTCGCGCGGGCGCTGATAAATGCACCCCGCCTGATACTCGCCGATGAACCCACCGGGGCTTTGGACGAGAAGACTAGAGACCAAGTCGCCTCCATTCTGTTCGAGCTGCCGGTCTCTCACCACTGTGGGCTCCTGACTGTTACTCATGACCTAAACGTGGCCTCTCGCGCAGACCGGATAGTGCAGATTGTCGACGGTCGTCTCCAAGTAAGGGACGAGCTTGCATGAACCGTCCTCGAAACCCTCGTGTTATTGCCGCACGGATCGGATTTGGGGCAGCACGGAATATGGAAGCCGGTGGACTACGATTCGCCGCACTGGCGTTCGCCGCCTTTATGATCGTGATATCGGTTGCCACACTTGCCGTCACATTCGCCGTCGCTTCCGAACGCGCTCAGCGGGCCCTGGATGGAACGCCCGTTTACGCCGATACGGACACATCCCAATCCTCAGTTGTGCTCGTGCAAAGCATTTTCGACAACCTACAAGGCAGTAGGCAGTTCGAAGTTTTCTACCTCTCTCCTTTGGGTGAGGACGCGCCGCTCCCGCCCGGACTGAGTCATTGGCCCCAGCCCGGTGAAGCGGTCCTATCCCCGGCATTGCTCGAAAAGGGCGGTTCCGAAAAAATCGAATCACGCTATGGCGATGTGGTGGGGACTATCGGCTCGGAAGGGCTTCTGGACGCCGGGCAACTACTGGCCTATGTCCGACCCCTCCAGGATCTGGAGTACGCCGATTCCTCCGCAACCGAGCGTATAAGCGGATGGGGCGTAGATGACACTATTAACTCCCACGGTGTGCACTGGATCCTACAAGAACAGGATTTTTCGGTCGGTGCTTTGGCGGCCTTGGCCATTGCGATGCTGTTGATACCCGCATGCGCCTTGATGTTCATAGCGGCTCGCATCGCAGCGCATTCCCGGGATAGGCGGGAACATCTGGTGATGATCCTGGGCGGTACAGCACGGCATCGCAGGTGGATTGCGATAGGGGAAACCGCTCCGCCGATTCTGGCTGGGACCGTTTTCGCCGGACTTCTGCTTCCGTTTGTGCTCGTCTTCGATATCAATCTGCCGTATGCGGAATTCACCATTGCCGCCGATGATGTCCGCTCCCACTGGCTGCCGCTGGCTGCCACGCCCTTTATCGGAATCGCCGTGACCGTGTCGATTGCGCTGGGCCTTGCCAGAGGCGGCAAGGTTCGCAACGATTCCACCCGACCGCTTCCTGCTCCCCGGCACCGCCGATTGATCATCGTCGCTTCACTGTGCCCCGTTTTTATAAGCATCGCGGTCATCTTGCCGCAGTTCTTCATGTACACCCCCGGATACATGATCTTCCACTGGCTGGGAACTATCGGCGCAATGGTGACATTGCCAGCGGTCATCGGAGTCGCCTCCTCCTGGGCAGGAAAATCACTGGCCCGTACAGGCCGGGCTCGCCGGAATGCTCCAATGTTGATAGCCGGATCCTGGATGCACGCTCGGCCCCGAGCCATTACTCGTCAGGTCACCGGTCTCGCCATGGGCATCGTGCTCTTCTTCCTTGCCGCGGCTTACCAAGCCTTGCTGGCTGGAAACTCCGAAACGGCCGAGCTACACCAAGCGCAGTTTGGGACCAGTACGGTAACCGTCAGCCCCAATGGTTCCACCGATATCACCGCCACTGACCAGTTCCTAGGTACCGTCGACGACCACGCGAAGATTCTGGCGATAGAGACTGTATGGGACGAGGAGTCCCAGGAGAACATCACGTTGCTGGCCGGAAGTTGCGAGGATATTGCTGACCTTGGCTCTCCCTGCCATAGCACTGACGAAACAGAAATAGACCCGCGTACGGTCGACCCGTTTCTCGCCGTTTGGCTGGGACACAACCCATTGCAGACACGACAGGGCGATGTCGCCGATGCAGTTGCAGATGGTGCCGCATTGCTGATGATCGACAAGTCCGGGAGTGGCTTCTCCATCCCTGAATTGAAACGCTCGGCCCGAGTTTTCCCGCAACAGGCGACCGTGACTACGCCTGGCGAGCGGTGGGGCAATGGCGCGATCCCCATTCGGGAACAGTCGCGGTGGATCGGCCTTTTTGGTATCACAGGTCTGGCCTTGCTGGGCCTAGTCGCCGCTGTCGCCGCCGCCGGTGAATTCCTCCGCTATGGCACAGCATTGGCGCCACTAGCCGCAATCACTGGAACCGCTGGTACTCATCGCCGTATCGCCGCATGGAGTGTGGCAGCCCCTATCACTGCCACTGTTCTCATAGGCGTAGCGATTGGCATCTGGATTACGCGTCCCCTGACTCTCTACACCAGTAGTCCACCGGGGTGGGGTACGGCAACTTTGGTGACCGTGGTCGTTACCGCGACCGGAATTCTGATGTGGTGGTGGGCATCTTCCATAGCCGTCGCCTGCTCCCAGCGTTGGCGACCCGGCCGAGAATAAGTCTCCGTTGGTAAAACCATAGACGTGTACACGGGCGCAGATCGCCTTCCACAACGGACACCGCCTTGTGTACCGGCCCGATTATTAGGGACTAAACAATGAAAGGAAGATATGAGTAAGCACTCAAAAGCCTGGTTCAAGACTGCGATCATTGCCGTCACAACCGCTGGAGTCCTTGGCGCGACCGCGCCAGCCTTTTCTGCCACAGCGGAGGTATCCGGTGCCCGCGCCACCACTCACTCCCAGGATAAAGGTGTTGAAGTAACCGATACGAGAATGGATGGCTTTAATGCTTACTCCAACTTTTTCGTGGTAGGGAGTAACACGAGGCACCGCATCGAAACGCAGGAGGGGAAGAATAGTTCTGCCCGATCTGGAACTTGGTCTTCTGGAATTGAGAAACTCCGCGCATGCACGAATGTTCCCCTCTGGCCGGATAACTGCTCCACCTACGAAAACGTCTCATAACTGAAAACTCGGTTTCTCGGGATTTCAACTCTTTACCCCGGCACTCTTGTGCACCGGCTGCCCAACAGTGCCGGGTCCACCTGTATCAGCAGCGAAAACCGACTATCCATACGGGCGGGGGCGTATCCGTTCAGCGTCTGAGGATGGGCTCTCCGGCGAGCCAGGTGATGCGTGGGCGGTATCGTGGCCCACGCGCTCCTTTCGCCCCGTGCGGTCGTGTGCGCATTGGTGGCTTCGGCGATCACTGCCGGGAACTGGCTACCGACGCATAGAACCCCAACACCCCAGGTCACGGACAACCTGAGCAGATATTAACGGCGCCTATTGCAACCTTGAATGTGTGCTTTTGCATAAGCCGCACCGGTCACTACTAATTCATGGCCAGCGGCGGTATCTAGTTCGTCGATCTCCCGCTCTAGAGTCTGGGTGTCCATGGCGATGTCGCCATCGGAGTCCCGATAGTTAACACAGATGCGGCGGGCAACTTCGCCGGAGGCTTGGTGACCGTTGCCGACTTTGTTGACCTCGATCACGGTGGGCTTGTAGAAGCCCTCGCGGAACGCCTCCTGGCACTTCACGGTCTCCTCAAAGGCCCCCAGGCGCAGCCGGAACCCATCTATCGATTCAGGGGAGGGGGGTTCGTGGCCAGGCATGGGGTTATGGCTCTTCCTCTAGGGTTTTACGCAGCTGGCTGATAATGCGCACTAGGCTGTCGTTTTTGATTTTGGCGGCGAGGAAGTCATTCGACAACTCGATGGGCAGATAGTCGAAGGTTTCTTCGGCGAAGATAAAGGCGAGCGCTTCGGCGACGTCTTCGGATTGGGACTCAAGGAACTCGACATCGGCGATGGTGACCTCCCTGCGCACAGACGGCCAGCTGAGTTCGTCGTCGAAGGAATCCATGGAACTCTCCTTGCACGCCAATAAGGTGCTCTTGGCTCCAGCGTACTGGCCGTGCCGCAGATACGCATCTTCCGCGTCCAGCGGCGCGGTTCATGCCCCATATACGTGGCCAAACATTTAGTCAGCAGGCCGTGCGCCCACAAGTGACGTTGCGGACATGGACGCCGACGTAACCACGCCAGCGCCGCCCGCGTCTGTCGCCGCGTGGGCAGGACCGGTTTTTCCTCATAGGATCGGGCGATGGATGAATTCGCGGTTTTGACCGAGCACAAGGGCCCCTATGAACTCTCGACTGACCGAAGCCGGATTGACTTTGAGGTCGTGCACGACTTTTTGACCAATAGCTATTGGGCCAAGGGCATTTCC